>CAIPEB010000524.1 GCA_903863885.1 uncultured Planctomycetaceae bacterium | reverse complement strand
TGCGCAGGTTGTCGTGAGATAGAGAATCGGCGCGTAGAACGAAACTTGCTCCGTGCCGGAAGATGCCTCTACCGCTGCGTCCCGGAGACTGCGTCTGCTGCCTTGCGCCGAGCAAACCGAGGCTATCGCCCAGCCCAGCATTGAAACAACTCCGGCGACCAGGACGTGGCAGGCAAGGATCTGTTCCCGTGCCGATGTGAAGTGCGAGGCCAGCACGGTTTGGGCCGTTGCATGCACTGCGAAATACAACATGCCGATCGTCAGCAGCGTGAGCACAATACGCTCGTCCCGCTGCATTTGTCCGCTGCGCTGCGCGGGGTTTTCCTGCCCAGCGATGCGGGCCAGGATTGTCGAGAGGCCCTCGCGATCGGATCTGGTACTCAGAAGCCAGACCGCTGCGGCAAGGTACAGCACGATCAGTACCAGGCTTTGGACCGCCTCGACGCCCCAGCAGTTCAACGCATGCGCCACTGCGACGAAAGGAAGGAAGATCGAAACAAGCTCGAGGGGGGCTACCCAGAGGTTCGCGTATTCCGCAAATCGCCGGACCTTTTGGGGAGATGACGAGTCTGGCGCGGGGAAAAGCCTGCGTATGGCCGTCGATTTGACCGCGCAGATCAAAGCAATCGCTGCCAGTGCCAGGGCATCGTATGTGCTGCGATACCCGAAAGAACACAGACCGACGATGTTGTAGCTTGTCAGGCAGAAAGCGGCCATCGACAGCATGAGCGGCGCCGATGAGCGATAGGTGGCTCCGCAGAGTGCGAAAAGAACTGCCGCACAGATACCCGTGGCAACGGGCACCCAGAAAGCCGGAACCGGTGCCGAGTAACGGGAAAGCGTCAGGATGCCGAGCGAGGCGGTTGCCACCGTGCCGGCGGCCAGCGTTGCACCGTAGAGCACACCGGCATAGAACGACTTGCGCTGCCGAATAGCCTCTTCCCTTTCTTCGGCAACGCGCCTGAGCCAGAAGTCGCACCATGCCGAGTAGGATATCGCAATCAGCCAGCCGACAAGCGAGATAACCGTCAGCAACAAAATGTGCCGGCTGACGTTGTCAACCGTGGTCGGCGTGCCGATCCACCGGCAGGCCTCGGCGTGAATTGCCAGACACGCGCAGGCGAGTGCCAACGCGTACAGCCATACCCAACGCATGGTGCGCGTGAGCACTCCGAGCACGATTGCGGATGCGGCGGTGCCGGCAATAGCGGACGGCGTCAGATCGAGTCGGACGATGTGGCTGACGGATAAGGCGAGTCCGAACAAAGCCAGGGGCAAGGTGCCCTGTGACAAGGGCCTCGCATAGAGCTCCGGCGGAGTGTCGGAAAACGGAAGAGGCCCGCTGTTCATGAATGGCAGCGGCTGATCGTCCGTCCGCCAGGTGCGTTTCTTTCCCACGGCGTGTATTAGTTCGCCTGCCATGCAGACGGCCAGCCCGATTCCCGCGCTCAGCATCGGATTTACCAGGATGGCCGCGAGCACGACGCCGTACATCGGAAGTCTCGAGCGGTACTGCCGCGTGGCGAGCACCATGGCCGCGGCGGCCACCGCCAGGGATATCAGGTCATAGACCGAGGATACGGGACCGAAGTTGTAGGGTCCTTCGCCGCCTAACGGCGAGAACTGCCGGCACGCGACGAGGGCCAGGGAGACCACGCCGCTGATAGTACCGACGTCCGCCAGCGCGCTCTGGTACGGTCGTTTTAGCGAAACGGCGCTGCCTAAAACCGACAGAACGCACCAGCCCAGCGCCAGGCTCGCGAGGATCAGGGCCGACGATGTGCCGGCCGCTGGTACTATCCCGATCAGTGCCGCCAGCGCGAGGAGAATTGCTGCGGCATAAATTCGCAAGGGTTCCCGCAGCATCACCGTGCAGGCCAGTTCGTAAATGGCCATGGCGGCAAAGGTCGCTGCCAGCCACGCCGGCGACCAGCCTTGCACCCGGATATCGAATCGCGTCCAGAGCGTCGCACCGACCATCACGGCCGCCAGGCACCAATACACGACGAGCACCGGCGTAATGACCTTCGAACTCGGGGTGCTCTCTGCCGCAGACTGGCCGCCTTCGGCAATGCGCCGAATTGCTTCGCGTTTTCGATCCAGTCTCCTGAGTTGAGCGACACAGATTCCGAGACCGGCCAGCAGGGGCAGGGATGCGAGCGCGAAAACCGACGGACCCAGCCCCGGCCATTCGCCCACGCCGCGGATGCACCATTGGGTAACCAGCACGTAGTACTCGGCGCAAATCGCCGCGATCATCACATAGAGCGGCGGGATTGTGCCCAGTTTCCAGGCGAGAGCGCCAAAGACCAGAATCGCGAGCAACAGCGTCTGGGCGCAGCTGAAGTTGGCCAGGAATTCGTCCTGAGGCCCGGCAAGAGCCAGCGACTTCAGCGCGCGACTGATAAAAGGCAGAGTGGAGATGAGAACAGCCGCCAACGCAATCGCGTACCCGACAAACGTGAAACGGCTCAGTTGTCTCGCGCTGTCGGTCGCCGCCTTCAGGTAAATGTCGGTGTGGAACACCAGTGCCGCCAGGAGCATGAGCAGCGGAGCGTAATGTGCGAGCCCGAAGGTGCGCGAGCGAAGTCCCTCCGGACACGCAGCAACGTGCAAGATCACCAGCGTAATCACCATGGCATTGGCGAGCGTGCCGAATGTGAAGTATGCGGTGAGGCTGCGCCCGAGAAACACGGTCTTCATGTATTCACGATTGAATCGGACTACGCCGTATGCAAGCACGCCGGCGGCAAGATATCCCGTCAGCGTGAGCAGAATTCGCGTCGAAATCGGATGCGGTGACATCCACTTCAACAGCGGCGCAAACATCATGATCGAGCAGATGCCGATCAGCACCCTCGCATAGATGCGGTAAAACGAGCGTGCGAACAAGCCGGAAGCAACCATCGACACTACATACGCTGCGATTATCGCTATCGCGCCATAAAAAGAGCCAACGAGTACGGCCATGTCGTTCATAGCTGGCTCCTGATGTCGGTCGTGTTGGGACTTGCGAGTTTCGCACTGGCTGAGGGGGCAAGAGTGGTGACTGCAGCTGCCGCGAATATCAGAGGAATCAGCAGTGCCACGATGATCAGCAGCACATTGCTCGAAGTTTCGAGTTGCGGGTACTTGCGGCGCATGAAGTAGGCCAGCGAGAAGAAGATCCCCGTGGTCACGGCAAGAGACCAGAAGACCAGCGACCGCATCAGAATCGGGTTCGCGCCGATGTTGCGCCAGAATGCCGCGATCAGAACCAGGAATCCCGCGACGATCAGAAATGCCCCAACGAACCAGCCGACATTGTCGAGAAGAAACGGCTTGAATACCGCTGACCATTCGGAGGCTGCTTCGACGAATCGATGTGTTGGACTGGGAGTCTCCTCTTCGGCTTCGGCGAAACTCGTCGTTGGAGGCCCGCAAGGCGGAGTTATGCGGGATTCGACGACCGTGGCCGTAATCGGTTCCGGTCCGGTGGTCGCGGCGGACGGTGTGGCGGTACCCGCTGCGGCTTCGAACTCGGCCGGCGCGGCGGCGATTTTCGCGGGTCGTTGTGCGCCGGCCAGCGCCTGCGTTTGACTGGCTCGCAGTTCCTCTAAGGCTGCGGCAAGGTTCGCATCGTTCGGCGCGATCGCTGCCGCCCGCTTAAGATAGTTTTCACGTACCGCAGGGTCCGAGCACGATCGGAAGGCCGCGATCAGCTCGCTGACTGTGGTCTTCTTCGCCAGTTCTGCCTTGCGCCGCGAAATCTCGTCGCTTACCTCTTGGGCCAGACAACCTAGCAGTTCCACGCGGGGGTAGCGGCCGAGCGTCGTCTGGAGATCTCGCGATGCGACATCCAACTCGTTTGCCGGGGCTGAATCTAATCGCCCCAGTTGACGGAAGCGGACGATGCTGCCTCGAAGCGCAGTCGCCGCCTGACGGCGTTCAAAATAGAAGCCGAAAATCGTCTGGTAAATCGCTTCGGTGGACTCGCCGCGGCGATAGAGGTTCGTCAGGTCCGCCAGTACGCGATCGTACAATTCAGACGACGCGACGAGTTCTTTCTCGAATGCGAAAATCGCAGACTCACTCGAGCAACTCAGGTCGGCTCCGCATGATCGGCACCAGAATCGGTACCGCGGATTGGCAACGCCGCACTTGGTACATGCGAAAGCAGCATCCATCTCCAGGGTCTCCCGGCAAGGTAATGCGCTTGTCGCTCACCGAGAACGAATCAGCGATGAACAGCGCGTCGCGAATCGATTCCCGTGTCGTGAAGTGAAACGGCTCGAGATCCTATGAATGCCCCGGAGTCAGGAATTGCCTTCCTTTGCTTTCTTGATCTCGGCTTTCATTGCGGCCAGTTCGTCATCGACCTCCGCTTGGCGCTGGAGGCTCTCCACCTCGCGACCCAAGTCGTTGTGCTCGGTCGAAAGTTCCAGAATGGCCTTGGCCTCTGCCTCCATTTGTTCGATTTTGCTCTCCATGCGGTCGAACTTCGAGAAGCTCTGCTGAGCCTTCGTAATCGCCGGCGCAACGCCGGCAACCTCTTTCTGTGCTTCGGCGGCCAGCTTGCGGGCGATGAGCACGTCTCGCTTGCGGCGCGCCTCTTCGAGCTTCTCCTCCAGACGGCGGTAGTCAGCTTTCAGCGCGTCGCTCGTCCTGCGGGCAACTTCCCATTGCGGCAGCAGGCTATCCGCGATCCGCTCAAAGTCCTTCTTGCGCTGAAGGCACTTTCGCGCCAGGTCCTCATCGCCCCGGTCCAGCGCCGACTTGGCCTTGGCCTGCCACTGCTCGGCTTCATGACGGTTTTTCTGCAGGTTCGTCTCAAGCTGTTTCTCGCCGGCGATCGCCTTGGTCACCCCCTGCCGCGCCGTCTCGACATGTTCCTCCATCTCGACCACGAGGAGCTTCACCATCTTCTCGGGATCCTCGGCGCGGTCGAGAAGATCGTTCACGTTCGCGGATAGCAGGTCGGAAATGCGTGCAAAAAATCCCACGGGACACCTCCTCAGATCGAGAGTTATCTGCCGTACTCCCCAAATCCACAGTTTATTGTCTCCACGATGGGTCTAAAACCCTCGCCTTCAGGCGAATCCTTTAGGTTTTCCGCTTGGAGTGCTAGGATGGGTCGCCATGGAAAACTACCGAAGCGGCCCGCATTCTCGATACGATCTGAAATACCATTTTGTGTGGGTCACCAAATACCGCAAACCGGTATTGGTGGGCGCGGTCGGACTGCGGCTGCGGGAGTTGGTACGCGAGGTTTGCCGCACGAACGACATTGAAATCCTGCAAGGCGCAGTGTCCCGTGACCACGTCCACGTGTTCCTGTCGTGTCCGCCGAACCTGTCGCCCAGCAAGATCGTGCAGTATCTCAAGGGCAAGAGTTCGCGGAAGTTGATGATGGAGTTCAAGCACATCCAGAAACAGTTCTGGGGAAGGCACCTGTGGGCCCGAGGATACTTCGTCGCCAGCAGCGGGAACGTAACGGATGAGGTGATCATGGAGTACCTGAAACACCAAGACGGCACCGAGCCCGACGACGGGGGCGACAACTTCCGAATCACGAAAGCGTGAGCGAAGGACTTCAGTCCGCCGCTCACCATTCCGCATCGAACCCACCGCCTTCCAGGCGGTGGTGGTTCAGTGTCACAACGACAATTTCAATTCGCAATGAAATTATGATGCCAACGCGACTTACGATTCGTTATTGCTGCTGTGCTCCGCACTCAGTGAGCCCAACAGGGTGATCCGGTTGCGCATTGGCACGGGATTTTCAACAATCGTCTGCGACGCACCGCAAGAATGGGCGGATTGGGAGGCGTGGGAACAAGTCGGCGGCGGTTGCGCAAGGTGCGACGCGACCCGAAACTCGAGTCGCTGTGGGTGTAATGCCCATAACCGGGGCGCGCGCCATTAACTACAACTTGGTTGATGGTGGTAGCCAGTAGCCGGATGCCGGATGCCAGACTCCAGACTCCAGACTCCAGACTCAATAGCTCTTCGCGCGTTCCAGAGTCGGATCGGGTTCCCACAGGTACAGGAACGTGGGAAGGCGGGATCGTTCGAGGCCCGGGACACTGATCGGAAGCAGGCTGCTCGTCGCGGGCGAATTAGAGGTGATCGCGAAAGCCGAGCGTGCAGGATCGGCGGATCGGTGGTACATGACCACGCACAGTTCGGACGTCGGTCGCTGGCACGCGATAGCGATGGCATCTTCCAGGGTTCCGACCCGGTCGATCAAGCCTCGCTGCATGGCCTGATTCGCCGTGAAAATACGTCCGTCGAGCGTTGTCGGGTCGTCGCGGCTCACCTGTGGACGCTGCTTGTATACGGTTTCCTGAAAGCTGCGGTGGTATTCGTCCGCCATGGCTTGCAGCCAGGCTCGGGTTTCCGGCGAAATGGCGCGCAACGAACTGCCCATGTCGATGTTTTCGCCCGCTTTGACCGACTGGTCGAGCACGTTGAACTGGGCCAAAGTGTCCTGCATGTTGTACGAGTTCAGGATGACGCCGATGCCGCCAACGATCGTACCGGGATAGGCGACGATGGTATCGGCCACGGTCGCCAGGTAGTACCCGCCGCCGGTGGACACATCGAGAAGGCAGGCCACCATCGGGACCGGGACCCGCGACCGAAACAGCCGCAGCTCGTGCCACATGATTTCAGTCGCGGCGACTCCGCCGCCTGGGCTGTTGATGCGCAAAACGACTGCGGCCGTGCACGGGTTCTGGGCGATCGCGTCCAGTTTCTCGCGAAGCACCGATACCGGGTTCTCGCTTGCCGAGTAAACGCCCGTCATGTTGGCGTTGACCAGCAGACCGTCGATATCCAGCACGGCGATGTGGGCCGGGCAGCAGCGTGGGTCGCCGGAGACTACCCACGTTGTCACGGGGCCGCGGTCGTTCGCCTGCAGGTCCGCGGTGACAACCGCATTGATCGGTTGCGGGACGCTGATCGTGCTGTCCGTGCGGAGGACGTGACGGCATCCCGTCAATAGCGACAGCAACAAGAGAATGCCGATCGAATGAGCACGCACGGATTCAAGACCCCGCACTGGTTCAAAGCCATGGCCGAAGGCCGCACATCGCGGTTCTTGCGCACGATCGATAGAACCGTTCCCTGACGTGGTATCGGTACAGGCCTTCCCACTCCTTCATCCGACACACGACGGAGCGGGGCGGGCGGGTGATTCCAGTCGATCCGACCCGTTCGAACGGCAGAACCCGCATCGTCGACAGAGGCGGAATAACCGGCAAAGTCGACCAATTCGCTACTGTCGACGGGAATCGCCGCAAAAAAGGAGGCCACGGATGAACACTGCCTGCCGGCCTACCGGAAACGGCTGCTACCGGCTGCCGCCCGCCGGGCAATCCCCGACGATGCGTCCGTCGCGCACCGTTACGACGCGGTGCGATCGCTGAGCTACGTCCTGGCCATGCGTGATCACGATCAGCGTCATGCCTCGTTCGCGGTGGAGTCGTGCAAACAGATCGAGTACTTCTTCGCCGGTTCGGGAATCGAGGTTGCCGGTGGGTTCGTCGGCCAGCAGGATGGGTGGATCGTTGGCCAGTGCGCGCGCGATGGCAACCCGCTGCCGCTCGCCGACCGAGAGTCGTGTTGGCAAATGTGACGCGCGGTGACTCATGCCGACGGCATCCAGCAGACCGGCCGCTTTGCTCGCCCGCTCGCGAACGGTCAATGGGCCTTCGAACATCGGGATCTGCACGTTCTCGCAAGCGGTCAGCGTCGGGAGCAGGCAGAACGACTGGAACACGAAACCGATTTTTTCGGAGCGAAAGCGATCCAGCGATCCCCATGAGGAGATTGGTTTTCCCTGGAACCAAACCTCACCCGAGGTGGGGCGGTCCAGCGCCCCGAGCAGGTGCAGCAGCGTGGATTTTCCGCTGCCGCTGGGGCCCATTACGGCGACGTATTCCCGCTCGTGAAAGCCGACCGTGACATCCTCGAGCGCATGCACGTCGCCATCCGGATAAAGTTTCGTGAGCGACCGGGTTTCGAGCAGGAACGGAGAGGGCTCGGAAGCTGTTGACTTCATCTGGATTTTCCCTCCGACTGCTTCAGCGCCCGGCGAAAGTCGCGAACGCTGTCCTGCAGGGCTAGAGGCAGTTTCGAGCCCAGCAGATTCGCGCCGCCGAACCACTCCTTCGGTTCGTGCAGCACCAGATGGGCTTCGATGAACAGCGCGCCGCTGGGCTTTCGTTCGGACGTGACCAGCGGCGTGACTTTGATGTACTGGCCGCTGCCCGTATAGGGGCGTGCCTTACCCGGAATGAGCTTGCCGTCGGGGGTTCGGGTCAGTTCCTTCCATTGGTTCGGAAATTCGGCATCGTTTGCGAATCGCGGATCGAGTTCAGACGCCGCGAGAATCGAGTTGCCGTTTTCGCTGAGCACCTGGTGATTCACGCCGTTCAATTCGACTTTTTCCAGTACCGGAACAGAGAACCACACAAAGGACTGTTTCAAGCCGTCGGGCCGATCGGGCTTTATTTCCCGCTTCAGCAGTTCTGTGTCGGTCAGCCAATGCGGTTTGCCGAAACTCGTGCCGGCGGACTTTCCAATCGACATCAAACCGTCGAGCAGTTTCTTTTCGAGCAGTGCCGAAAGATCTCCGTATGCGACGAACCAGATGTCCACTCGCTGTCCGATTCGCTGTCCGCCGGCGTTCTTTAAGGGCTCGATCTTCATCGGAAACGGAGTAACCGGCGAGTCGCGGAGGAACTGCTCGAGCGTGTGCTTCGCCGCCACCTTGGCCATGACCTCGCGCTGGCTATCGGCGTCCAGACCGTCGGCCATCGAGGGTGCCGGCAGGCACACGGTCTCGCCCGAGGCAAATTTGACGCCGCCTTGGATCAGGGATTCGGCGAGCGGATTTCTCCCTTCCGCCAGGACTTTTTCCTGGAAGCAGATCAGCGCCGCCAGTGCAACAACAGGGACAAATCGCGGAGGCATAACCGCTCGCTTGTTGGCTTGGCCGGTTTCACGCGTCGAATTTGACGCATGCGGAAAACGGGCCGATGCGAAGTACCCATCGGAACTCATCGGAAGACTACCCCTGATTTTGCAGGTTGAAAAGAACTGTGACCCTGCGCCGGACAATCGCTCGATTTGCACCGGATCGAGCCGAATGTCCGGGGAGAACCGTTGGCGATGATTGGGAGGGCGAGTCGTTGGCCGGCCCAAGAGAAGACTTTCCGCCTGTGTCGCAGGGAAGGGGGGGGAAGACTGGGTGGAGCTGCGCGGCCGGGAAGGGCTTTCGTGCGTCTTCGGAATCACCATCGTTCCAATCGGAACGAAGCGAAGTGGTTTGAAGAAACGGCTGGGCCGGAATCGACACGAGATGTGTAAGACCGACCTTCGCTCGCTTCTCCGAGGAAAGGAGTTCCTCATGGCCTGGCTTAACCGGCAAATCCAGCAGTTGTGGTGGCGTTCGCGTTTGGATGCGCTGGCGGAAGAGATCGCTGATCGTGTTTTCGAGTCGCTCTGGTATCGTGTCGGCGATCGCGTCGTCGGCATGTCGTTCGCCGAATCGCGGGGATACACACGCGTCATGGCGGTCGCGGAGTTGAATCGTCAGGCCTCGATGTCCTTGAGTTGGATGGAACTTCCCTCTTGCTGGCAACCGCAACTTGTCGCTTTAGCCAATGATCAGGTCGCGGTGCGCATCGCCCAACGGGCCGAAGCAATCGCTCGCTATTCGAAAAGTGTGCGTCGCGTGGCCTGACGCGAACGCGGACACTGCCGGAGCGGTTCCCGGCAATACGGCGCCGGGGACCGTGGCGAATGTCGAAAGACAATGGTCGCTCGCTCGACCGGGCGATCACTTGGACTTTCGTGCTGCCTGCGGAATGTATGCGGGCAGTTTCTGGGCAGCGTAGATCGGCTGAAACCGCGTGAGTCGTTGGCGCCCGTCGATCATGGGAAGGCTGAGCATACCTTCGCCGATCAGCGGTTTTGCGTAACGCACGAATTCGTCGGTCACGTCGTTGCCGCTCGGGCTGATCCAGTGAGCCGGGAATTTGCGTTCGCTGTTGGCCACTTCGGCCAGCGGGGCCTTGTCGTACCGCACGCTGTAGATCGGGCCGGGGTTGCGCAGGATGGTCGCCATGTAGCCGCTGTCGCCGTTGGCGGCCAGCTGCGCTGCCATCTGTCCGGCGCGATACGCTTCTTCGACATCGACCGTCGAGGCATAGGCCATGCTGGACCGCTGGTCCGTTCCGGGAACATTGGCGCGCGCAGCGCCCTTTGCTGCCAGGCCAACGCGGTTGAGGTAATTGACCAGTGCCTGGGCAACCGTCATCTGGCTGGAACTGAACGACGTGTGTCCGAAAGCGTCTTTCACTTCGCCCAGGTTCCCGACGTCAAACCCCTCGCTCACCACGACGATGCAGCGGCCGTCCTTCTTGAGTTGATCGTTCACCTGATCGGCGAGCTGCTCCAACGGGCATGGGCATTCGGCCAGATAGATCTGGAGCGGCATTTCACGCAGCGGATCGGCCAGCCGTGCCGCTGCGGGGATGAACCCGATCTTGCGGCCCATCGCCTGCAGCACGAGAACCGGGTCGGCCGGGCAAGAGCCGCAGTTTTCCTCGTTGGCATACTGGACCGCGTGCATCCAGTATTTCGCGGCGGATCCGTAGCCCGGCGTGTGGTCGATCAGCTTGAATTCACTGTCGCCGACGTCATTGTCGATGGTCTTAGGGCCGCCGATTCCGACGAGATCGAGTCCCCGCTCGCGAGCCAGAGCCGCAACCTTGTTGGCGGTATCCATCGAGTCGTTGCCGCCGATGTAAATGAAGTAGCCCACGTTGTGCGCGCGAAAGACCTCGATGCACCGTTCGAAGTCCTCCGTTTGCGACGGCTTGAGCTTGTAGCGGCAGGTGCCGATGGAACCGGCGGCGGGTGTGTAGCGGAGCAGCGCGACTTCCTCAGCGGGTTGAGCGGTGAGGTCGAGCAATTCCTCTTTGAGTACCCCTTCGATGCCATGATGAGCGGCGTACACCGTGCCGATCCGGGCCAGGTCACGGCTGGCTTCGACGATGCCGCGAAGCGTGCTGTTGATTACCGGGCTCGGACCCCCACTCTGGGCCACCACTAGGTTTTTCTTCGACATGGCAGACTCCGCTCCGTGTCAGATCGCGTTGCCGCGGTTGTGCAATTCTTCCTGGACTATGGGGCCTTGCACCCCTGGACTTTGAATCAACTGTCGGTTCGGGATTTTATCCCTGGCCGAGATGCTTCGCAACGCTTTGGATGGGTCGCGAGGAACACCGCGAAACCCCTCTGCAAGAGGCTTCTCACCCTTTTCGCTGGCAGCCGCACGCTTTATACTTCGCACTGCTTTGGTTTTTCGTAAACGTCCACTGCATCAACGGTTTCCGCAATGTCGATTCTGACTGATTTCCGTCCCCGCCATTCGTTTCTCGTCGGCATCGATTCCGACGGCTGCGCCTTTGACACCATGGAGTTGAAGCACAAAGAGTGCTTCATTCCCAATACGATCAATTACTACGAATTGCAGGGGGTCAGCAAATACGCGAGGGAGGCCGCCGAGTTCGTCAATCTGTACTCGAAAAGCCGCGGTATCAACCGTTTTCCGGCCTTGATCGAGACGCTTGAGTGGCTGCAGAAGCGGCCGGACGTCCGGGCTCGAGGCATCAAGATTCGCATACCGCAGGGGCTCGTGGAGTGGATCCAAAACGAAACGAAGCTCGGCAATCCGGCGCTGGCCAAGGCCGTGGCTGAATCCGACAACGCCGATCTGCGTCAGGCCTATGAATGGTCCGTCGCTGTAAACGATACGGTGACGAAGATCGTCCGCGGAGTTCCTCCGTTTCCGTACGTGCGCGAATGTCTTGAGAAGCTTAAGACTTGCGCCGATATTCTCGTTGTCTCCGCAACGCCTCAGGAAGCTCTCGAACGGGAGTGGGCGGAGCACGATCTCACGAAATACGTGGTCGCGATCTGCGGCCAGGAAATCGGAACCAAAAAGGAAGCTCTGGCGCTGGCCCGGCACTATGAGCCCGAGAAAGTGCTGATGGTCGGTGATGCCCCGGGAGACTACAGCGCGGCAAAGGCCAACAAGACGCTGTTCTTCCCGATCAATCCCGGAGCCGAAGATTCGAGTTGGAAGCGGCTTTTCGAGGAAGGACTTGAACGCTTCATGGCGGGGACGTTTGCCGGCGATTACCAGCAGAAGCTGCTGGACGAGTTTGACCGGTTTCTTCCCGAAAACCCGCCGTGGCCCGTAGTGGCCTGAAGCGAATTGAACGCGAGTTGCCCTCCGCGAGAGAATTCAGATTGCCAGCGTCCGCAGTCTTGGCGGGCGTCGACGAAGTTCGAATTTCACTTATTCAAGTGCGAGATGACCCAATGGCTCAGTTAGCGGATTTCGGCCTGATCGGCCTGGCGGTGATGGGTGAGAATCTGGCGTTGAACGTCGAGAGTCGCGGATATCGCGTCGCGGTGTTCAATCGCACAGTCGAGAAGGTGGACCAGTTCCTGCAGGGAGCGGCCAAGGGCCGGAACTTCATCGGCGCGCACAGCGTCGAGGAGCTGGTGAAGAGCCTGTCGCGTCCGCGGAAAGTGATGCTGATGGTGAAAGCGGGCGGCGCGGTCGACGATTTCATCGAACAACTGATTCCGCTGCTTGAACCGGGCGACATCATCATCGACGGAGGCAACACGCATTACACCGAGACGCAGCGCCGGACTTCGTACGTTGAGTCGAAAGGTCTGCTGTTCATCGGCACGGGCGTTTCAGGCGGCGAGGAAGGAGCGCTGCGCGGGCCGAGCATCATGCCCGGAGGCAGTGAGAAGGCGTGGCCGGCCGTCAAGCCGATTTTTCAGGCCATCTCCGCGAAGGTCGGGCCGAATCACGATATTCCGTGCTGCGAGTGGATCGGTCCCGACGGCGCGGGGCATTACGTCAAGATGGTGCACAACGGCATCGAATACGGCGACATGCAGTTGATCTGCGAGGCGTACTGGCTGTTGAAGAACGCCCTGGGCATGTCGAACGACGAACTTTACGAAGTGTTCGACCGCTGGTACCGAGGCGAACTGGAGAGTTACCTGATCGAAATCACACGCGACATCTTCAGCGTCCGCGATGAAGGTACGCAGGACCACCTCGTCGATAAGATTCTCGATACGGCCGGTGCAAAAGGGACCGGCAAGTGGATGAGCCAGCTGGCGCTCGATCTGGGCGTGCCCAGCACGCTGGTCACCGAAGCCGTCTATGCACGCTGCCTGTCGGCTATGAAGAACGCCCGTGTGCGGGCCAGCGAAAAACTGGCCGGGCCAAGCGGCGGTACTTATCGCGGAGACCGCGCCGAGTTCGTCGAGCAGGTACGCCAGGCCCTCTACGCCTCGAAAATCTGCAGCTATGCCCAGGGTTACGTGCAGATGCAGGCCGCTGCCGCGGAGAACCGCTGGCCGCTGAACTACGGCAACTGCGCTTTGCTCTGGCGAGGCGGTTGCATCATCCGCGCGGTCTTCCTGGAACGCATCAAGGAAGCGTTCGATGCCGATCCGCAGTTGGAAAATCTGCTGTTGGCTCCGTATTTCCAGCAGGCGACCGAAAAGGCCCAGACCGCATGGCGCAACGTGATCAAGACGGCGGTGGATCTGGGTATCCCGATCCCGGCGTTCGCCACCGCTCTGGCCTACTACGACGGGTATCGCTCGGCGCGACTGCCGGCCAATCTCCTGCAGGCGCAGCGCGATTACTTCGGGGCGCACACCTATCAGCGAACGGATCGCGAAGGCGTTTACCACACCGAATGGCTGAAGCTGCGGCGCGAACCGAAGTGATTTCAATCCGTCGCGAATAACGGGGCCGGGTGAGATTCGAAAGACAAAGGGCAAGCCATGTCGGCTGAGTATCTTCAGCGGATGTTCGGGATCGATGGCCAGACGGCAGTCGTAATCGGCGGAGCCGGCGTGCTCGGCGGCGCGCTGTGCCGGGGACTGATCGGAGCCGGTGCTCACGTCGTCGTGGCGGACGTTGCCGAGGAACCCTGCAAGGCGCGGGTCGAGGAACTCGTGAAGCTGGGCGGCAAGTCTTCGTATTCGCTTGTCGATGTCACTTCACGAGGCTCGATCGAGAAGTTGCTTGCATCCGCAATTGAACAGACCGGCCGTGCCGACATCCTGGTCAACTGCGCTGGGGTCAACTACGGCACGGACTTTCTCGATCACACCGACGAAATGTGGGACCGGGTTCTGACAATCAACCTGCGAGGCGTGTTCCAGGCCTGCCAGGTCTTCGGCAGGCACTTCGTCAGCCAGCGGGCCGGTTCAATCGTGAACATCGGCAGCGTGACGTCGCACCTGCCGCTTTCGCGGGTCTTTTCGTATTCAGCCTCGAAAGCGGGCGTCCTGAACCTCACGCGGAATGTGGCTCAGGAACTCGCGGTCCACGGAGTGCGCGTCAACTGCATCTGCCCGGGGTTCTTTCCCGCGGAGCAGAACCGCAAGGTGTTGACGAAGGAACGTGTCGATTCCATCATGGCCGGCACTCCGATGAAGCGGTTCGGAGAACCGGAAGAGCTGATCGGCGCGTTGCTGCTGCTGGTTTCCCCCGTGGGCGGCCAGTTCATCACGGGGACTCATATCAACGTCGACGGCGGCTTTACGGCCGCCTGGCTGTGACGGGCAGGTACATCGCATGACGCTGTTCTATGCGGAGGGTTCTCGCGACCATCGGTTTTCCGATGACGATCTGCAGGCGGCGCTGGCACGATTGTTTGAGCAACTTGGTCCGCGGAGGAAGGTCCTCGCGCTGCCGCCGGATTTCACGCGGTTTCACAGCATGGCAGGCAGGCTGACCTGCATGGTCCACGAGCATTTCGATGCGCGTCTGACGGACGTCATGCCCGCTCTGGGCACGCACTTCCCGATGAACGATGCGCAGCTCGATCGCATGTTCCCGAGCGTGCCGAAGTCGCTGATCCGCGCACACGACTGGCGACGAGACGTGATGACCGTCGGCACGGTCCCGGCGGACTTCGTGGCAGAGGCTACGGAGGGCATCTGGCAGAAGCCGTGGCCTGCGCAATTGAACCGGTTGCTGTGGGAGGGCGGCCACGATCTCATTCTGTCGATCGGCCAGGTTGTGCCGCATGAAGTCATCGGCATGGCCAACCACAACAAGAACATTTTTGTGGGGACCGGCGGAGCGACCGGCATCAATGAAAGCCACTTCATCGGCGCTGCCTACGGCATGGAGCGGATGATGGGGCGGGCTAATACGCCGCTGCGGCGCATCCTGCACTATGCGTCCGAGAACTTCTGCGCCCATCTGCCGATCGTGTACGTGCTGACCGTGGTCGCACCCGATGCAAACGGCCGGCTGGCGATCCGGGGGCTTTTCATCGGCGACGACCGCGAGTGCTTCGAGCGTGCATGCGAGTTGTCGGTGCAGGTGAATTTCAGCGTGCTTGACGAGGAGCCCTCGAAGGTCGTTGTGTATCTCGATCCCGAGGAGTTTCACAGCACGTGGCTGGGAAACAAATCGGTCTACCGCACGCGGATGGCGATCGCGACCGGCGGCGAACTCGTGGTGCTCGCGCCGGGAGTGAAGACTTTCGGCGAAGATCCGCAGATCGATCAGCTGATCCGCAAGTACGGGTACTGCAATACGCCCTCGGTGATGGAGCATGTCCGCGCCACGGAGGACCTGCCGCAAAATCTGTCGGCGGCCGCCCATCTGATCCACGGGTCCTCGGAAGGGCGTTTCCGCATCACCTACTGCCCGGGCGGCCTGACCCGCAGCGAGATCGAAGGGGTCCATTACCAATACGCAGATCTCGACGCCGTGATGCGCCGGTATGATCCGCGAGTGTTGAAGGACGGCTGGAATACGATGCCCGACGGCGAGCGGGTCTTCTTTGTCAGCAATCCGGCTCTGGGGCTCTGGGCTCATCGATCGCGATTGACCTGAAAGTCGCCGGTGCCGCGAGGTCTGAATCTCCTCGAAGATTGTCTTTCGCGGAAGCCGGGCATCCGCATCCTTGACGGGAACCTCCGGCCCGCCACACACACGTTATGACGAACATCAGTATCGCAAGAGATCTTAGAATCGGCTCGGTTCTGATTGGGCCACCGGTGGTGCAGGCGGCGTTGTCGGGCTACAGCGATTGGCCGATGCGGCTGCTCGCGCGGCGCTTCGGCGCATCGTACGTGGTCTGCGAGGTAATGCTCGACAAGTTCCTCCTGGCCGTGAAGAGGCGTTCCCGCACGCGGCACTTTCTTCATCTCACCGACGATGAGCGGCCCGTGGGCGGCCAGTTGATGGGGGCGGAGCCCGAGGAGTTTGCCGCCGGGGCGGTGAAACTCGTCGAGGCCGGGTTCGATATTATCGACATCAACTTCGGATGCCCCGTACGCAAGGTGCTCGGCCGTTGCCGCGGCGGATTTCATCTCAGCCAGCCTGCCGTTGCGCTGGAGATCGTCCACCGTACGCGAGACGCCGTCCCCGCTCATATTCCGGTCACGGTGAAACTGCGCCGCGGGTTGGATGATTCGAACGAAAGCCGCGATCGCTTTTTCGAGATTTTCGAGGGAGCTTTCCGGGCGGGCGTAGACGCAGTGACCGTGCATCCGAGAACAGTCCGGCAGCGTTACGAGGGACCCAGCACTTGGGACTTTCTGGCCGAGGTCAAACGCCTCGCCGGCAGCCGCATCGTGCTGGGAAGCGGCGACCTGTTCACGGCACAGGACTGCATCAACATGCTGCAGCGGACGGGAGTGGATGGTGTGAGCGTCGCGCGCGGGGCGATCGGGAACCCGTGGATTTTCCGCGAGGTGCGGGCGATGCTGGCAGGACAGCCCG
The DNA here is from genome assembly GCA_903863885.1 of uncultured Planctomycetaceae bacterium. Taxonomy (GTDB): domain Bacteria; phylum Planctomycetota; class Planctomycetia; order Pirellulales; family Pirellulaceae; genus CAIPEB01. Next base: position 7,304 of record CAIPEB010000524.1, on the reverse strand, counting down.
TACCTGCACCGCCGACATTGGCGGAACAGCGGGAGGTCATGCTCGAGCACTATTCGCTGGCGGAGCAACTGTACGACGTGAAGCTCTGCGGTCCGGTCATGCGAAAATTCGGCATCAAGTACAGTGCCCTGCATCCTCGGCACGTGACCGTTCGGGACGATTTTTCGCGAGTACGCAGCCGCGAAGATTGGCAGGCCGCGCTGGACCGCTGGTATACTCACTGGTCCGGTGAAGCTGACGAGGCCGCATTGAGCCAGCCGAATGCGCCCCAACCCCCGCCTGATGCAGTCGAGTGATACCACTGCCGGCGGGGGAGCTTTCTGAAACCTGGCCGCCTCTGGCAGGGTAACAGTAGGTGACAGCGGAAAACGCATCCGCGGGCGGAAGGGGCGGCCACGGTGGCGCGGGTCATCTGGCCGGCTTGGGTTCGCCGGGCCGTGGGTGCTGTGAACCGCTGACCACTTTTCCTCGAGGCGCTTGTGGATCTGGCCATACGAACCGAGCATCTGACGAAGATCTACGCGGGCCGCGTCATCGCGGTAAATGACTTGAATCTGGCAGTGCCATGCGGGTCGGTCTACGGGTTGCTGGGGCCGAACGGCGCGGGCAAGACGACCACGCTTCGGCTGTTGCTTGGATTGCAGCGGCCCACCGCGGGGCGGGCCGAGGTCTTCGGGCACGCCTGTGGCGTTAATGCCACACAAGTCCGACAGAAGATCGGTTTTCTGCCGACGCATCCTTCGCTTCCGGGAAACTTGCTGGCCATCGAGTACCTGGATCTGCTCGGCCGGATCTATCGCATTCCCGCCGAGGTCCGCAAGCCGCGGCTCTCGTCGCTGCTGCGCGCGGTGGGGCTGCTGGGAGCCACCGAACAGCGGATCCAGACGTTTTCGACGGGCATGCGCACGCGGTTGGGCATTGCCGCTTCGCTGCTGGCCGACCCGCCGCTGCTCATCTGGGACGAGCCGACGGCCGGGTTGGATCCGGCCGCTCGCCGGTTCACGCTCGATCTGATCCGCGATCTGGCCAAGACGCGGACGGTGGTGGTTGCGACGCACATTCTCAGCGACATCGACCAGATCTGCGACCACGTCGGGGTCATGCTCGAAGGACGCATGATCTTCAGCGGAACGATGAACGACATGAAGCGGCGTCTGCATCAGGACGACTTCATTGTGGAGTTGGATGCGACGGCCGAGGCGGTGCAGGCACTGGTGGCCGAAACACCGAATCTGCAGGGGATCGCCTTGGGCGTACGCAACTCCAACTCACTGGCCGTCAAGGTTCTCGACGGCCGCAGTCGGGCCCGTGCGGTGGCGGACCTGATGGGACTGCTGGACAATCGCTCGCTGGTTCTGCGTGCGATCCGTTCCGGATACAACGAAACCGAAGACGCTTACCTGCAGTTGCTGCAGGAGGATCATGCACATGGGTTCCGGCGATTTGATTTCCAGAGCCTCACGGGGACTGATGCCCGCTCTGGCGATCTTTCAACATGAATGGCGCGGGTTGTGGGCGAGTTGGCTCGTGCGGTTGTGGCTGATTGCTTCCGTGCTGTGGACGCTGTTGACGCTGCCTGAAAAGTGGGCGCGGATGCAGACCGCTCCGCTGATTTCGTCCCTGATGTTTCCCTACCTCGTGTTTCCCTGGTTCATCATCGTGGTGTTCCTGGGTATCACGCCGGTTACGGGGGCCCGCCTCGAAGCACTGTCAGACGGAATCCTCAGTCGGCCGATCGCGCGGTACGAGTACTTCCTGGCCTGCTGGGCGGCGCGGGTCGCCGTCGTGCTGTCGGTTTTTTCTCTGGCGGTCGTTCCGTTCACGTTGTTGATCACGTTCGCGAATCGGCCGGCTCCGACGGATTCGGTGACCTGGTTCGGTGCGGTCTCGGCGTTCGTGGTTGTGGCCCTGGTTCTCACGTTTCTCGTGTCACTCGGCTTCTTTGCCGGGGCGTTGGCTCGCCGGCCGCTGGTCGCCGCGCTGCTCCTGATCTTCGGCTGGTTTCCGCTCATGCTCGCCCTCCACGTCTACTCGCTGGAGGAGTTCTCGCCGCTCAGTTTGAACCAGGCGCTGCCGACTCTGTTTCGCACCTCGTGGAGCGAGACGGATGCGGACAAGAGACGGCTCTCCAATGTCGATATCCAGGCGCTGGGCAAGGCCGGCGGGATGTTTGTGAGCATGCTCTCCGGCAGTGCCGAACCGCAGAAGAACGGCAAATCCGACTTTTTTGAAACTTTCTTTTCCAAGGGCGACTATCGCGACTTTTCCCTGACGCGTGTGATTTTCGGCTACGGGACGCCGACGCTGATCGCGCTCGGATTGGCGACGCTCGTGTTTTGCCGACGCGATCTCTAACGCCGCAATATGGAATCAAGCAGGCTGCCCGGCAGCTTTTTAGGATACGAATCCTTCGATATCTACCGACGAGTAACACGGGAGTGACGAGATGTTTCGATCGTTTCGCATGCTGCTATGTTTCGCATTGGGATGTTGCGCGGTGGCGGGCGCCGCCGAGCCCGCGGCTCCGCCGTCATCGTGGCTCGCCGCGGATTCGTTGGTCGTACTGGAAATCACGCATCCCAAGGAAGTCCTGGCGCGGGCATTCAGCAACGACGTCGTGCAGGCCGTAACGTCGTCGCCGATCTACCAGGCGCAGATGGCCAATCCGAAAATCAGCGAGTTCCTCAACGTCGTCAAGTACTTCGAGAACCACTTCAACTCGGACCTCCCGACGATCCTGGGCAAGTTGACGGGGGGCGGCATCACGCTCGCCGTTCAGCCGCAGGAATCGGTGGTCATGATCGTGGAGTCGGAAGACGCCAAACTGCTGAACGACGTGCACGAATTCCTGCTGATGGTGGCCAGGAACGAGGCGCAGAAGCAGAACGACCCGGATCGCGTGAAATCGGCTGAATACCGGGGAGTCACGGGCTGGCGAGTCGCTCCCAACGAAGCCCACGCCATCGTCGGCAATCGGCTGATCATTGCGAACAAGCCCGACGAATTGAAACTGATGCTCGACCGTCAGGCAAAGGAGGGCGGCAAGACGCTCGCCGACTCGGCGCGATTCCAGGAGGCCCGCAAGGCGGCCGATGAAAAGTCGTTCGCGCGGCTGTATGTTGATCTTGCGGCATTGAAGCAACTGCCTCAATTGAGCGACGCACTCAACCGCTACGAGAACCCGCTGGCGGCGCTTCTTTTTGCCCCGGTCCTCGGTGCAATGCGCGAATCGAACTGGATTTCCGCCGGTCTTGCCTTTCAAGGCGAGGGAGTGCAGTTGTCGCTTGTGACCGACGGGGTTGCGAATGATCCGAAAGCGGCAGACGGTTTTGCGGCCTTCGCAGATGCCTCGGCCGGCGCGATGCCCAATCTGACCGTGCCCAGGCAGATCGCCGCGATGTCGTTGTTCCGCGACCTGCACGCCTTTTATGCCGCGAAAGACAAGCTCTTTCCGGATCGCACCTCGGGCCTGATCTTCTTCGAGAATATGATGGGGATCTTCTTTACGGGCCGTGACCTGACCGAAGAGGTTCTGGCCGAAACCCTGCCCGACGTCCGCGTTGTCGTGGCGGAACAGAAGTATGACGAAAAGGTCGGCAAGCCGGAGCCGCAGTTTCCCGGTTTCGCGATCGTGATGCGCATGCGGGACCCGGACAAGTTCCGACCGATCGCCGAGGAAGCGTGGCAGAAGGCGCTGGGACTGATCAATTTCACGCGGGGCCAGCAGGCTCTGCCCGGCTTGATCATCGACCGGCCGACTCATGGCGACACGAAGTACTCCACGGCTTCGTTCGCGCCAGCCAAGCCGGCTGACGGTTCGGCCGCCGACGTGCGTTTCAATTTTGCGCCTGCTCTCGCCATGCCCGGCTCGTACCTCATTTTCAGTTCGACCCAGGAATTGGCCTGCGATCTGATCGATGCACTCAAGAAAGAAACCGACGCGAAGGAAAAGCCGCTGTCGCAGATCCATTCCGCAGTGGTGCTCGACGGTTCGCAACTCGCTTCGATTCTGAAATCGAATAAGGAAGGGCTGATTCGTCAGAATATGGTCGAAAAAGGGAACTCGCGCCAGCAGGCCGAGGGAGAGATCGGCGGCATGTACATGATTCTCTCCGCATTGCAGCGGTTCGAGATGAGTGCCGGCGTGGTTGATGGCCACTCGAAAGTTCAATTGCAGCTCGATGTGAAACGCCCGGAATGATACGTGCGGAGTCACGCTATGCCGATGAATGCAATCGCAGAAAACACCACGCCCAAGCCCATCGACGCAGGATGGGCCTGGGCCCGTTTCGAGCCGGATGGCCAGCGAGCCTGGACGCTGCGTTGGGTTGGCCATCTGTACCGGAGGGCCGCGTTCGGCGCTTCCTGGCAGCAATTGCAGGATGCTCTCAAGGCGGGCCCGCAGGCGACGATTGACGGATTGGTCAAACCGACCGCCGTTCAGGCCGGGGCGGATGCCTCGTCGGGTGATGATGCAGTCACTCGATCGGGCGAAGCCGGCGCACTTGCCGCCTGGTGGCTGCGCCGAATGCTGGAGACTCCGTATCCGCTGCGCGAAAAGATGGCCCTGTTCTGGCACGGGCACTTCGGCATCAGTCAGGCACGCGTGAAAGACGGACGCCTGATGGCCAATCACGTGTCGATGCTCCGAAAGCACGCGTTGGGATCGTATCGTGAATTGCTGCAGGCCGCCGCGCAGGATCCGGCCATGTTCCTCGGACTGAATTCCGAGGCAAGCCGCCGCGCGATGCCCAACGACAACTTCGCGCGCCAGTTGCTTGGCAACCTCACCATGGGGCCGGGCGTCTGCGACGAACAGGACATCAAGGAGGCGGCCCGCGCATTTACGGGTTGGTTTGTGCTGCGTGGCGACCTGCGCTACTTCGAGCGAGAGCACGATACGGGGGTGAAAACTGTTCTCGCCCAGAAGGGAGCCTGGAAGCCCGAGGATATCGTGCGCATCGTTCTGGAGCACGGGGAGTCCGCTCGGTCGATCGTTCGCAAGATCTATCGCTGGCTCATCAGCGAGGTCGAGGAACCGGAAGAGTCGCTGCTCAAGCCGTTGTGCGACTCGTTCGCGCAGTCTTACGACGTCGGGCAACTCGTGGAAACGATGCTGCGATCGAACCTGTTTTTCTCGGAAACAGCGTACCGGCGACGCGTCAAGAGCCCCGTGGAGTTTGCGCTGGGAATCGCCAAGGGCATGGAGTCCATCGTTCCAACGCTGCCGCTGGGATCTGCTTTGGCGAACATCGGCCAGCAACTTGGCGATCCGCCCACGGTGCAGGGCTGGCCGGGGGGACGCCACTGGATTTCTCCGGCCACGCTGACCGGCCGTCTGGCTCTGGCCGATGCGATGTTGTCACCTGAGGGTGCCTATGGCGGAAAGCTGAATGCCGGTTCGATCGCGAAGAAGCACGGCTCTGCAGGCCCGGACGCAGCGGCGGGATTTTTCTGCGACCTCTGGCTGCAGGGGGACGTTGCCGAGTCGATTCGCAAGGGCCTCAAAGAAGCCGCAGACGCCGCCAAATCGCCTGCGGGTGATGCATGGTTCCGGGACGCTGCAAATCGCGTCATTCGAATTCCTGAATTCCAGTTGAGCTAGGAAGCCATGACTGCAACTCGTCGCGATTTTCTGAAGACGGTGTGTGGCGCTTCGACCTTGATGGCGCTTTCGCCCGCGGTGCCGGAGTTTCTGCTGCGCGCGAGTCAGGCGGCGGCGCCCGATCCGGAGGGCCGCCAGACTGCGCTGGTCGTGGTTCAGCTGTCCGGGGGCAATGACGGACTGAATACGGTCGTGCCGTACACAAACGATGCGTACGGACGCGGTCGCACGACTCTGCGACTCACCGGGAAGGATGTCCACAAGATCGATGACGAACTGGGATTTCACCCTTCGATGGAGCGGACGCTGAGGCTGTTTCGCGATGGCCAGCTGAGCGTTGTTCAAGGTGTCGGCTATCCGAACTCGAATCGAAATCACGACGATGCTCTGCGAGACTGGCATACAGCTCGTCCCGGCGAGATTGCATGCCAGACTGGCTGGCTCGGCCGCGCGATGGATGCGGTCAGTGACCCGAATCGTCCCTCCACGCCGGGCGTGTGCGTCGCGCCGCTGCCCAAGCCTGTCCTGATGAACGCCGAGGCAACCGTCGCACCAACTGTTACGTCGGCCAGCCAATACGTGCTTCGCGATTTACCGCAGTCCGCATCGGTCGAAGGCAATTCGGAGAACCCGCTCGTCGGGTTCGTCAGCCGGGGACTTGCGGTCTCGTATGCATCCAGTCGACAGGTTCAGGATGTGCTGAAGGACAGCGGGAATCGCGTGCAATATCCGGCATACCCGCTGGCCGAGCAATTGAAGACCGTCGTTGAACTGGTTCGCGCGAAGCTTGGAATTCGCATGTTCTTCACGGAACTGGGGGGCGGCGGGATCGGCGGATTCGACAACCATGCCAATCAGCGGGACAATCACGCCGCCGTGCTGCATGAACTCTCCGAATCGCTTGCCGCTTTCTCCGACGACTTGCGGCATTACAAGCTTCAGGATGATGTGCTGCTGATGACCTTCTCGGAGTTCGGCCGCACGTTGCGCGAGAACGGACGGCGCGGCACCGATCACGGCGCGGCGGCACCCGTTCTGCTGGTCGGCGGCAGACTGCGCGGCGGATTGGTGGGCAAACACCCGAGCCTGACCGATCTCGATGGCGACTCGCCCCGGCATCACACCGATTACCGCGAACTGTATGCGACGATACTCGACCAGTGGCTCGGCATGCCCAGCCAGAAAGTTCTCGGCAAGCAGTACAAGCACATCGAAATCGTTCGCGGATGACGATTCGGGCCGGCATCGCCTCAGTCATACATGAGGAACCTCGCCCGGCGGCGCAGGAACTCCTGCAGTCGTCCTTGGTTGATTGCGTCGATTTCGTCGAGGCTCTTCGTTTCTTCTATGGCCTTCAGCGTTTCCGCATTGCCGAGCAACCGGTCGTAACCTGGCAATTTCCAGTCGTTGGGGTGAAGCATGCGCAGTTGACGCGCGATCTCCAGACCGGTCCGCAGCGGTTCGAACCGGGCGCGGTCTGTGACGATGATATTAATGCCGCCGCAAGGAGTGCCGCCGTGCGTGCTGGATGCAGGAGTAAAGCGTATCGGGACGAAGCAGACTCCGGCCAGCTTCGCCTGATTCAGTTCCGCCGACAGTCGGCGGCCGTCGAGCCAGGGCGCGCCGATGACTTCAAAGGGCGTGTCGGTTCCCCTGCCCACGGAAACGTTGGTGGTTTCCAGCAGTCCGATGCCCGGAT
>CAIPEB010000523.1 GCA_903863885.1 uncultured Planctomycetaceae bacterium | reverse complement strand
GTCAACGAGGCGGACTGGTTCAGGTCCGGCGCGTCGAGCTGGACCACCAATGCGAAGACCGCCGCGCTGAAAAGCGACTCCAGATACAAGGCCGGCTTCGTGCACGCGCAGTGGGATGCGTCCGGACCGGCGCCGGTGATTGATCTTCCTCCGTTTTTGTGGACGGGGTTAAGTAGCTTTTCGCTCCATCTCGACCGGACTGATATAGCCGATGGCCGAGTGGAGGCGCGTTTGATTGTAGAACCCCTCGATGAACGCGAACAGGTCGCGTTTCGCGTCCGCCCTGGATGCGTAATTCCGATGATGAACGAGTTCGGTTTTGAGCGTGTGGAAGAAGCTCTCCATCGGCGCGTTGTCGAGGCAATCGCCTTTGCGGCTCATCGATGCCTTCATGCCGGCGAGTTGCAGAGCGCCGCGGTATCCGTCCGAGGCGTATTGAACTCCACGATCGGAATGATGGATCAGACCGGCGCCAGGGCGTTGGCGCTGCATCGCCATCATGAGGGCGGCCAGCGGCAATTCGGTGCGCAGATGGTCACGCATGGCCCAGCCAACGATCTTACGGCTATAGAGGTCCATGACTGCAGCCAGGTACAGCCAGCCCTCGGCTGTCGGGACATAAGTGATGTCGGCGAGCCAGACGCGGTTTATTGCCGGGGCCGTGAAGTCGCGGTCGAGAAGATTAGGGGCGATCGGCAGGTTGTGACGGCTATCGGTCGTTCGGACGCGTCGCGGCCGTATCATAATCGCCCGAATGCCATAACGCCGCATCAGCCGCTCGATCCGGCCTCGGCTGACGCCACGGCCCCGGGCCCGCAGGACGGCATGGACACGCGGGCTGCCATAACGTCCGCCGCTGTCGCGATGAATGCGAACGATCGCGGACACCAGGGAACGATTGACAACGGTCCGACGGCTTTCCGGTCGAGCGCGCCAAGCGTAATAGCCGCCCGGCGAGACGTCCAGAATGGCGCACATCTGGCGGATCGGATAATCGACGCGGCGATCTTCGATGAAGCGGAATCTCATGTCCTTGTTCCAGCAAAGATCGCGATCGACTTTTTTAAAATATCGCGCTCCATCCGAAGACGTTCGTTCTCACGCCTGAGCTGGGCAATCTCGGACGCTTGGTCAGCCGTCGGCAGCGCCGCCTGCGTCGTGGGGCGCCGCGTCGCCGCCGCCGGCTGCCCTGAAACGCCGAATTTGTTCACCCATTTGCGCAGCACCGTCTCGGCCAACCCGATCTCAGCCGCGATCGAGCCTATAGACCGCCCACTCGAATGGACCAGATCAACCGTTTGCCGCTTGTAGTCCTCGGTAAAGGAACGCCGCTTCGCCTTCTCCATCCGACACCTCCTGGCTCTTTGAGCCTACTACGGGTGTCCACTGAAACGGAGGAAGATCATCCTGCTGAGCGGCGTGACGGTGATCGTGAAGGTCGCCCATGTCCGGCTCTGTCATAGCCGGATGCTGTTCGTGCGGGCCTATCCGCGCGAGACGCAGGAGATG
>CAIPEB010000522.1 GCA_903863885.1 uncultured Planctomycetaceae bacterium | reverse complement strand
GGGCTCTTGTCGAACTCGGCTTACTGTCCGTCACCCGGAGGTCCATTTCTCTACCACTTAACCGCCGAAAAATGGCAAAGATTTTGTAGGGGGCACACATCACATGCAAAGCCGATTGTGGTTTTGCTGGCGGATTCACGGGCATTCCTCAACCAGTTCAAGGCCAAAAAGGCGACTACGTAATTGACGTATGTATTTCGGCTAAACTTGACCGTGCCTCACAGGAACGCGCAATCGCACATGAGATGATCCACGTCGCCCGTTTCTGCAGGGGCTTACACGGCATCAGAACCATGTCGGATTGTAAAGCCCAGGAACAAAAGGCATATGAGGAATCGTGCAAAGGTATGTCTGACTATAACCGGTGTGTGAAGTGCGGCGTCTACCTCGGCTGCAATCGCCCGGAACTCCAGGGAACTAAGGGAGGGCGAGTGATCGATCTACAGCCTTCATGTAAGCCTGCGGATGTTGGACTGTCAACGAAACCGCTTTCTAATTAGCGTACGGTACAGTCATCTGGGAACGAGCGGCGAACATGAACAGCAACCAGCAAATGAGAGCTGCCTGCCGGGTCTTGGCAGCCTGCGGAATTGGCCTAGCTTACGTCCAGCAGGCTTTCTGCCAACAGCAGCAACAGGATTCGCCTCGACCGCAGGCTACCGAGTCTTCTTCATTCAGTACCTGGCCGGACCGAAGGGAAGGAGCGGTACTTCACTCGTACCTTCTGGGCGATGTGCGGGCTACACCTTCAAGCAAATGGCTAGTGTTCACCATTCTTGATTCCCGGCAAAGTGATGGAAAGCTCATTGGAACGCAGGCCGTCGCAGTAGCGGCGTACCATGTCACGTCAAGGCGGAGTTTACAGGTGTCGCTACCGCGATCTTTGACGAAAGGACCACAAACACCGCACCTATGCGATGAAGCCCCAATCGCGTTGGGCGCCAATCGCATTGGGATTATCGTGTGCCATCCGCGGCAACTAGATGGTCTTGGCACGGCAAGTGGCGAGGACCGAGAGTCACATGCACACGTGGAAGAGAACAGAACTGAGATGCGGCGTGGAAGTAGTGAAGCCAAGTTTGTTATGTGGGAATGGAACTTGGATACAAACGGCCTCCGGGTTGTTGCGCGATGCGACTTTGCGCCGCCAAGAGTCGTGCGAGAGCTGGGCGTTTGCCGTTGCCGATATTCTTGGATAGCGGATTCGGACGACTCTTCGAACGGCATGTTGGAGTTAACTGATCCGAAGACGGGGAAGTCAACTTCAACTCACCTGAACACATCGCTCAGAGTGTCATGGGGAGACGTACAAACGTATAAGCGGTTAACGGATCCGTGTGCCTTAGGTGTCTGTGACGCGTTTGACATCGCACACGGCAGGCTGAATGTCTATATCGTCGACCCAAATGCTATCGGGGGTCGTCGTTGGGAACTGAAGAAGAACGATCTGGAGTCTGTCGTCGGCACCAATATCCAGAACGCGGCGTTTGTTCCACACTCGGCAAGTTCGACGGGAAACATTCCGTTACTCGCGCAAGTCAACAATGGTAAAGAGACGGTAGAACATTTTCTGCTTCTGGATGGACGAAATGGATCCGTCGTTTATCATAGACTCGTGCACGACTCGATAGACTGGTTCGTTACATTACCCATCATCTCACCTGACGAGCGTTACCTTGTATATGGACGGCACGGCGGCGGTGGCATTGAGGACAACAGAGTCGTCGTTCTGGACATTACGACAGGTGCTTTACGGAAAACGGGGAATGTGAATGGATCCCTAGAGTACGTGTTTGTTCAGGGGTTCATCGGTAATACGTGTGCGGTTGTGTCGGACTTGAGTGCCATTTGGATGGTCGATATTGCCGGTGACCTGCGATTGACCAGGATTCTGCAACTTGATAATGGCGGTCGATAGTTGTTCGCAAGAAGAACAGGGAGGATTCCTGACCAAGTCGTTCTTACAGCGCACAGTAATCAATCCGCAGCGTGCAGCGCTGTGGAGATCCGGGCAACCCCGTTCGTCTCCGCCGGTATCACTGCCGTCACCCACAGCGCCTCCTGGGATGCGCTCGCCCTGCGAACGGTTCTGCCGCCACCGCTCAAGACGCACTCGCGCCGCTTCCAATCCGGCAATCGCACTCGACCTTCCCGCGTCCATCGGGTTCCGTCCCTTGCTCACGGATGGGCAACCCATACCACTCCCCTCCGAGGAAGCGTTCATATATGCTTACCAAAAGGACACCGCGCCGCCGGTCACGTGATTTACGGTTCACCCTGCGATACGCGACCGGTCCTTTGGACTGCGCCGGCAGTCTTCGTGACCCATTGAAACCTGCAATGCTGTCAGGCGGATGGCCAAAGTCGCTGGTCCAAGGCACTTTGAAGCAGTGCCGCGGACTGGCACGCGACTCGGCGCAGCTCGAAGCCGCGGTTCGATTCCCTGCGAGCCCACTTCAACATGTCAGACTCGGCTCACCTGCTTGTCAGGAATCGGTTCGAATACTCTGCGTAAGCCGCCAAACCCCCGTCGTTGGATTTCGCCCTTGCTCATTTACGGCGTCGGCGTCCGAATCCAACCTGGACGCCCGCCGCACGGCATCGGCGTAGCCGGCGGCATAGTCCGAGAACTTGACGTGTTTGTCGTAAGCCGTGACATATTGTTTCAGCATTCTCTGCAGGTCGTGTCGATGTTGCATCCCGGGTTGTTCCGCAAGATGGAGCCACAGCCAGAGTTCGATGCATGGATTGGAAATCGCGAGTTCCAGGCCGTTGTCTCGCG
>CAIPEB010000521.1 GCA_903863885.1 uncultured Planctomycetaceae bacterium | reverse complement strand
TGTCAACCGCGGACTCATTCCTGCATGCTTGGAAATTCTGGAGATCGGAGTCTGGCGGAAGCCTTCCATCCATTCGGCATCCCGCATCTCACGCTGCGATATCAGATGCGGGGAATTTTCCGCTGGATGGCGGCTGCGATTTCGTCGAGGGGCAGTACTTCGCAGGCGGCGCCGAGCTGGAAAGCTGCCTGGGGCATGCCGTAGACGACGCTCGTTTTTTCGTCCTGGGCGATGGTGTGCCATCCGGCGAGTTTCAGTTCCAGCATTCCCTGGGCGCCGTCGCGACCGATACCGGTCAGCAGCACGGCGACGGATGGACGCCAGCAGCGTGCGAGGCTTTGGAACAGCACATCGACTGACGGGCGGAATGGGTTGCCGATGGGCTCGCTTGTGTAATTGAGGGTGCCGTCGGGAGACATGATCAGGTGGTCGTTGGTCCCGGCGACGAGAACCAACCCGGGTTGCGGTCGGTCGCCGTCGCGTGCGGTGCGCACTTCCAGTTTGCATTGGTTGGCGAGCCACGCGGTGAGCGACGCCGCGAAGTCGGCGCTGATATGTTGCGCGATGATAGTGGCTGCGGCCAGGTCGCGAGGCAGTTGCGAGAGAATCGCTCGCAGCGCATTGGGCCCGCCGGTGGAAGCACCCACCGCCAGCAGCGGCAGAGTTCTTGGGCCTCCCTGGGCTGTGCCGTTGGTTCGCGGCTTTGCGAGTTCCGCCGTTCGCATCTCGCTTCCGATGCGCGAGCGGATCTTGTTCACCTGGCCCAGTTTGGCCAGCAACAGTTCGCCTGCCTCGGCGGGCGGCTTATCGCCGATCACGGGGGTTGCGACTGCGTCATAGGCCCCGTGGCTGAGCGCTTCGCAGACCAGGGAAAAATTGCCGGCGACCGTCGAGGTGACAATGAGGATTGCGCAGGGCGATCGTTCCATGATCTGGCGAGTCGCTTCGGCGCCGTTGATACCCGGCATCAGGAGATCCATCAGCACGACGTCGGGGACATCTTCGCGGCACTTCCGCACAGCCTCTTCGCCGCAGGCGGCAGTCCATGCGATGGAGTTCTCGGGTTGGCTGCATACGACGCGTCGCAGGCCTTCCGTGGCGATCCGCAGGTCGTTGACGATCGCAATCCTCATGCGCCGGCATCCCCGATCAGTTCCCGCACCGCTTCGATCAGCGTGTCGTCGTGAAAACTGCTCTTGGTCAGGTAGTAGTTCGCGCCCGCATCCAAGCCGCGCAAGCGATCCTCTTCGCGGTCCTTGTAGGAGACAATCACCACGGGGATCGCCTGCAGACGCGAGTCAGCCTTCATTTTGCGCACCAATTCGAGTCCGTCCAAGCGGGGCATGTCGATGTCGCTGATGACCAGATCGAAATTTCCCTCCCGCACGAGGTTCCACCCGTCCATGCCGTCGACAGCTACTTCGACCAGATATCCATGGTTCGCGAGCAGTTGACGCTCGACTTCGCGCACCGTGATCGAGTCATCCACGACGAGCACTCGTTTTCGCTTGTGAGATCCGCTCTGGGCCGCGGCGGCGCCGGCGCGCTGAAGGCGGCTTCCCTGGAGCAGCTTTTCGATCGAGCAGCGCAGGTCGTCCGGGTCCACGATCAGCACGGGCGAGCCGTCATCGAGTATTGCCACCGCATGCAGGTTCGGGATCTTTCCCAGTCGGCGGTCCATCGGCCGGATGACCAGATCCTGTTCGCCGAGCAGCGAGTCGACCACGAGGCCGAACCTCGTCGATCGTTCGCTGAGCAGGACCACGGGCAGATCGTCATGAGTGGGCTGGGACCCTTCGAGCTGCAACACCTGGTGAGCCATCACTATCCCGACGTTATGTCCGTCCACCTCGAAGTACTGGCGGTTTTCCAGCGATCGAAGTTCGCTGCGAGGCACGCGGATCAGCCGCTCGATCCGGTTGTGAGGAAAAGCGTAGGGCTCGCCTGCGATCTCGACGATCACCGCGCGGAGCACCGAAAGCGTGACGGGAAGCGTGATCTGGAACGTCGTTCCTCGGCCCAGTTCCGAGTGGACTTGCAGCCGCCCGCCGGCGGATTGGACCATGGTGTGAACGACATCGAGGCCGACGCCGCGGCCCGAGATCTCGGTTACGTGCGATGCGGTGGAGAAACCGGGAAGGAAGAGGAACTCCACGAGTTCAGCGTCCGACAACTGGCGGGCCACATCGGCCGAAGTGTGTCCCCGCTGGACGACCTTTGTGCGAAGCCGATCCATGTCGATGCCGCGACCGTCGTCGGTCACGGTGATGGAAAGGAGTCCGGCGTGATGTGCGGCCGCAATCGTGACTTGGCACGTTTCCGGCTTCCCCGCCGCACGCCGCTGTTCGGGCGTTTCCAGGCCGTGGTCGATGGCGTTGCGAACGAGGTGATTGAACGGAGCATCGAGCCTCTCGAGAATGTCGCGGTCAACCTCGGTGTTTTCTCCTTTGATCTCAAGTCGGACCGACTTGCCGAGTTGGCGCGAGAGATCTCGGACCAGCCGCGGCAGCCCCTGCACCCCGTCTCGGAACGGCCGCATGCGGCTGGAGATCACCTCGCGATACAACCGCGTGCTCAGGTCGTCCGAGTTGCGCATGCGGCGGTCGAACTCCGCCACGCGATCCGACAGCAGCTCTCGGCACGCGGCCAGCTGCGTGCGGGCGCTCGCCAGCAAATCAGCGCAACCTGACGCATCCTCCCGCAAGTGAACCGCTTCGGCGAACCCTTCGAGCGTGCTTGCGAGCTGGATATGCAGATGCTTGAGCTGGAGCAGCGATTTGGAAAACGGCTGCAGCCATCGTGTCTCGACGAGCGACTCTCCGGCCAGCCCCATGAGGCGCGTGAGGCTGGTCGCCGTGACCCGCACCACGCCCTCCTCGGTCGAAGTCGCCTGTGCAGTCAGCGACACGGTGTCGGCCGCTGTCGATGCGGACGAAGGCGGTAACAGCGGCGGTGCGGCGGGTGAAGACGCGGCAGCAGGCGCCGACTCGGGCTGAGGTTGTCCAACCGGCTCAGCCTCCTGCAGCGGGGCGGCTTCAGGTGCCTGTCGGTTGGGCGGTAATTCGGGCACGCCACCCTGCAGCACGGCATTCAGGCCCGCCACAAGCCGTGTCACTTCCGCCTGCTCGCCTGCAATCCAGGCGGCGAAACCGGGACCGCAGGCCTCTGCGATTTTATGCAGCAGGTCGACGCACGCGAGCAGCAGGTCCACGACGGGACCGGCCAGCTGCAATTCGGCCTTTTGTGCGCGGACCAGGCAGTCTTCCATTCCGTGAGCGACCTCGACGGCGGGCTGCACGTTGACCACTCGCGCGGCGCCTTTGATCGAATGAGCTGCCCGCATCATCGCCTCGAGCCTGGCGGGGTTTGACTCCCCTTGCTCCAGCGCGATCAGCCCTTCCGTGAGAACCTGGTTGTTGTTGCGCACTTCTTCCCGAAACAAGTCGATCAGGAATGCGTCGCTTCCGGCCCCGCTCATCGTACGACCCTCTCTAATGCCGGAATCAACCGCATCTCCGACAAAACCGCCACTCTCGCGCCCTTGAGCTGGAACAGCGACTCCGAGAAGTACTTGCCGCTCTTCTCGACCGTGTGCGGCAGATTCTCCAAGGCACTTTGCGTGATGCGATGGATTCCATCTACTTCATCCACCGAGAACGCCCAGCGCTGCTGGCTCAACTGCGCGACGACGAGGCGTGGATTGGACGCGGTTGACGAAGCAAGTGCCGTCGCCGTGCCGCCTTCGATGCCCAGCAGTTCGTGCAGGGAAATGCAGAGATGCAGTTCGCCCCGCACGTTGGCCACGCCCTGCAACCGCCGGTCGGTGCGGTGCGGTATGCGGTGGATGATCCGCGGCTCGACGACTTCGACTACGCAATGCACATCCAGCGCCAGCCATTCGTCGCCGACGCGGAAGACGAGGAAGGACCTGGTCTCCTCGAGAGCGTCCTGCTCGGATTCCGCGAGTTGCCGTGTCAGGTCGTCGATGTATTCCTGCGGCGCTTCGCGCTCGAGCAGTTGCTGGCTGCTCCTGGAAAAGGCGGGACAGTTGCGGCAATGCACTGCCTGAGTCAGTTTGTCGCACGAGCGGTCGCCGTGCACCCCGATTCGATTCCAGCACGCGTCGGCTGCCGAGTTCGATTCCCGGGATTCTTCGAGGTCGGTCCGCATTATTTCGCCTCCCGCGGCGCGACCTGCTGTGCGCGGCGGCGATAGTTGGCCGCTGCGCGATCGTCGCCGCTTCGCTCGGCCAATCGCATCAATTGAACCAGAGCCTCGTAGTGCTTTGGCTCAAGGTACAGAACTTTTTCGAGAATGCGTTGCGCTTCGTTCCATTGACCCTGTGCCTGTCGAACGAGTCCTTTCAGAAACCAGATCTCCGCACTTGTGCTGCCCTTCGCCAGCAGCTGGTCGCAGAGCGAATTGGCCTCATCCAGCCGCCCGTTGTCGGCTTCGCGCCTGGCGGTTTCGAGCAGCGACGCGGGCGGATCTGCAGTTTCCGGGGAGGCGGTCGCCGGTCGGGACGCCGACTTGCTTTCGCGCGGAGCGGGAGAGGCAATCGCCGGCGCAGGCAACGCGGCGAGTTTCGGCGAAGGACGCAATGCTCCAGGCGGCCGCTTGGCCGATTCGACGGCGCGCGGCTCTTCGGCTGTCGCGCTGCGATGACGGAACGCGAACGGGCATTCGCCGCCCAGGCCTTGAAAGCCGGCGTCCTGAAAGATCCTTGCCTCCGCCGGTGCGGAGAAGAGAGTCCCGTCGGAGCTCAGCAATCGGTGGAGATGGCCGACGGCTATCCGGCGGGCCCGGTCGTGAAAATAGATCATCACGTTTCGGCAAAAAACCACATGGAATGGCGGCACCGCAGCGAGAAACTCGGGACTGGCCAGATTTCCCCGGGTGAACGCGATTCCTTCGCGCAACTCGTCGCGGACCTGCCATGACTCGGCTTCACAGCGGAACCACCGGTCGCGCACGGCCTGCTGCGACTCGCTGGAATCGCGAAACGACCGCCCGGGGTATGCTCCCCTGCCGGCGAACTCCAGCGATCGCTGGCTGATGTCGGCCCCCAGGACCGAGTACCGGTCCGGACTGATTCCCGCCTCCCGCAGCATGATGGCCAGCGAATAGACCTCTTCGCCGGTGCTGCAGGCGACACTCAACACCCGGAGCGTGCCCGATTGGGACGAGGTCCAGCTTTTTGCGAAGCTCGAGAACTGGCGGAATGCGAGCCCGTCCCGGAAGAACCACGTTTCCGGCACGACGAGGTCCTCAAGCATCGCCTGGAACTCGACGGCATCCAGACCGAGCCGCCGGACGTACGCGTCCGGTGATTCAGCGCCGCTTCGGCTGACGCGATCGCGCAGCGCATGAGCGAGGCTTGCCTGCCCGAACGAATCGGGTTCGATCCCCGCCCGCTCCCGCAGCAGGCGACGAACTTCGGACAGTGCATCGTTCGCCGAACCCGACATTAGCGTCCCTTCACAGTAGCGGGAAAGAGAACGGCCTGCCGGCTCTCCGGGATAAGCAGCGACATATCGATCAGTTGAAAGATGCCCTGGTCGTCGAGACAGAGTCTGCCCAGAGCCGTCGATCCGGCCGCTTCACCGGCCTCGTCTTTCGGGGCGAACTGAGTTTCGGACAACCCGACCTGTTCCACCAGCAGACCGACAATCCGCGGCGTGCCGGACAGATCCGCTTCGACAATCAGAATCCGGCAACTGAGCCGGTTGGGGCATGCCGTCCGCTCGGTCAGTTGAGTGAGGTCCAGCACGGGAATTGCCGCGCCGCGATGGATCAGCAGACCGGCGAGCCAGGGCGCATCGCCGCTCAGCCGGTGCAGATTCACTCGCGGCAGAACCTCGCGAACGTTGCACGAATCGATCGCATACCGATTCGAACCGACCTGACACATGAGCAGCAACATGGGAGCATTCTCGAAATCCCGGCAGGCCTGGAATCGATGCTGGGGCGTCCGTGAGATTAGACGGTGAACTGGGCAATCTCCTGGTTCAACAGTTCGACGGATTGCCGCAGATACGTGGTGGCCTTGATGAACTCTTCGAGCGAAGTCTGAGTGACCTTGGTTCCGCTGGCGACGGGCACCATGGCTTCATTAATCTGCTTGGCCGCGATGGACTGGCTTCGCATCGCTTCGTTGACCGTTTGGAAATTAGCCGTGAGTCCCTCGACTTCCTCGATGATTCCGCCGGTCTGGCTGTTGATTTCCTTGATGCGGTCCACTCCCGAGCGGAATTCGACGCCGAATTTGTCCATCTGCATGACGCCTGCGGAAACAGCGTCCTGCATCAGGCGGACCATGTTCTCGATATCCAGAGTGGCGACGGCCGTCTGGTCGGCCAGACGGCGGATTTCCCTGGCCACGACGAGAAAGCCGCGGCCGTATTCGCCGGCCTTTTCGGCTTCAATCGCCGCGTTAATCGACAGCAGATTGGTCTGGTCGGCGACCTTGGTAATCGTCGTCACCACGGCATTGATGTTCTCCGACTTCTCGCGGATGATCCCCAGTTTCGTGGAAATGGAGCCCGTCGAATCCATGAGCTGCTTCATCGTGGACTCGATGCCGTCAAGTCCATGGCGGCCGGCGGCCGCGAGCCCTGACGCCTGGCTGGACCGCCTGCTCACATCCTCCATCGTCGCGGCAAGCGATTCGCTGGTGGCGGAAATCTCGCGGACAGCCGCTGCAATTTCGGTGGTGGAACTGGAGAGACCCTGCACGGTACCCTCCTGCTGCCGCGCGGTCGCTGCGATCTGCGACGAAGTGGAAAGCAACTGGACGCTGCCCTCCCGGACTCGTTTGACCACCGTCTGGATCTTGGCGATCATCGCGTTGATGCCGACGGCCAACTGGGCGAGTTCGTCTTTGGAATCGACTTCCACGCGGGCGGTCAGGTCGCTCGCCCCGCCCGCCATCTCGTTCACTCGATTGATCATTCTGCCTGTTGCGGACGTGATGCTGCGCGTTGTCATCCAGCCCAGCAGCGCGATCGCCACGACAGAGAAGATGCTCAGCCCCGTCATGACGCGCAGCCAGAAAGTGGTGGACTCGGCTGCCGCAGTTTGATGCGATTCCCGGACGTTGCGAATGAGTTTCAGTGCCTTGTCGTAGGCTCGCTGATAGTCCGCGAAACGCGGCTCGATCTTCGAGGCGACCAACGCCTTGGCCTGATCGGCCTGCTTGCTGCGCAGTGCGGGTCCCAGCTCCTCCCGGACGATCCGGAAATACTCCCTGGCAGGCTTATGGCAGTCGGCGAGCGCTTTTTTCAACTCCGGCTCGGGGATCGAACTAGACCAGTACTCGTATCGCTCCTGATAGTCCCGCTCCATTTGAGCCACGGCTTCCAACTGCTCCGCGATCTCGGTCGAGTCGGTCGTTTCGGGCAGGTGCTTCACGATCAGATTCGGCCGCCAGATAGCCAGTACCGACGGCTCCATCTCGGACATCAACTGCCCCAATGCCTGCAGTTCCCTATGGACGGGGCCTTCGATCCGATACTCAAACAGGACCACCGTTGCCAGGCACAACATGGCCGCGAGGCCGACTGTACTGATGATCACCAGAACGGAGAGTCTCGACCGGATCGTGGTGTCGCGCAGGCTTAACACGGGATGCAAGTCCTTCCCAAAGTGAGTCCTGCCGAAAGAAGGCAGTCAGAGAACTGAGTCCAGACGATGCGGGGCACTCGAAAAGACGATTCGAATCGAAAGCCCAACGCTTCCTATACTACTTGTCGATAGAACCGTTTTCAAAGTATAGCTCGCACCTGACAACCGGGGATTGCGGGCGCGAAACGGAATTGGTTTCTCCGTCTGATTATCCGCCCTGTTCGGAGAATGCCCATCGAGGAACGGCTCATGCCGGAATTCCAAGGGTGACAGAATCACCCGATGGTGCAATTTCGGCCAACAGGACAGAATGGGGGTATTGTCGTTGCGCGGCGGGCGGCGGACCCTGGGGAATCACCCGATCGAAGTTCGTTCGAGCCCGATGTTTCAACTCGAGGACCTTTCTGGAATCATCGATGAGCATGTCTGAAAGCTTCCCCAGTGACGTCTCGATTAACGCCGCGGAGTCGCGTGTGACGGTGCTGCTGGTCGATGATCAGGCCATCATCGCGGAAGCTGTGCGGCGGATGCTGGCCGGCGAGGCGGATATCTCCTTCCACTACTGCAACGATCCGACCAAGGCCATCGAGATGGCCAATGAATTGGCTCCGACGGTCATCCTGCAGGACCTGGTCATGCCTCAGGTGGACGGGCTCACGCTGGTCAAGTTCTTCCGGGCAAATCCCCAGACCCGGGAAGTTCCGATGATCGTCTTGTCCACAAAGGAAGAGCCCACGGTCAAGGCCGAGGCTTTCGCGGTGGGCGCCAATGACTACCTGGTGAAACTGCCCGACAAACTGGAAATGATTGCCCGCATCCGTTACCACTCGAAGGGCTACGTGGCGCAACTGCAGCGCAACGAGGCGTATCGGAAGCTCGCCGAAAGCCAGCGCGAACTGGCCAACGAAGTGGCACAGGCAGCGAGGTATGTTCAGTCTCTGCTGCCGGAACCGATCGAGAAAGACCCGGTACACGTCTCGTGGCGATTCGTACCCTCGACGCAATTGGGCGGCGATTCCTTCAGCTACCACTGGCTCGACGACGATCATTTCGCGATGTATCTGCTCGACGTGAGCGGGCACGGCGTGGGCGCATCGCTGCTGTCCGTTTCGGTGCTCAACATGCTGCGGGTCCAGTCGCTGCCGCACACGAACTTTCTCGATCCAGCGCAGGTGCTGGAGCGGTTGAGTGACACGTTCGAGATGTCGCAGCACGGCAACCTTTATTTCACGATCTGGTATGGAGTCTATTCGAAGCAGACGCGGCAGTTGACCTATGCGGGCGGCGGCCATCCGCAGGCGATTCTGCTGCCCGGTGATTCGTCGTCGAGCGCGGAAATGAAACAGTTGGAATCGCAGGGGCCGGCGATCGGCTGGTCGTTGGGATTGCCCTTTTCGTCCGACTCGGTTCTCGTCGATCCGGGGTCGCGATTGTTCATCTTCAGCGACGGCGTGTTCGAAATCGAAAAGACCGACGGATCAAACTGGGATTTCGACGAGTTCATGGAATTCATGGCCCGCGCGCCGCGGCAGGGCAATGTCATGGACGGCCTGCTGGAGCACGCGCGGAAGTTGCACGGTTCCGACGTCCTCGCCGACGACTTCTCGATTCTGGAACTCAGATTCTGAGCTGCGCGGCAGCTTCCATCGTCTCGCAAGGCCCTGCTGTGTCCCGGGAAATCCGCGACATTTCGAAGGCCGCGCATTGCCAGGGCGACGAGTCCAGGTACAGGCCGTCGGATTCCAGGGCGATTCCGTCCCGGACGTAAATGTCCGGACCGAGGCGGTCCTTCAGTTGCCATGGGCTGCTGCTGAGATCCGCAAACGGAAGACGGACATAGCACTGGCTCTGGTGCGGCGCGTAGTTGATTGCGACGAGCAGTCGTTCTCCGGACGGACCCTGCCAGGCGAATGCCACGAAGCAGTCCCATGTCCAATTGCCTTCCCAGGCCGCCGAACAATCGAGAAGCTGCCAGCGGCCGTCGCGCACCGCCGGCTCGCGCAGCACGGCAAGCAGTCGCTCGTAGAACTCGTGCAGTTGCGGATTCACCGGTTCGCACGGGGCCCGATTGAGGTGCGGCGAGATGCGTTTCGTTCGCCCGTCCAGCTGTCCTTGATGAAAGAACCGCAGGCCGGGAGTCAGAAACGTGATGGCCGCCGCCGCTTCGTGGATGCCGGGAGAAAACGCCGCCGCCGCCCGCGGTTCGTCGTGGTTCTCGAGGAATCGGGCCAGCTTGTTCTGGTAATCCGGTTCGGCGAAGAGGTGTTCGCGCACGGGGCGGGCATGCCCCTCGCGGAGCCGATCGTACAGTCGCTTGTCGTACGCGTAGTCGAATCCCTGCTGCTGCAGCGTCCACTCGAGGTCCCAGTAGACCTCGGCCATAAAACAGAACTCCGGCGCGACTTCGCGCACTCGGCCGATGGCCGACGGCCAGAACGGCCGCGAACTGATGCCCCAGGTGCGCTCGAATACTTCGGGCAGCACCAGCATCGCCATATCGCAGCGGACACCGTCGCACTGGCCGGCGATCTTCAGGAGTTCTTCGGTCATCGCCTCCTGGGTCGCCGCGTTTCCGTAATTAAGTTGCAGCGTATCGGGCCAGCCGGCGAAATAAGGATCGCGGCCATGTGCAAGCAGAATCTCGCCCTGCCCCCGTTTCACCCGAGTGTAATTCCGCGGAGCCATCGCGAGATCGGTTTCCGTTCCGGGAACGTAATACTCCGGATGTTCCTCGACCCAGTGATGATCGAGACCCGTATGATTGGGCACAAAATCCAGCATGAGCCGCAGATCGCGGGCACGGAGCCGCTCGCGCAGTCGAGCCAATGCCGCATCGCCGCCAAGCTGTTCGTGGACCGTGTAACCGGTGATCGCGAAACCTGAGCCGGGAATATCGTCATCGCAGAGATCCGGGAGCGTCTCCTCGAACTCGCGGCGCCATTGCGCATTCCCGCGCGAGATTCGCTGGCCCTGCTCGCCCGTCTTCCATACGCTCAGCAGCCAGACCCAGTCAAAGCCCGTTTCCGCCAACCGGTCGAGTTCCGCATCGGGGACGTCGTCCAGCGTGGCCTGCCTGCCCAAAGTGCGGGACAGATCCGTCAACCAGACTCGCGTGTTGATCTGATAGAGCGAAGGGTAATGAACGTGCGACATGTCTCACGATCTCCTCAGCGGCTGCGCTGCTTCGCGACAGTCTCAAGGGCTTTCAAGACGTCGGCGCGCGGTGCGCCCGCTGTCGTCTCGGCGTAGGCGGATTTTCCCGATTTCAGAACCTGCTCGGCGCTCAGCGTCGCAAACAGGTGCAGGCACCTGGCGATGGCACCCGTCCAGCCGGTCTGATGGCTGGCACCCAGGCCGGCGCCGTTGTCGCCGTGGAAGTACTCGTAGAACAGCAGGCAGTCCCGCCAGTGCGGGTCCTCCTGGAATTTACGGCACCCGCCGTAAACCGGCCGGCGCCCGTTCGGTTCTTTCAGGAAGATGTTGCTCAGCCTGCGACCGATTTCCTCAGCCACTTGATACAAGTTCATTTTACGCCCGGAGCCTGTGGGGCACTCGACCGTGAAGTCGTTCCCGTAATAGGCGTAGTACTGCAACAGCGCTCGGATGACGAGCAGGTTCACCGGTATCCAGATCGGACCTCGCCAGTTCGAGTTGCCGCCAAACATCCCCGTGTCGGACTCGGCAGGCAGGTAGGATACGCGATATTCCGATCCGCCGGCGCTGATGACGTAGGGATGCTCGGCGTGGCAGCGCGACAGGGAGCGAATGCCGAAGTCGCTGAGGAACTCGATCTCGTCGAGCATCTTCGCCAGCACGCGGCGGAGCTTTGGTTCATTCAGGATCGAGCCCAGCCGGCGACCCGCCATGCCGAGTTTCCTCGGGTCGTGGATGGACGAAATCAGTTCGGGGCGAGCGTCCATGAACGCGTTGAGCCGATCGGCAAGCTCGGGTTGGCTCTGCAGCAGGACCCCGTCAAACGACGTCGTCGCACACAAGGGCAACAAACCGACGATGGAACGGACCTTGAGCCTTTGCGATTGCCCGTTCGGCAACCGAAGCACGTCATAGAAGAACCCGTCCTCTTCGTCCCACATCCCCGTGTCGGACCCGAGGTGCGACATGGCCGAGGCGATCCACAGGAAATGCTCGCAGAATTTCAATGCCATGTCGCCATAGTCCGAATCGGTCACCGCCAGTTCAGAGGCGATTTCGAGCATGTTCTGGCAGAACAACGCCATCCACGCCGTGCCGTCGGCCTGCTCCAGATAACCACCGGTCGGCAAAGGCGCGCTGCGATCGAACACGCCGATGTTGTCCAGTCCCAGGAAGCCGCCCTCGAAGACGTTGCGTCCTGAGCGGTCCTTGCGATTGACCCACCACGTGAAATTCAACAGCAGTTTCTGGAAGCAACTCTTGAGCCACTCGCGGTCTCCCTCGCCTTTTTGCGCTTTTTCAAGGCGGTAAGTGAAGATCGTGGACCAGGCATGCACGGGCGGGTTCACATCACCAAAATTCCACTCGTACGCCGGTATCTGGCCGTTCGGATGCATGTACCGCTCGCGAAGCATCAGCTTGAGTTGGCGTTTGCCGAAGTCGGGATCCACGAGCGACAGGGCCAGCACATGAAAAGCGAGATCCCACGCGGCGTACCACGGATACTCCCACTTGTCCGGCATCGAGATCACGTCGCCGTTGTACATGTGATGCCAATGCTCGTTTCGCGGCGCGGCCTTGCGTTCCTTCTTGAACGGATCCGAGCCGCGTTCCTCCAGCCACTTGTCCACGTCGTAGCAATAGAACTGCTTGCTCCACAGCATGCCGGCGAGGGCCTGGCGCATGACGTCTGCCTGGTCGGCGTTGAGAGAAGCGGGAGTGATTTCGCGATAGAACTCGTCTGCCTCTTTGCGGCGAAGCACCATGACCTCGTCGAAGTGCGTGCCCAGCGGACCTTCGCCGTTGAAGTTCGCATGAGCGGCCGGCTCGACCTCCGACAAGCGAAGCCGAAGCACTTGCGGCTGGCCCGGGATGACCATGACGCAATAGTGCAACGCGGCTTTCGTTCCTCTTTTTTCGGGATTCACCGCATCGGTCCGGCCATCGACGACGTAGTCGTTGATACTGTCCTTCACGTAGGGAGTTCGGTTCGAAACGCCGAAAATGCGCTGCGTGTTGGTTTCGTTTTCCGTGAACAGCGGTCTGCCGCCAAACTGGCAATACAGGTAGCGGCAGCCCAGCGTTGGATCGCTGGCCTTGAGCACGCACTGCTCGGGAGGCGTATCGACCTGTGCGAGCAGCGGCCGGGGCGAATTTCCGAACCATGACCATTGATTGCGGAACCAGAGCGTCGGCAGGACATGCAGTTCGGCCGGCTCCGAACCTCGATTGTGGACGGTGATCTGGATCAGAATGTCCTCGGGCGACTTCTTGGCGTACTCGACGAACACGTCGAAATAGCGATCGTGGTCAAACACGCCCGTGTCGAGCAGTTCGTACTCGAACTCGTGCCTGCCCCGACGACAACTGGTCTCCACAAGATCCGCATAAGGAAACGGCGATTGCGGATACTTGTACAGGTATTTCATGTAGGAATGGGTCGGCGTGCTGTCCAGATAGAAGTAGTACTCCTTGACATCCTCGCCATGGTTGCTCTCGCTGTTGGTCAACCCGAACAGGCGTTCTTTGAGAATCGGGTCCTTGCCGTTCCAGAACGCGAGTGCAAAGCAGAGTCGCTGCTTGTCGTCGGAGATTCCGGCGATTCCATCTTCGCCCCACCGATAGGCGCGGGAACGGGCCTGGTCGTGCGTGAAGTAGTTCCAGGCATCGCCCCCCTCGCTGTAATCCTCGCGCACGGTTCCCCATTGGCGTTCACTCAGATACGGTCCCCATTTCTTCCACGATGCCGATTCCCCGCGTGCTTCATCTAGTCGGATTTGTTCGGCGGACATGGTGCACCTTGCTCGTATCAGAAAGGAATTCTCAGTGTCGCCTTGTAACGGCGGGAGACTGACTCATGAATCAGTGCGTCTCTCGGCGTGCATGTTTGGCGTTGTTTCCAGCCATCCTCTCCCGGAGGCAATGTCCAGGACTCTCCTCGGCAGGAACGACCGATCGCGAGCGCGAATCATACGACGCAAAGAACGCATCAACTGAGACATGAAATCACGGGCTTCAACGCCGGCGATTTTGAAAGCGATTAATTGTTATTATAGCTCGACGCTCGCTCGCCGTTAAATTTGCAGAACTGGCTCGGTCGGCGCGATGGGTGTACGTCCCATGTCGGCGGCGAAGAAGATCGTTGGAGCTTTACTCAACCCTGCCCGATGAGGTCGTGCGGTTTAGGAACCATTTGGAGATAACGACTTGGCTTCACCCGCCCGCTTGCGGGAGGGTCGGAAGCCTGGCGGTCGGGGAGGGTCTTCCGAACCAGTAGTGAATTCTACGACCAGCGGCGCGTCAGCCCTCTCCGGGCCTTCGGCGCGACTCTCCCAGTGGGAGAGTGAAGCATGAATCACGGCGGTGAAACGACTTCCAAACCGCACGACCTCCGATGCCACGGGGGTGTTAATTCGTTCCGCGGTCCGCATGGCTCGGCGAGGTTATCGCTCAGGTGCAAGCCCGGCGTTCAGAATCAGTGTGCTTCAGTGCTCGGCTTGGAGCATCCACACTTGCGACGCGCCGCCGCGGTTGAGTCGTGCATAGTTGGGAACAGCGGTGAAGCCGCCGCCTTCAAGCACCATGACTCCGCCCAGCAAGTCGCCCTTCCAGACGGCTTTCCACTCGATGCCGGGTTTCAGTTCGGCTTTCCCCACCGGACTCGGATGATCGACATCCTCGAAGTTGTAGACGAGCGGCCCGCGCTGCAAGGCCACGCGCCCGCGATCGGCGGCCACACGATCGTCGCATCGGACCACCTGGACTTCCATGGGCAGCGCGAGTTCAACACAATCGCCGTCCTTCCATGTGTTTTTCAGCACGGCATAGCCGTCGCGGACCAGCGGCGACTGAGGCTGACCGTTCACCGTGATTTTCGGGGGAGACTTGAAGTCGGGCGTTGCCGTGTAGAGCTTGCTCTCGGTGCGATTCGGAACTCGCAACGCCATCGCGAATGTGGCCGGCGCCGCCGGGTGCAAGGTGAGTCGCACGACGCCGTCCCACGGGTAGCGGGTCTCCTGGCGGATTCTCAGAGCCGCGCCGCCGATGCCGGGAATCTCGCCCTCGCTGTCCACAAAATGGTTGAGATAAAGCGTGTCCCGATCCTCGTTGACGGAGTACATCAGGTCCTTGATCGCGATCAGCGTGCGGGGAATGTTGCCGACGCAGCAGGGACAGCCATGCCACGGGTAGCGGGACTTATCCGAAGCCAGCGGATTTTGATAGAAGAAGTTCCTGCCGGTTAATTCGACGGCACCCAGCACGTTGTTGTACAGCACGCGTTCCTGCGCGTCGCAGTAGCGGGCGTCGGTGTGCAGGCGATGCATCGACTCGGACCAGAAACTCAGGCCGCAGCCCGCACACGACTCGCAGTAGCCGTCATTCGGGAGTTCGAAGTCCTTGCCGAACGCCTCGCCGTTGTCCGACGCGCCTACGCCGCCGGTCAGATAGTGCTTGCGGTCAATGGCGCTGGTCCAGAGCCGATCAACGGCGGCCGTATAAGACTTGTCGTTCTGCATCCGCGCGATGTCCGCCATTGCAGTGTAGAAGTACGTAGCCCGCACGGCGTGGCCCAGCGCATCGCTCATCTCGACGGCCGGTTTGTCCGATTGGTTGTATGCGTCGGGTTCAATCTCGTGTTGATGATCGACGAAGTGCCTGGCCAGCGCCACGTACTTGTCTCCCCTGCCTGACCCTTCAACCTCGTTGACCAGTCCGCCGAGGCGGCATAGTGCGTGCTCCATTCCGGGGTGCCCGTTTTTCCATGTCCGTTTCGGCGCCGGCCCGAAGGTATCGCACAGGAGATCAGCGCAGCGGATTGCCGCGTCGTAGAGCCTGCGATCCTCGCCTGAGGTCATCCGATAATGAGCCACACCCAACTCGATCAGGTAGCCCATCACGTAGAACTCGTGGTCGACGATCGTGGTGAACCGAGGCTTGCCATTCAAGACATGAAACGAATGGATATAGCCGTCCTTGTTCTGTGCAGCCAGGATAATCGGTATCCATTCGTTGACTTTCGCACGCAGCGCGTCCTGAGCCCCCGCGAGTTCCCGGTCGCCGTCGGGGTCCACTTCGAGCGCGAGGCAGATCGCTTCGGCGACGTTGTATATATAGGCGTCAGCCCACGGCAGGCCTCGGAACTTGTCGTGCGGTTCGCCCCGAATCGCTTTTCCCGTGTTGACGAGGTTGAGCAGTTCCTGGCCCTTGCCTCCCGGTTCCATTTCGCGGACGCAATGCGGCAGCCATTTCTCGGTCTGGAGCTTGATCTGCTGCTTCCAGAAACCGTTGATTTTGATCCTGTGGAAGCGAACGGCCTCAAGCGACCGGCTCGAGTCGGGCGGTTCCGCCGCCATGGTGGCCGTGACGCACCCGAACCAGAGAATCGAAGACACGAGCATACCGATCATGATCGCCAACGACTTCAGGATGCGGCAGTTGTTTTGACAATAGTTCATGTTCTGTTCTCGTGGCATGATTGCGGATAACGGAAGAAAACGTCCGACCGCCGAAGTCAGCGGACAGGCGTTTCGGCCGGGGCTGCGAGTTCAATGATGAACGAGCGCCCGTAATCGTCTTTCGACTTCAGCTCGATGTCGAGTTGTCCCTGTTTTATATAACCATGGACCGGACCGCGAGCCACGAGCGTGTATTTTCCGGCAGGTACCCGATCGAATCGGAATCGGCCGTTGTCGTGAGTGACCGAGGGCGGGATATCGCTGTTCTGGATGCGAACGGTGACGCCGTCCGGCTGGAAACTGGATCCCATACGAACAACGCCCTGCACCGTGCCCATCACAGGCTCGTTCTTGTCAGCGAGTTTCGCCGGCGGCAGGACAGTGATCAGTGCTTCCCGCACCGTCTGTTTGCCGACTCGGTCGGTGACCACGACCTTGATGAAGTAGTCGCCGGGCTTGAGTTCCGCCGATGCCAAGGAGACGGACACAGGATAGCGGTCATTGGTCGCAGTGCCCGCGAAGTCCTCACGCGACTTGACCTGGTCTTCCTTCAAGGGGTCGCCCGGTTTGGCAACGATCCCGAACTCTGCTTTCGCCGGTCCCGACAAATCAGTGACCTGCAAAGAAACCGGAATCGGCTGCCCTTGCGAGACGGTAGCCGGTGCGTTCCATCGTTCAAGCACGGGTTCCTGACCGTCGAGGACGACGTCCAGTTCCGATGGAGGCGGTTCGTTCTGCGGCAGTCTCAATCGAGTCTGAACACGTACCCGCGCGTTGGTGAGCCCTTGAATATCCAAGGGGATCGCGTGGTCGCCGAGGAAATCGTGGACGGCCGAAGTGACGGCAATTCCCGCCGGCGTGATCTCTTTGATCCAGGCTTGGCTGTGACGATCCGAGTAGAACCGCTGCGGTGTGAAGCCGGCACGCGACAGGCCGACTTCAACCACGTCGCTGCGAGTTCGAAACGAAAAAGCATCCAACGGAGCATCGAGTTGGACGCCGACCATCAATGTGTTTCCGGGGACGGGTACGGCAAACGCGGCCGGTTCCGATGCGCGAAGCGGCCGGACGTCCAGCGGCGGTTTGTCCGCTGCCTTGTCGTCTTTGGCCGGTGCTGCCGAGTCAGGCGGCAGGATGCTGAATTTGCGGTTGCCGCCCCGCATCTGCAATGTCGCGACTCGAATCGAGGCCGCATTGCGGCGCAGATCGCGACCCGTATTGTCGCGATCCAATGACAGCTCGAAGAGAAACGCGCGCGGATAGCCGTCTACATCCAGGCTGATGTTCACAGTCTTCTTTGGATCGGATTGCAGTCGTCCCCCCAATTTCGCGACGTTTTGCGCGCGCTGCAGCACAGCGTGGTCGTTGCGTTCCGCTCCGGGCGGAACAACATTCGTCGCGTCCCACACGATCGTGACCGGTTTCTTCGCGAGTTCGGAAGGTGGCGGAAAGCGATCCGGCTGGCCATCCGCATTGGCATCCAGCGCCCGGACCTCGATGCGGATCTGCTGTTCCGCCAGATTGTACGATACGTCCGCCGACACATAGTCTCTCGGCATAAGCGGATTGATCTCGATCCATTTCACCCATCGTTCATTCGGGTCGGCCGCGTTGGTGATGACGCAGGCCAAACCGAAGGAAACGTCGATGGGTTCGACTGCGGCGGGCGCGGGCGATTGAGCCGGTGTTTCTCCGGGTTTGGGCTGCGGCGGCGGGACCGGCTTGGGCGACAGGTCGATCTCGCGCGGCTTGGCATCCGCCGGCAGTCGCACGGGATTTGCGGTTGTCGCGAACGGCTTGACGCCGGGCAGCACGCGATTCGTGTCCGTCTCGAACAGCCAGCTCTTCAAGTCAACAAACGGCTCCCCATATTCATCGACCAGACGACCCGGAGCCCAATCCGAATTCGGCACACGGTACAGCGCGACGTCTACCTGCTTTTCCAGTTCGGACTTGTTGGCAAGGTACATGCGGAAATAGGTGGTGCGGTTGACGAGCGGGCGCAGTTCCGTGGCGTTCTTGCCGAGCCGCCGCGCGCGTTCTGTCGGTTCGACGCGTTCGACGGTCAATTCGATGTCATTCGGCTTGGGTATGACACATTGGATCGTGTGCAGTTCCTTCAGGTCGCCGGCCTGGAACAGCAGGCCAACCTGATGTTCTCCTCCATCCGGACTTGCCGCTTCGGACACAGGCTGAATGCGCAATGCGAGCCGCACCTTTCGGTCGTTCCCCAGATTCAGCGGAAACTGTCGCCCGTGGCGCAGCGGTCTGCCGTCCGAGAAGTTCACTCGCAGCTGTTGCTCGTCGAAGCTGGGGAGCACCGTCACGGACTGCAGTTCGGTATTCGTCGGATGAATCGTCAATTCCGCGATCTGGCCGTCGGGACTGAGACGAATTGCACCGGCGGGATTTTGGACAATTTCAACTCGATCCGGAGTACGCGGCGGGAGAATGCGCAATCGAGGGAAGAAGAGCTGCTGGTCGATTGCCGACGCGGAAGACGCATCGCGTGCGTCAATCCAGCACACTGCCGTATCGGGACGTTTCGCCTTGGCAGCAAGTAACTCCTCACGCAGCGCGCGATGAAAGGCCTCGCACGCTTGCCCCGCGGCTCGGCACTCCAACCACATAGCCGTTTCGTCGGGCGACGGAGCCGCCATCGCGGTTCGAATCGAAGAGAGCTTGGCGCGAACGACTTCCGCCTGCGGCGTTGCCGCGAGGTCCATTGTGCGAGCCTCAAACTCCAATTCGCGTGCGACGGCCATCCACTGCGTCGAAGAACCCGACAGGTGTTGAGGAAGCGTAGCCCCCGCATGCGCCGTCGCTTGAGGCGCAGCCCGAGGCGAGGTCAGCGATTCGATCAGCTTTGCGCGCTGAGCCGCTCGCGGCACGTCGGTGAGCAGCAGGCCGGCGATGCAGTATCGCGAGATCGGTTGATCGCCGCCGGCGGCGAGAAAATCGACCTGTTCCCCGAGCAGGGCCTGAATACGGAAGTCTGTTTCCGCGAGGCTGTCGGCCATCGTGACCAACACGTCCTGCGATGCCCCGACTGCCAGTTGCGATCCTTCGCGGTGCCCGAGTTCCTTCTGGAATTGCAGCAATCCCTGCTGCAGCGAATCCAGCAGTTCCGCCAATTCAGTCAATCGCTGGCAACGGTACCATCGGCGACTCGTCTCGTCATGCCATCGCACGTACCCGGGCATGCGCCAGCACAGCCGGTAATAGATACGTACGGCACTGCCTACCTCCGCAAGTTCCTGCGATTCGCTGATGAATGATGCGCGTTCCGCCGACGGGCGAAATCGCTCGGCGGCAGCCAGCAGGCGATCGGCGACGAGCGAAGCATCCTCGCGGTGGACGCCTGGCGCGGCCTTCGGATCAAGCCGTCTCACTCGATCGAGTTGAGTTGCCAACTGGTGCTCGAGATTTGCGACGTCAAAGGAACTGCCGCAGCGGGACCTCAGATCGATGTCGAGCAGAAGAGCGTTGAATTCTCTCCAGGCTGCCGGCGCGAATTCGGCGGGCGACCATGCACCCGCTTCGCCATGGAGCGACTCGAGCGCGTCGCGTACCTGCCAGGCCTGTTCGATGGTCTGGCGCAGCCGGACGGGGTCATCGGGCGCTCTCGCCTCTGCGGGGGATGCGGACGCGCGAGATCCTGACTTGCCGCCTGTTTGATCCGGCTTTCCGGCGGTTGGCTTGCCGGGCTTTGCGGGTTCAGGAGTTGAACTTGCGACACGTTGCGACGCGGCGGTTTGCGGTTCCTTTTTCTTCGCGGGCGGCGGTTCGGTCGTGCTCGGTTTGTCGAGCGGTGCCGTGCGACAGAGTCGCAAGGCGGAAGGAATTCGGGTCAGGGCCTCCAGCGGCTGTCCGCATCGCATCAGCACAGGCGACTGCAATCCGCCCGTTTCGCGTTGGCAGCGTTCGACGACAAACGGAAACAACTCGTCCAGCGCGACAAAGCCGTCGCCGTCGCCTCCCTGGTCGCTCGCATCGGCCGCGCCTCGCATTCCGTCAACGAAACTGCGGCCAAAGACCGTGTGCCGCTCTGCCGGCAGCACCTGTGGGGACTGTTCCAGCGAACTTGTCAGCCATATCCAGAGCGACGGATCTTGTCTTCGCTGCGCTCGGTCCAGTAGAAGGCGAGGGAATTCATTGAGCACCATACCGAGCCGCGGATCGGAGATGATCCAGCCGGTATCGAGCACGAGCAGTTTCGTGCCGGCGTCCGACTGCTGCATGCCGCTGAGGAGTTTGTCGACGTGATACCGCGCAAGGTCCTTGTTTTCCAGGTCGTAGTCTCGGCAGAGCAGCAGCGGCGCTCCGCCGTCCGAGATGCCGCACGCGCTGAGATAGACAATGAGCACATCCTGAGGTCTCATCTTCCTTGCCGACAACCGCTGGCCGAGATCGGCGATCTTGTCAGCTTCCTGCAGGTCGCTGAGGTCGAGAAACTGGAAAGACCGCGGAGGAGATTCCCTCAGCGGCGCGAGATCTTCCGCCGCGAAAGGTATCGGCGGCACCGTGAATTTGTGAGTTTCGCCCGTCAGAATCGCTGCGAAATGAGTGGTCGGAAGCCGGGTAGGCCAGCGTTGCCAGACGAGCCACGCGAAAGCTGCCAATAGCAGGAGAGCGACGAGAGTGGCGAGCCACTTTGCCGCCGAACGCGGTCCCTCCGCACTGGCCCTGGTGCCGGCCACCCGCCACGAACGATGCGGTTGTGGTGAAGAAGCTCCGGTGGGCATGGTCGCTCCTCTTGTTTAGAGGGCAGATGCCTAACTCTTATGTTAGGGTCGCGCCCCGGCGAAGCAAGCACGCATTGAAGTCTTTTATCCGCATCGTGGCTGTACCTTCTGGCGTTGCGAGGCGCGGGCGCAGTAGAATCTAGAGTCAGTTCACGTCCGAGCACTCGTCCGCGGCCGCCATTGAAACGCCGCCATCGCTTCTCGCATGTGGGGCGATTGCCATGAGAAATCTTCGGGTGCACTGGTTCGAAGGAATGTTTCTGAGACCGCAGCACTTTCAGTCTGCGGATCGGCACTGGAGCGAATTGATCGCAACGTCCGCGCAGTGGGACGCGGCCTATAACTACGGCCTCCGCTCGATCGAACTCAGTCCCGAAGCACTTGCGAATTACGAGGTGCAGGTATCTCGCTGCGAAGCACGTATGCGCGACGGGACGATTCTCTCTTTTTCGTCGGGACAGGGGCCGGATCGCGTTTCGCTGAAAGATGCTTTCGAGCGGCAGAGCGAGGTCACGGTCTACCTGGCATTGCCCAAACTGGCTTTGGGCCGGATCAACGTGTCGAGCGACAGTGCGTCCGGCGACCATCGTTACGTCTCCCGCGCTTTGCCGGTGCAGGACGAAACCACGGGCGGCAACGACCAGGAAATCTGTTTCTGTGACGACTGCCTGAAGCTCGCGCTCTCATCGCGTGAATTGACCGGACTGGAAGTCCTGCCGATTGCCAGAATTCAGCGTGCAGGCCAGAGCGAGGCGACGCCCCGGGTGGACGATGACTATTTTCCGCCGGTGATTGCCATCGATGCCTGGCCGCCATTGGGACTCGGGATCGTTCGCGCGATCTATGACATCATCGGCCAGAAGGTCGAAGTGCTGGCCGCACGCGTGGCGGAACGCGGAATCAATCTGACCAGTCAGGAACCGGGAGATCTCGAAGACCTGCTGATGCTGTCGATGCTCAATGAGAGCATCGCTGTGCTGCAGTGTGTGACATTCGCCCAGGGCGTGCATCCGTTTCTCGCGTATCGCGAGCTGTGCCGCGTGGTGGGAATGCTCTCGGTATTCGATCCGGAAAGACGGGTCGCGGGCATTCCTGTTTACGATCACGATGACCTGGCGAAGATCTTCAAGTGGATCAAAGCCCGCATCGAGCGGTTGCTGGGAACCGCGAAGCAACTGGATTACGAGCAGCGGTTCTTTGTGGGGACCGAACGCGGCATGCAGGTGTCGATCGACCCGCAGTGGCTTCATTCGGGCTGGCAGTGGTTTGTTGGCGTTCATGGCGAGAATATCTCGGAGAACGAGTGTCGCGATTTGCTACGGCCCGGCAAGCTGGACTGGAAGATGGGCAGCAGCCAGCAGGTGGACTTGATCTTCAAGCACGGCATGCCCGGCGTGGAGCAATTGGAACTGACTCAGCCGCCGCGAGCATTGCCGGTGCGCCGCGGTTGGGTCTATTACGAAGTAAAACGGGAAAACGCCGCGTGGAAGGATGTGCTTGCCACCCAAACGCTGGCACTGCGATTCAAGATGGAGTTGCTGGGGAATCTCGCCTCGCTGCGCGGCGCGAGGAAGCTTGAGGTCCTGCTTAACGATAGACGGGCGGTTCTCGAATTTGCCCTGTTCGCCGTACCGGCCATGATGAAATGACTCCAAAATTCGCGTCCGCTGTTGATCCGATTTTTCTCTATGTGCTCGGCGTGCTGGATCGAATCAGCGCCAACGATCCGCCGCTCGCCGAGGATGTGCGCGAGGGAGTGCAAAACCGTTTTCGTGAGGCCGATGCGAAGCTCAGCGAACAGATACACCGCGAGGGATGGGAACTTGCCAAGTACGCGCTCGCGTCCTGGATTGATGACGTCTTGATTGAAGCCCCGTGGCCCGGACGCGACTGGTGGGAGAACAACTCGCTGGAGTTCGCATATTTCAACACGCGGGATCGGGCGACTCAGTTCTTTCGGATGGCGAAGGACGCGGCCGCTCTAACTCGCCGCGACGCAATTGAAGTGTTTTACGTATGCGTGATCCTGGGTTTTCGCGGATTGTATGCGATGTCGGAAGCAGCGTTTCTTGCCGATCAACTGGGACTTTCGCCGGATCTGGATTCCTGGACGGCCCGCACGGCGAAGTTGATTACGCTGGGACAGGGCCGGCCGCCGTTGTATCCGGCACCGCGTCCCGGTGAGGGTGCGCCTCCGCTGGAAGGCAAGTTCCTGCTGGTCAGTTACTCGTTGGCCGCCATCGTGCTGGTGCTGTGCGTGGCGGTGGTCGGTTACTACGTGTTTGTTGTTTGACGTGTATTCATGATTTGAAGAGGCGAATGGTCTTGGCGGTCTGACAAGCCGAAGGGAGATCGTAGTGTATTTTCTTCAACGGCTCTTGGATCTACTGCTGGCCCCGCTGCGAGCCTTGTTGCGGGCTCCCGCGCAGTTGTTCGGCACACCCAAGCGATTGCTCGGTATTTCGCTGCCGGCGCGAGTCGCCGTGCTTCTGGCCGTGTTTCTCATACTCGTCGCGATCGCGGCGTTTACTGCCTATCTGCTGACTCCCGATCGGCCTGATTTCCGGGTCTGGTTCGAACTGTGGCACATCCTCGTCATCCTGGTATTACTGGTGGCGATCCCGGTGATTGCATACTTTGCGCTGCGGCTTTGGCTGGAGGGCGGCGCTTCGAGATTTCCGGACATCGACCGCGCGTGGCGCGAGGGGATTCAGGAGTTGCGGCGTCAGGGGTTGGACCTGAGCAACATTCCGCTGTTCCTCGTCATAGGCGCCGAGGGAGAGTCGCAGGCCGATCGCCTGACTTCCGCCGCGGATCAGAAGTGGCTTGTCAATGGCGTACCCGAAGGTCGAACGCCTCTGCGCTGGTATGCCAATGAAACGGCCGTCTTGCTGGTCGTGACCGGAGCCGGTCGGCTTTCGCAGGTCGCGCATGGCGGAACGGCTGTCTCTGCGCCGGCGGAAACACCGGCGCTCAACATTCGCGGTACCCTGGAGGTCGCCAGCGCTCGCGGGACTTACGTACCGGGCAGTGAACCGGACAGAGGGATCAGTGATGTGCGCGACAGCGGCGGCGGGCTCCCGCACCATGCCTCATACGGCTCCATCCGCGGAACGCTCCTGCCGAGTCCGCGCAGCTCGATCGTGCCCGGCGTATCGGGCGACCGCTCGGGCGGGCAGCACGCGCCCGCCGTGCCGCGGCGCGAGGCGGAGGAGCAGACGGAGCGACTGAGTTATGTCTGCCAGCTTCTGCAGCAAGGACGGCAGCCCCTGTGCCCGCTGAACGGAATTCTCGTGTTGCTGCCCTGGAAGGGAATTCAGGCGGGCGCGTCGGGGAAGGCGTTTCCCGAGTCGGTGCGCCGCGACCTGACGACGGTGCGGGAGAGTGCACGGCTCTGTTGTCCCGTAACGGTTTTGGTCACGGGGCTCGAGAACGAACCGGGGTTTGCGGAATTGGTGCGCCGCGTGGGAATCGACCGCGCCAGAGCGAATCGTTTCGGCCGCGGGTTCGACCTCTGGACGCCTCCGACCGCCGAAAGCCTCGAATCGCTTGCATCGCACGCTTGCGGCGCGTTTGAGGATTGGGTCTACGATCTCTTCCGACAGCGAGACGCCTTGGGAAAGCCGGGGAATGCGAAACTTTATCAGTTGCTGTGCCGGGTGCGGAGCCAAATTCACGCACAACTTCAAAACGTATTGATTCACGGTCTGGCGTCCGACATCGGCGAGCGTAAGAATGAGAGACGGCCAGAGTTGTTCGCCGGCTGTTATTTTGCGGCGACTGGCGAGTCGAGTGATCGTCAATCATTCGTCAAGAGCGTCATGGAGAAAATGATCCAGCTCGAAGAAGAGCTGGAATGGACTGACGAAGCATTGCGGTCCGATCGCTGGTATTCCGGACTGGCGAATTCGCTGCTGGCGCTGAACGCTCTCTTCTTGCTGGCGTTAATTGGCATGTTGACTTATCGATTCATGTCGTAGTTGCACAGGCTCGCATCTTTCACGGAAGTGAGCGGGCGCGTATTGGGCGATTCGGTTTTGGGTGGCGGCGACGGTTTCACGACATCGGAGCTGCAAACTCATGAACTCGTCCGTTGGGGACTCCGGTCCCGACAGGCAGCGTGAACCGGAAACGGGTCGTCTGGATCCCCGCGATTCCGGCTTGCTGGAACGCGTGATGCGGGAAACGCTTCGCGAAGGCCACTTCGAGCAGTTGAGTGCTCAGGAGATGCAGGCGTTGTGCGATGTTGCTCGCCGGCATCGCGGAGCGTCGCTGGTGTTAGAACCGGTTGCAGTGGATCTGGTGGAAGCGTTGCTCCGCTGTCGCTTCGGCAATTTGAGCGTGGGTGAGGGATTCTGGCATCAAGCCTCGCAGAGAATTGCGGCAACACTCTGCGAAGCGCCCGAAAGCCAGCAGCGACTCGACGTTTTCTGGCATCAATTGTGCGAGCTTCCGCAATGAAGACCGCGGACCAGGATCGAGACACGTTGATTGAACAGGGCCAGCCGCTGGTGCATTCCCTGGCGACGAGGATCTATCGCAGCACGGGGAGCAGTGCGGACCTCGAGGATCTGATTGGCTACGGCGAGCTGGGACTGGCCGAAGCGGCCAATGAGTTCGACCCGACTCGGCAGTGCCGTTTCACCACATTTGCTTACTACCGCATTCGCGGCGCGATCTACGACGGTTTGTCGAAGATGTTCTGGGCCAGCCGCGCCCAATATCACCGTTTGCGCTATGAACAGATGGCCAGTGAGGTGCTGGAGGCGGACCTCTGCGCTGATCCGATCGCATCGGTCACGCTCGCGGATAACGCGTCCTGGTTCGGTCACTTGGCGGGAAAACTGGCCATCGTGTACTTCGTTACGCGAGGGGAAAAACAAGCAGGCGGAATCCGGGATTCGACCGTCGAAGATCCCGCGATGGCGACGGCTTCGAACATCGTGGCATTGCGTGAAATCAGTCACAAGCTGCATGAATTGGTGGATGCTCTTCCGGAAGTCGAACGCCGGCTGATCAGCCGGGTCTATTTTGACGGAGTGACGTTACAGGAGGCGGCACGCGAGTTAAAGATCAGCAAGTCCTGGGCGAGCCGGCTGCATGCGCGAACGTTGGAGAAACTGGCCGGCGCGCTTCGACGCTTGGGAGTGAGCGACTGAGCGCCGGCAGGCGTGTTGAGCAGGACTGGTCTTTTGGTCGCGTACGCCTGAGAGCGATTAACTGCTGCTTAGCGGCCTCAATTTGAGGAGACAGCCATGCCATCTTCAAGCGTGGTGGATCTCAAGGCTCTGTTGGCGCCTATTCCGGGCGGCAACCCTGCGGGAGTCGATCTGCGCTGGGAACCGGCGTACGACCAGATCAAGAAAAGCCGGACCGTAGAAGAGGACATGCTGGACGGGCAGGCCGTATCCGAAGTCAATTGGAACGACGTTTCCCGGCTGGCCATTGATGCTCTTTCGAACCGCTCCAAGCACCTCATGGTGGCCGCGTGGCTGACCGAGGCCCTGACGGCTCTGCACGGGTTCGCCGGCATCCGCGACGGGCTGCTGCTGATCAGCGGTTTGCTCGGGCAGTTCTGGGAGCATCTATTTCCCGAGCCCGATGACGGCGACCTGGAGCCTCGCGTTGCTCCGCTCATCTGGTTGATGGACGCCGACCGGGGGGCGCGTCTGCCCAATCGGCTGCGCGAACTGCGTCTCCTGCCGCATCCGGACGAGACGCTCTCGTGGTTGTATTGGAAGTCGCGATATGCGGGGCCGAAGGGGCCGGTCGAGGACGACGAGGCTTTCGCGCGCCGCAAGGCGGAGGCGGAACGCCGCGAACAGGTGTTCGAGGAGGCGGCGCGCGCGGCGGACCTGGGTCATGTCCAGGCGATCTACGATGACATCCAGGCCGCCAAGAACGCCCTGGCTGAATTCGATACACGCGTCAACGAACGTTTTCAGGCCTTGGCTCCGGCGACGACCGGCTTTCGCGCTGCCATGGAGGAATGCGAAGCTCTCGTGCGGCGCATCGCGAGGGACAAGGGGGGAATGGTGCAACCGGGAAACGATACGGGTTCCGAAGGAGACGCAGTGGCGGAGTCCGTGGCGGCGGTCCGCGAGGAATCGCCTCGAGCAGCCGCCGGACCGATCCAGTCACGGGAGGATGCCTTTCGGCGACTGGCGGAGGTTTCGGCGTACTTGAAGCGATGCGAGCCGCAGAGTCCCGTGCCGCTTCTGATCGATCGCGCCATCAGTTGGGGAAAGATGCCGTTCGAACAGTTGCTGCGCGAGATGATCAAGGACGAAGCCACGCGAGGCCAGGTAACGGATCTGCTGGGAATACGGGCCGCGGAAAATTGAGGAAGTCAACGCGGCCGGTGGGGCGCGGCTCTGCGGCGGTGACTCGTCGCGAAGCCGCGAGGTGTACGCCTGTCGAGAAAGGAGCATTCGCTCCGAGCAATCTTCACGTCGCAATCCTGAGAGGAGATGAACGATGGCCAAAGAAAGTACGCAACACAAGCTCGATCGAGTCCGCAAACCGCGGGTGCAAATCACCTACGACGTGGAGATCAATGGTGCGATGCAGCTGAAGGAACTGCCTTTCGTCGTGGGAGTGCTGGGGGACTACTCAGGCAACCCCAGCCAGCCGCTTCCCGCGATGAAGGACCGCAAGTTCGTGGAGGTCGACCGGGACAACTTCGACAAAGTGCTCGCCGGCATGTCACCCCGCCTGGCGCTGCGGGTGGACGACAAGCTCAGCGGTAAGCCCGGGCAACAGCTCAATGTCGAGCTGCGGTTCAACTCGATGGACGACTTCACTCCAGAGAACGTGGTCAAGCAGGTGACGCCGATGCGAAAACTGCTGGAGACCCGCGAGAAACTCAAGAACCTGCTCAACAAGATGGAAGGCAACGACAAACTGGAAGCGATGCTGGAAGACATCATCAAGAACACGGATACGCGTGAGGCGCTTTCCAAAGACCTGGGTGTTGGAGAGACGGCGCCGGGCGAGCCGTCGGAGTGATTTTTCGACGCACGCGTTGTGCGTGCCGCCCGACGCCTGACAGACAGGTACACGGTTTCGAGGGAGTTGGTTTCGCCTTCATCGGCAAAGGCCCGTTGATCAAATCAACCTCGTCCACCCGGACGACCTGCAGAGGAGCAAATGATGAGTCCACAAGAACAAACCGAAGCCCAGGCAGCGGCCGCCGCGACAACGTCGCAAGGTACGCTGCTGGACACAATCCTTACCGAGGGCATGCGTGCCCGCGACGACGAGACCCGCGACTGGGGCCGCGACCTGCTGAAGGAGTTTGTAGGCCAGTTGCTCGATCCCACGATGGTCGTTGCCAAAGACACGGAGCGGACGATCAACCTGCGGATCGCAGAGATCGACCGCCTGCTGTCGCTGCAGTTGAACCAGATCATGCACAACCCCGAATTCCAGAAGCTGGAGGCATCCTGGCGAGGGCTGCACTATCTCGTTCACCAGACGGAAACCAGCACACAGCTCAAGATCCGCGTGCTGAACGTCTCGAAAAAGGACTTGCTGAAAGACCTGGAACGGGCGTCTGAATTCGACAGATCG
>CAIPEB010000520.1 GCA_903863885.1 uncultured Planctomycetaceae bacterium | reverse complement strand
GTCTTCCCGTTTCAGGCCGACAGCGGTGCCGAGTACGGCCAACCGGAGCGAGTCAAGGTCTTTGGCCTCGGCGATCCTGACGAGGAGCCGAAGATTGACGACGAGTACGGCATTCTCTGTGAGGCTCGACTTGAGGACCAGGTCGTCACTGTGCCCCTCGGTGAATTGGAAAACGTGAAGGGGAAGCCGAACCGTCAGTTGGTAGATGACTACTGTTATTGGTTTCACAACTGGAGGTAGACCCTTGCCTGGCTGATCCTGCAATGTTACTGACGAGCCGAACATCGCTTCATCGGCCTCCAGGGTTACA
The DNA here is from genome assembly GCA_903863885.1 of uncultured Planctomycetaceae bacterium. GTDB lineage: Bacteria > Planctomycetota > Planctomycetia > Pirellulales > Pirellulaceae > CAIPEB01. The sequence goes on along the minus strand of CAIPEB010000520.1, from coordinate 3,584 downwards.
GGTCAATGCCGACACTGGTAATCGTCTTCCGAAGCGGGTCAACCAGTTCCCGGCCGACTTCTGCAAGCACTGCCGCACCGTTCAAGATCGCAAATGCGACGTTGATCACGGTCAGGCTCAGTTACTTCAATGACGCCAATGGGAAAAAGCTCATGAACTACGCTCAACTCATCGACGACTATCTCGCTGGTCCCCAGTCACTCCGTGCCGCCGTGGCGGGAATGACCGCTGAGCAACTCGACGCCCGTCCGATCCCCGGCAAATGGTCCACGAAGCAGGTAATCTGCCACATCGCTGATTTTGAGCCGGTGTACGTGGACCGCATGAAGCGGGTCATCGCCGAGAACGAGCCCACGCTGCTCAGCGGCGATCCCAACCTGTTCGCCACGACTCTGGCCTACGACCATCGGGACGTGGCCGTGGAATTGGACTTTATCGCATTGGCACGGAAGCACATGGCGGCGATTCTGCGTGCCTTGAAGCCGGAAGATTTCCAACGCCGGGGCAATCACTCGGAAGCCGGACCGATCACGCTGGAGAAGCTGCTGACCAACATCACCAACCACATCCCGCACCACGTCAAGTTTATCGACGAAAAGCGGGCTGCGTTGAAGTGAGTTTGGGCGGGGTAAGTCACTCGCAGGCAAAAACGGGAGACGCAAAGCCCACCACGGGGGATGCTATTGCATGCGTCACTCCTGCCGCCCCGAGTCTTTATTCTGGCTGCGAAGGGACGAATTATCGCCGTCGGCGTCTGGGGCACCGACCTGGAAGGGAGGCTCGGACCCGCTCTCCAGGAGCTGCTGCAGGCGAATCGCGATCTGAGATTCCTCGCCAGCGACTTGTCCGTCCTTCGCCACCTTCGCGACAAAATGGGCCGGAGGCCAGGTGCCGAGGTACCGGGCGGGAGGTTTCAGAACCGGATACTCCACGTAAGTCAGCTTGGCCAGTTTCTCGGTGACGAACGTGACCTCCACACCCGCCTCTGTCTTTAATACGACAGACTTCAGCACGAGGATTCGTCGCTTCCCAACGATCTTCAGCTCGCAGCTACCATGGTCCTTGAGTCCATCTTTCCGCTGTGCCTCATACGTCGCCCCCGCTCCGAAGTCGATCCAGCCTCCGTCTGGGTATTGCCAGCGGCCCAAGATCGTCCGCCCGCTTCCATCCTCGCTACGGCTGGCAGTGTGCTGTTCTTCGGCGGGCGGTTGGGACACCTCAGCTTGTCGCGTCGTGCAGCCGCAGGTCCAGATGGCCGTCAGGGCGAGAGCCATGATCTGGACGCGGGAGCATTCTGTTTTGAACATTCGGAACCGCACCGGAAAATGGGCCACCGTCATCAAATCGCGGATGCCAACCACTGAACGCTCTCCCTTCCGTCATCTATGGGAACATCCAGAGAACCATCCGCCCATCATCCGAGCACGAATCGCAATTCCCCGGCTGTGTTTCCCGGATATCGCCCCTTCTCAATCGCCGCAGTCGAGTGGAGACCGCACCATGGCATTTCTTCATCGCGAATCTCCCGTCAAGAACTCGCTCCGGACGCACATATGCTGTTTTGGGACCGATTTTGGGCTCTCGAAGCGTCGTTTTCGAGCGTGAAACGCGGCTGATCGAGAATTCACACTGTCACGTCGCTTGCCGACCGCGAAATCACGCCTGCAAGTAGTTCGTCAAACTCAGACAAGCTCCGTCTTCCATCGTTCTGGGCGATTCCGGACGTTTGTCGAGCGGATTCGGGCTCCAAATGAACAATCTGCCTCGAAACGACCTTGGTCCGACCTAAATTCAAACCTATTTCCGCGTCACAGTACCTTGATGCCGCGGGTTAAATCGCCGGAACGGACCTTGAGACCCGATTTCGGTGTTGTTTTCGATGCATAGCGGTCTATTTCATCCGTTCCAGCCGCAATTCGTCCTTGGAAAACAATTCGCCGCTGGATTCGGACAAGAGCTTCACGAGGCTTCCGTGGTGTCGCTGAACACGGTGAATGAATTGCCGTCCGCGTCCTTTTCCGACGCTCTTTTGATCTTGCCAGTTCACACGAAACGCTTTTTGGTATCGTCGTCGATCCACTTCACAGTCATGACTTCCGCGTCGATCCGACATTGCATAAATGTTTATTTCTTCACCACCTCGGGGTCCCGGCCCTTCTCGAATGGTCCCGATGCCCAGCTCGTCCACCAAGTCTGATACGTGGAGGAGATCAATGACCGTCCTGACTTTCTCACGGTGTTCGGATCAGAAGTCGATCCAGGCGAGCACAGAAATTTCACTGGTCGCCCCGATCATCCGCCGTCGTTTTCCGAGGAAGTGTGTGAGCCTTGAGGGGTGCGATTGAGCGGCTTCGGGCTTGCTCACCGACGGTGAGGTTCCGCTGATCAGAATCCCGGAAGGCAGTTCTCGATGGTGTCATGTATGAGCGATTTCAGTCTGTCTGCGAAGCCCTCTGAATTCGGGTCGGTCTTCTGCATCGTCGCCCACGATGCCTTGCATTGCTCAAGGACGCCCCGTGTCGGCTCCTCGTCGTCCCCAGATTCCTTTTGGCAGGCTTCGTGTTTGCGGTCCAGTTCAGCCTGGAGTGCATCAATGAAGAAGGCGATGGCTTGGGGAGCGAAGTCAGTCCAGTAGGCTGCAATCTCGATGCTGCACTGGTGCTGATGGAAGCCGCCTTGGACCTCCCATGACGGGCAGTGGGCCACCATCCCATCGTCCGTGCCCCTGTCTCCAATGTCGGAAATCTGTTTCCTGACCGCACGGTACTCGGCAGCCAAGTCATCCGCCATGTCGCTTTCGGATGTCTCGCCTTCCATCAGTAGGTCACGTATCCAGACGAGGTAGCCCAGCATGGATGGGTAGGTCTCGTAAGCGTTAACGTCATCGAACGAATGGATTACGTGGAAATCCTGCATCTTATGTACCTCCCTGACGCCGCTCTGGTCACGGTCTCCCCTGCGAAAGAGCAGGCACACTGTCCGCACCCAACTCGATGCCACACGCATTCTAGCGTGACTGGTTTATTCGGGCGACGAGCTTGCTGCTTCCGCCCTGGCCACTGTCTTGCTCTGGCTGAACTGCAGGAAGCCATTTTGCGTTGCCCCGTTTCTCGCACCCCTGGAGACTCTACCCGATGAATGTGCCGCTGCTGACTGCCATGTCGTTTGCGTTGCTCTTTGCCGTCGCCGCACTGTGCCGCGAAATTCGGTTGCGGCGTGCCCTGCAGGAACTCTTGCGTCGAATGTTCACCCTCTGGAGGACCCAACCGCATGCAAAGACTCGTCTACCTGATCCTTTGCGTCGTCCTGTTAAGCCCGATAGTCGGTTGTGAAACTTCCGACCAGCGACTGACGGAGTTCGTGACCTCGTCCACGTCCCAGCAAGCCATGCAGAACCGTGAAATGGCGGAAGTCACCCGCACGGCGGCCGAGCATCACCGCCTGGTCGTCGAGGCCGTGGAGAAATCCCGGCAGGAAGTGGTGAATCTGCAGCAAGATGTCCAAGAGGAACTCCGGCAGCTGGATGCCGAGCGAAAAACGATGGCCGAGAGCCGCCGGAGAGAATCGTTGCTGGTTCCCGTGAT
>CAIPEB010000519.1 GCA_903863885.1 uncultured Planctomycetaceae bacterium | reverse complement strand
TTTCATGCTCGCGGTGAATTGCATCAGCAATACTTGCAGCCGATGAGTTTGCGATGCGTTGCTGGCTAGGCCGTCCTCCGCGGCAATACACTCCAAATGGGGCAGTTCCTTGCGGATCTGCTCCGGGAGTCGCCCGCCGGCGTTGCGATTGCGTTCGTTCCTGGCGTTACCATCGGAGACCTGCGCCGGCTCCGTCGCAAGCGGAATCACCTCGCGGCGACTCGGATGAAGCAGCACGACTTCCAATATCTGGTCATAGTAACTGGCCCCCCCTGTCTTCTCGTTACTCTTCTGCGGACAAGATGGGCAATGAATCTTCTGGGACGAGAAGTACTTGGTGCCGCCAAGGGAAAGCAGACAACTTCGCCTGTGGAACACGCACTGACCCAACACCCTACGCCGTTGCGGTTCTCGGAACACGGCCGCGAACAGCGGTAGCAGTTCGGTGGAGCTCGGAAAGTTCAGGACCTCCCGAAGTTTCCAATCACCAGCCAACACTTCACTCCGGAACGGGTACTGCAAATTCCGGCCATTGTGCCCTCCGCCAAATTCGAGCAGCGACAGATAGGGGACTGCAAACATGGCAAGAGCGGCCATGGTCGAATTCGCTGGGCGAACGGCAGCCCCCGGGTCGCCCGAATCCGAAATCCGCTCGCATTGCGCCCTCAGCAACTCGCACAAGACATCGGCCAAGAGATGTTCTCGCAACCCTGACAGACGGTTTGAAGTGGCAGCCATGGCCCCCCGTTCTGAATTGGCGACACGGCGACAACTGCGAAACTGCTCCGATAATCGTACCACCAATCACCCCGTCGGTCATCTATGTAAATACAGATGAAGCACCGCAAGAGACTAGCAAAGAGCAGGCGTGCTTCCGCGTGTCCTCATGAGGCTCAGGAGTTTCTGCACGGGAAACATCGATAATTTGAGAATTGTACAAGACTACCGGCATGTGTCAATCATTATTCAGTCGAAATAGGTAAGACATGCTCACGCCGTCTAACACTGATATTTCAAAGTCGCACGATAAGACACTGATCGGGATGCGACTTTGGTCATAGGCACCACGTAACGTAAGCAGCCGCGTGCGATGTGTGAGAACCGCTGAGGTCTTCACTCACTACAAGGACGGCGCCACAGTTGCTGGTTCACCCTGAACTTAAATCGCCCTCTGTCTTGCATTTGCAGTGAAAATCGCGGACAGCACTGTGCGACCGGATTTCAAAGTCGCACGAGGCGATGTCCCAAAGTCGCACGATGTGTTTCTTGTCCGGGAATAGGCCGAAGTGGTAATGCGACGGCAGTTCGCGTATTGTGCAGGAGGCGGAAGAATGCCTGTTTGCATTCACGGCGACAGGTGACTGCCTTGCCTGGTACCCGAGAATTACCACACCGATAGCAGGTCGATTTCACAAACCTCTCCGGAAAACGGCTTACTCTCCCTTCGTCTTGCGTTAACCGGACCGACAACTTCTGCCGAGCCATACGTTTTTGGCTATTTCCGGCACCTGGGAGCATTTCCCAGAGCAAGTCAGAGCGCGTGCAAAGCGTTTCCACGTAAGCGACTTGTCATATGAGTCGTTTAATTGCTGTTGTTCGCGCTGGCGTGCCGATCGCATCGGCTCCTCACCATCTCACAGGAAGGCTAATACCGCTTGCCTTCCTCGCCAATTACCGCTTCGCGAGAGTATCGCGAGAAAAAGTTTGACTTTGCGTGCCCGTTTCGGGGCCGAAGAGCAATTTCGGTAATAGAGCCACAAGAGCTGGCGCTTTGCGAACTGGAGCGTGGCTTCATCTCACCGTGTGGGTGAACGCTGACGTTTCGTCGGCGACTCAGCGAATTGCCAGCGGGCATCTCTTTGGGAGGGTTTCCATGAACACGTTGCGCTGTTTCCCTAGACTCACGGCGTCTGCCGTATCGCAGCCTTGCGCATCGCATGCGCGTCTATGGCGCCGAAGTCGCATATTGACAATGGGTATCGTCAGCCTGTTCGTCAGTTGCGCCATGGGCACGGCACTGCTGCTGATTGCGGAACAAGGACTTGCATCGCCACCGCCGTCCGAAGGAGGCCCGCCTCCAAATCTAGCTCCTGAGATCGTTCAATTCGTCGCAATTCAGTTGGAGACGTGCTGGTCTTTTCAGGGGTACGTTCTCGACGAACAGCCCTTGGGTCTGACGGTGCGGTTCGGTGGGATCATCGACGGTCACTCCGTCACGGTTGCCAATTCAAATGGCTTCTTTATGTACAACGTGGACGTGTCAGAGACCGGCACGGTTACGGCCCAGACCACCGATTCCCAGAGCCTCAACTCCAATGTCGCGGAGTGCTTTGTTATGCAATA
>CAIPEB010000518.1 GCA_903863885.1 uncultured Planctomycetaceae bacterium | reverse complement strand
TCCGCCTGATAGTGATCTATGATCCGATGAATCGCCTGAAGACGCTCATCCTTTAACGCATCCCACTTGTCGTAGGCCTCAATGCGCGCGGTGGACCACGCGTTTTCTTTTCTCGCCCAGGTCTCGGCCTTCCATCGTGGATTGTGTCCGGGTTTCCTGGGGACTTCCCAATTGCCCACGCAACTAACGCTGACATCGCAGATGTACAAAGAATCACTCGCAATGGTCGGCCATTCCTGCAGGAGCGTATCGGTAAGAATGAGTCTCAGACGTTCGTCCTGAGTCGAATCCTCTCGAAGCTCATGGATCTTGGCCACGTTCGCCGAGCCACTAACGTTCTTTGCGAAATCGTCAAGTTTCTGGCGGAACTCGGTGAGGTTAACATCTTCGGAAGCGACGATGACGAAACCGTCTTCCTGTTCCGAAATGATCTCGAATTTGAACTGCCCGCGAAGCCCGTCGAGGTCAAGAGAGGTGTCGATTTTAAGCAGCAAGGGAATGCCGGCGTCAATCAGTGGTAACCCACTCTGCACCCGGGCATTCTGCCTCGCCTGCCAATTAGTTGAGATGCTTGAGCAGCCGCTCTTCAGGCCCCCGGCATGCACGCTGCGATGTGTCTTGTTGTCTGCCGTCGTCACGTCTTCAGTTTGGGGTGCCGGCGGAAATCGTGCCGGACCACGTTCACGCAGGACCAAAGGGAGATACTCAAAGTCGTGATGCGGTGCCATTACTTATCCTTGGCCGTCGTTGCCATTCCCGTGTCTGAGTTCGCTGATGGCATTACGAAGTAATGACTCGGACACGATCTTCTCGCCAGAAAGAACCGCCGCCTTTGCTGCATCCTGTGCCGCCTTCACGGCCATAGCGGCGGATGCACCAGATAGCTGTCGAACCAAGGCCTCCCAATTAACCAACTCAGCGACGTGCACCGACGAGAGAGTCAATCGCAGGAGCTTCTCGATCTCTTTAGGGCCGGGCAGCGGTACCTGGAACACTTCGTCAAATCTACGGAACAAGGCGTTATCTAGCGACGACTCGACATTCGTCGTTGCTACGAGTAGGCCCGGTGCATCGAATTCCTCCATTAGCTGCAGGAGTGAGTTCACGATGCGAGAGGCTTCGCCGATATCCTTCGATGTTGATCGGGAGCGAGCAATGAAATCACATTCGTCGAGCAGCAGGACACAAGGGCGTTCCCTGGCTGCCTCGAACACGGCACGGAGGTTGGCCGCCGACTCGCCGAAGTAGGACGATATCAGGGCGTCGAATCGCACTTTCAGCAATGGCAACCCGGTATTCCAACCCAGTCGCTTGGCACCGAGGGACTTTCCACAGCCTGGCGGTCCATAGAGCAGAATGGTCTTTCGGTTGCGAAGCCCGTATGCTCCCAGCCTCTCCCTTGCCGCGTACTCTCGCTCGGTCCTTGCGAAACGATCTTCAACTTCCGGAGGAAGTACCATGTGGTGTTCGAGCGATTCACGAGGAATGACTGTAGCGAGAAGTTCGCCGTGTCGGCGGCTAAGCGGCAATTCCTTTAGGCCTCGCTCACTGTCTGTGATCGCCTGTGTACTAGATTTTTTCGGACGCGGCTTATCCAATATCTCTTGAAGTTGGTCAGCAAGGCGAGCATGTCCCTGCTTTCTCTCCGCCTCAGCGACCTTGCGTGCGAGACGTTCAAGGTCGCTTTGGGAACCGTCTGCGATTGCCCGCACGATGCGTTTGATGATGTCGGCGTTCATGGTTTGGCCACCCTCTGAAGGCTGCTATTCATCCGTGTCTCATCTCGGAGAGAACCAGATCCGCTTCGCCGTCCAGCCTTGGCTCGGGATTCTCAAGCACGTAACACCAGCCACCCGGCTGCTTCTCGGCTCGTATCTGGTGGCCACGGTCTCGAAGGGCACAGACCGCACGGGAGACGGTGGGAACGGAAACGCCGAGCTTCTCCGCAATCCTCGGCGTTGAGTACCCTCCCCCACGAATCAGCGATAAGATCGTTTCTAGGCGATGTTCAATTTCGTGCGATCTTTGGTATAGCATGGATGTCAACTCTGTCTTTTCGAAGTCTATCGGTAACTGATAGACTTTCCAGAAGAAAATCTATCACGCGTGGGGTCAGGCCACAAGAACCACCCAAAATAGCGGATTCGATCCGGGTAGCGTTGTCGAGTGCGGTTTGTAGCAACGACCGACGCTCATTTTCGGACTGCGATCCTAGCCAGGCTCGATCGTCAGCGACCGAGTCGCTCGATTGAGTTCAGAGGAGGCGAATCGGCTGGAGACTTACACCATTCTTGAGTGGTCGGAGCGACACAGGGTACGACGAAGACAGTTGCCCCAAGTGCCCTTCTAAATCCGAGCTGCTCGTGAGTCGTAGCGACGAAAACGTTGAGATATTGTCTCCAACAGTCACAAGCAGTTTTACGCGGAGCCAGGAGGTCGCGGCGTACCACGATTACCACGAAACCCCTTGATTTACCACCGTAAGTCGTTAGATTTCGTCATGGATTGCATCGGTTTGCAATACTCGGCTACTTCGCCGCAAACCGCGAAATCACCAGACCTTTAGAGCAGTTTTCCGGCTGGACTAAGTCCAAATTCGGGACCAAGAGGTCGGAGGTTCAAATCCTCTCGCCCCGACTGCTAAATGTTTGAAAGCAAAGGATTTAGCTTACCTGCCTGCGGCAGTGCAACCTCGATCGCTACCCAGTTTTTCTCAAATCAGGGTAGGAGGTTGCACCGATGGCCCAGAAGCAGAAGATCCCAAAACCGATTCGCCATCCGTCTGGACAGGCTAGAGTCCGTATCCGCGGCAGAGATTTCTACTGCGGTAAGTGGGGTACTCCGGAAGCTGACGCTCGGTACGAGCAGCTCATCAAGGAGCACGTGCTCGACCAATTCACCCGCGTCACAGCGAAGTCAGTGACTTCGATTCTTGCGGCATACTGGCCGTACTGCAAACGTCGGTACTCACGTGGCAAAGGTCCGCTTGGCGGAGCAGTGTGCTACCGACCAACGATCCGGCTGCTATCGGGGCGGCGGCAGCATTTCGGTGATCGGCCTGGCTCGTTCGGCCATGCAGATCATTCGCGACCCCGAAGATGACAACTGTCGCATCCTAGTTCAATTTAAGTCCAATCTGGGCCCCTCGGCGGAGTCGCTGGTCTGCCAGCCTCAAGCCACGGACGATGGTCCAGTGATCGCCTGGACTGGCACCAGCACGATCACCGCCCGCGACTTGGAACCGACGGACGGACGCGTCGGAGGACAGGCGTTGCAGCGTGCCATGGAACTCCTCGTCGTGGTCCTGGCCGCCGGGCCGGTGCCCGCCATGGAGGTCTATGCCAAAGCCAAATTGGAAGGGCATTCCCCGAGGACGCTGCAACGTGCCAAGGACCGGCTCGGCGTGCGATCGGAACGCTCCCCAGGCTTTGGCCTCGACACCTACTGGGAATGGTCGCTCGACCAAGACAACCAACTCAGCAATGAGTTGCTGGATCGGGAGCGAGCTCGGGAGGCCGACCGACAAGAAGTCATGCTCTACGAGCCCAGTGCATAGACCGCAGTCCGCAGATCGGGTCGTCTGTCGGTGCTTTACGGGCAGACACCCAACTCGGAAGTTCCGGCTGGACTCGGCCACCATCCGTCGGCTCTACGCTGCGGGAGGTTGCCGAGTCCTTTTTTGTTTGCCGGGGCCTTTCCGCGTGCCGAATTGCTGCTGCGGCGTCATTGGGCGATCGGCAGCTCTCACAATCTCATGCCGTCGACTGCCATGTCAGTCAGGCGAACTCTTCACATAAACACGTATGCAGTCTGCGGGTTTGCCACGAGTCAAGCCCGCAACGGGTTCGGTGATCCTGCATCGCGATTACCCGCAAGCCACCCGCCGCACCGAATCACTTCACGCGTTCCAGCGTGCCCTTGATGTCTCCCAGTTCACGGCAGTCCCCCGAGGTCCAGCGGCAAGTTGGCCACCATCACGTGGCAGCCGAATTGTCTGTGTCGATCTGGCGGGCAGCGGTAGAATCGGCGGAATCTGGACGGCAACGAAGCCTAAGCGGATGTTGTCCCGCGAGTCTTCCCAATGTCTCCCGTGTCATCGTCTGTCTCCCGTAATCGGCGTCTCCGGGGCGCGTCGTGCGCCCGGCACACGACAGTCGCCGGCTCAGGGGAGCAGGGATCAAACGCTGAGGGGTGGGAAAAGGGAAGGACTGTGAGTGCAAACACTTTCTGGCCGGGCTGCGTCGGTGGTAGGAGATGTTGAGCGTGGTCTCAGTGTACGCAAGATGGTAGGTTGATCGTTGACACATTGCGTCTTCTCGCCGATCACTGACGACGGAGATCAGGGCAACCGCCCGCAGCATGGGGGAACGCGCCAAAATGTCCCGCGACGATACCAACACACGCGAACCTGCTGTTGAAGGCGGACAACTCCTGATTAAACTCCGCCGTCTTTGGAAAGGCACGCTGTTCACGGCGATCGGTGCGGTGTACGTCGCACTGGCAGCGGTTCTGTTGATTCAGGACGGATGGCGAACGTTGTTGCTCGCCGTGTTCTCCATCGGACTTGGTCAACTCCTTCGGTACGTTGCCAACGATGTGGATCACATTGGTTGGGTGTTGCGATCCAAAACCGTGGAGGACGATGCCCCCGAAACGCGACGGTATCAACAGATCCTGTTGCTCTTTCTGTTTATCTGCATTCAAGTGCTGAACCTGAGCTTGGTCGCCTGGGTGTGGTTCGCCAAAACGTGGCGACTGTCCGTCCTCGTCTTTTTCGCTCTTTCCGCCATCGAACTGCTGTACTTCTACGTTCGCAACATCAATCGAAAAATTGAATTCAGACCAGTCAGCTATGGGTATTCGGACGGATTCGTTCTGCCGTCCGGCCCGGACCGCACGACTGCCGACGATTACGCACGGCGTGTGATCCGCCGTTCGCTTGCGGATAAGCTGGAGATCCTCAAGGGAATGGCCGAACGGGAAGAGATATCCATGGATGCCTATTTCCGAGTGCGTGATGAGCACTTGATTCGAAAGGTCATGGAGGACTGACGGAGCGGAACAGTCTCCGCCAATCAGCGATGTCCATTTGAGCGCCCACAGCCACCTACCATTGCAGTGCTGGCGGCGGACTTGCTGCCTCCTCATTCGCTGCAGAAGGGAGCAGCCGAGGTCTCGGCATTCCTGATGTAATTGGCTGTCGACGGCCGCGCGGCTGGGAGCGAAACTCCACGCTGAAACAAGAGACTTCGATCTCCTGTCCGCCATCCTCTCGGCGTTTACTTCGGGCGCGGAGTGGGCCCGACACACGACAGTCACCGGCCCATGCGACCAGGGACCAAGCGTGGACGCGAGCGGAAGACAGGAATCCATCAGAATCGACTGCGTTTGGCGCATCGTCGTTCATAAACGGAATTGCCGCAGTCGTGTCTACCGTTCTCCGGACGCAGTAAAATGGCGCTGCCCGAAATGGCGACGTTGGGTTTGACGTGGAGTCTTGTTTCGCGGGAGGTGCTCAATGGGCGGTCTGCAAGATGCCGCACCGGTCAGGTGTGTCGTCGGCTTCGGTATTCTGATGGCGATGGTAGGCATTGCAGCCGTCGATGCTGCCGATTCGCAGGGCGTGCCGCCGTCGCGGGTAGCGCGCCTGGCCCAGGGCATCAACGTGACCGGTTGGTTGATCTACGGCGGCCGGGGAACGCCGCCTCTGAGCGAGCGACTGTCGGATAAGGACCTGGACCTGATCCAGGCCATCGGGTTCAAACATCTGCGCATCCCGATCGACTGGAGCCGCATCCACGATTCCAACAGCGCGGATCTGCTCAACGCCGAGTGCGTGAGACGGCTGGACGAGGCCGCGGAGATGCTCGCGAAGCGCGGTCTGGCGATGATCGTCGATCTGCATCACATCCGGCTCGAAGGTGAACAGAGCAACTACTCAGGTCCTCTCCAGAGCGACCCGAAGTTCGTGGACATGTTCATTACGTTCTGGGGGAATCTGGCCAAACGCCTGAGCCAGCACAACCCGGAATACCTTTTTCTCGAACCGATGAACGAGCCGACGTTTGTGGGGATGACCGACAAGTGGCTTCCCATTCAGGAGCGCTTGGTTTCGGAAATTCGCAAGAACGCTCCTCAGCACACCATCCTGGCTACCTCGGCCCAGTGGTCCAACCTGAGCACGTTCCTCAAGCTCGAACCGCTGTCCGACCCGAACATCGTTTACAACTTCCACTTTTACGAACCATTCCCGTTCACGCACCAGGGAGCAACCTGGTCCAGCGACTGGGTGAAGCCGCTGCGGAAGGTAGCGTATCCCTCGTCGCCCGAGAGTGTCGAGTCTGCGATTGCGGCCGTCGACAACGAGACCGCCAAGCGAAACTTGAGGCAGTACGGCAAAGAGCGGTGGGATGCCGCCAGGATTGAAGCGAGGATCGCCGAGGCCGCTGAGTGGGCAAAGAAGCGTGGCGTGGCCGTGACCTGTAACGAGTTCGGTGTGTACCGTAACTACTCACCGCCTGCCGACGCCGTTCAATGGCACAAGGATCTCTGCTCAGCGTTCGCCCGGCACAACATCGGCTGGTCCAAATGGGAACTCGAAGGCGGGTTTGGCTTCTTCACGCGCGAGAACGGCAAATTGGTGGCGGACCCGGCACTGACGCGGGCCATGGGATTGAACGCTGACGCAGCCCGGTAGGGTCCGCTCAAGCGGTCTTTGGAGACGGCAACCGCCCGCACGCTGTTGGGGGATCTGGATAATTGGCAGTTCAGCGTGCGGACAAAGTGGATGGCTTGGCAGTGACAATGATCACACAGTGGCCCGCCACTCCGCCGCTGTGGCCACGGTCGGCGTTCTCGACTCCGCAGCCGTCGGGTTGCCATCAGGACCGGCCCGATCCGCGGCTCGGCTGCAACCGACGCGTACGCCAGTTTGCTCGTTGCTCGCGGCGCCGTCACCGACAACAGGCCTCCGGCTTCGCACGGGAGGTCCCGTGTGCGTGCTGACCACCCGCCCGTTCACACCGGTGACGCCTTGAGCTTCGCCAGTCGTCTGCGGGTCTTGAGGCCGAGCATGGCGGATACGCCGATTCCGATGACGAGGGAGAGCACCCAGTCAAGCGGAGTGAAAAACCTGGTCGCCACCAGCAGCGTAACCATGCCGTATGGCAAGAGCAGGAACGAATTGGTGATGAGCCCGGGGTTGTACGAAGGTTTGGCGCCCTGGAAGAGGATCGTGTGCGTCGCGTTGTTGATGATGAGCTCGAACCAGATCATCGAGAAACCAAGCCACGGCGCCGCGCCCGCCAGGAGCGCGCCGAGGATCACGATCGGGTAGGCGATCACGATGTTGACCTGGAAGACGTAGGCGTCATCCAGCGGGAAGTCGGGGTCGGTCTTTGAGCCGAATGGGGACTTGAGGTTGAAGAACTCCTTGAACCCAAGGGGCGCAAGCACGTATTCCTCGGACTCGTGCAGCATGAGAAACGGCAGGTGCAGGCACAGGAGCCACTGGTAGAGGTCCATCGCAGGCCTGAACCAGACAAGGAGGACGATGAGCGGCGGAGCGAGGAAGAGCGTCGCCGATTGCCAGATGCGGTTGACGGCCCGGTAGTTCATTGCAGCTCCCCTGCGATGACGGTCGCTGTCTCAAACGTGCGACTCGCCTGTCAAATTGTACCAACCTGGATTCTGCACCCGCCATCGTTGGCGCGGCTCGATTGCTTTGGGTTCCAGGAACACTCGCCGCGACCTTCGTCGCGTTTCATCAGCAACGGCCTTTCACGGAAGGGTCCGTGTGGGTCTGGGCGGAAGATCCGCAAGGCCAGACGATTTCGTCCCTGAATTAGTACGGGGCCTTTACCGCTTCAAAAGTCATGTCATTGAAGTCGTGCAATTCGACTTCCGCGGCAATCCCACCCCGTTGGATCTCGGCCGCAAACAGTTTTCCGCTTGCCGCCCAGACGAGGCGTTTTCCATCCAGATCAGCCCATTCCCAAGTCGGACAGTGAATGATCTGGTTCTCGCCGGAACCAACGAGTTCGTGTTCATCCCAGTAACAGCTTTTGCCGACTGGAGCACCGACTTCGGCGTGTGCAATCTTCCGCAGCGTCCAGCCCTTCCCGATACGCTTCTGGAAGATGTCTTTGCACTTCGATTTGTTCGTGCTGATCCGATCAACCAGCTCCCAGCCGTCGCGAAGCAATCGGTGATAGTACACGCCCGGGCACTCGCCGCCGTAATTGCCCGATGGCTCATACCCGCGATCTCGACGTACAGCGGTTGTATCATGGGCAACCGTGTGCCCGTAGCCGTCATTAAGCCAGTAGGTGTTCTTTCCGGTCCACAGCCCTCCACCGTTCCAACAATCGCCTTTTGTGAAGAAAGCAATCGCCTTGAGATAGGGCGCGCGGGAGATCGCAGTCCACGAACCCTGCGATTCAGAACTCCACTTCCCGTTCATCGCAAAGTAGATCGCATACTTGCCATCGGGTGACAGGTCGCTGCGGCGCTCGTAGATGCGCCCTTTGAGCCATTGTCCCAATTTGAACTCATCGCGGCGGCGGTCCCAAAGCACTGTGGCCACACTCTTCGATGGACCGCGACGGATCACGAGCCCGACAGGCGCGTGGCTGGCCAGCAGCACATGAATTCGAGGCGCGAATCGTGGCATGTCTCAATCGGCCAACGTTAAAGGCCCAATGCGGTCGGCATCTCCGGGGTAGGACAAACCATGGCGGAAGAGACGCATCGGCAGCCGACGGCATAGGCGAAGTTGAACTGAATCGCAGAACGCAATGGATGCTGTTTCAATCCGAACCCTTCACTGCAGTCCGATTGTATGGGGCTCGCGTGGCCGGGAGCAAGCGTCTTCGTCGGGGTTCGCGAGTTGTGCTGTCGCCGCGGTACCAGAGGCGAAGTGTTAACCGGAAATCCACGTCGGCGAGCCCGAGGATTGACGCAGGGTTGCCGGAAGCGACTGCCAATCGTCTTCCCGCCTCCATTCCGAGTGAAAATAAAAATAGCCGGGGCAGTCTTGCTGTCCCGGCCTCGGTTTGTAACAACCGGCGATGGGCGTGGGCGGAGCCGCCGCCGAAAATAACATCATCTCTTCGGCAGATGCAGACATTGAGCCACTTGCCACAAGCGTTCGCGGAACAGCGATACGCGGCGGATAAGGTTTCACGTGCAGGACCTCCCTGCAAGAAGACGCACCACGCGATCATTTTACTACATCATCCGTTCCCCGAAGTTATTTTTGAGCAGTTCCTAAGACTCAATTTTCAACGCCCATACAAACGCCTTGTCGCCTATCGCAGCGTTTCGATCGGCGGTAGCGGGGGCTCTCGCTACTTCGGCAGCGGCCCAATAGCCGAAGTGGCTCGTGAAGCAGTTCATTACCTTCAGGAACGCCGCAATGCTGCCAGAGAAACTCATTTCGAGGCCGTTGCGACCGCATATAAAGCCGATCCTCCAGTGCAGCGATCGTGCGACACCCTGATTAACCTGTTTTGCGGCCAGCTGTATGTGGGCGGTTTTTACCAACACAAGAATTCCTGGAGACGCCGTGGCAAACGTCGCAAAGCCTAAACGCAAATCCGAGAATGACGATATCGAAAAGCTGCACCGACTGGTAAAGCGGGCCCGCAGCGGCGACGAAAGCGTGTTGCCAGAGCTAAAAAAAACGCTCGACGAGAATTCGTCGATTTGGCGGCAAGGGGGCAACTTAACCAAGCACGCCGAAGCCGCATGGCTCGATGTAATCGGGCGGCAGGATTTATTGCTCCGAGAATGTGTGCAACGGGAAATCTGGCAGGCCCATAAATAGATATGCAAAGCGGGGCCAGCGATTCGGTGCAGCGGGAGACGTGTGGTGAAGCTGGGGGGACATTCCTGAACCGCGGGAACTTCATTTCAGAAAACCAAGATCCAGCATCCTGCCATCGGCCGAGAGCACGTGAGAACAGACTATCGTCAAGGAATCCAGTTGAGTGGATCATCGAATATTCCGCGGTCCGCGATCATGCGAGTCTTCGTGCCGTCAATTGCGGTTTCCCAGAGGCTGAACTTCGGCACACCGGTGCCACCGTCGGGCCACTCCTCGCGTAGGAAGTACAGCTGGTCTCCCGCCCAATTGAACACGGGACGGTAACACGCGGCGACAGTGGGGGCGACTGGACGCTCAGACGAACCATCGATGTTGGCGACAAAGAGTTTCTGGTCCGGCGAGAACCGACCCTTTGTGTACGCGATGAGCTTGCCGTCAGGGGATACCGTGGCACCGGGAATGCTGTTGATCTTCCGCATCTTCTTCGATCCGTCCGTCGGAACGGAGGCCAAGCCGTCGTGGGTCGAGAAGATGACAGACTTGCCGTCAGCAGCAAAGCTCGGATTGAATGCGAAGACGTCATCGGGGGTGAGTTGGCGTTCGTTCGTGCCATCTTTCCTGACCACGCAAATGACGCCTCCGGGGTCCCAGTTCGCGGCGAGACCGCCCCAGATATACGTCTTGTCCCGGTCGAACACGATCAGCGTGCCGTCCGGTGAGAAGCGGGGCGAGGCGTCGTTGCCGGTGGCATGCGTCAACTGCCGGGGCGGCCCGCCAAGAACGGAGCGTACAAAGATGTGATCCGCCCGATCACCGGACTGTCCTGCAGCGTACGTGATTGCCTGACCATCGGGCGAAAAACTGGGACACACTTCGTACTCAGGTGATTCGGCGATTCGGGTTACGCGTGGACGATCAAGCCGCAAGACATAAAGATCTCGGCCACCGGAACCTGTTGCGTTGAATACGATCTGGTCATCGCCTGGCGAGCACTCCAACGACATGTCCTGGTGTCCAATCGGCCGATAGTGGTCCCAAGGGGTACCACATCCGACGACGGCCACGTAGCCGATCAGAGACACGACTGCCGCAATTCGACGATGCATGGCATTGCTGCTCGACTGGCAAGCAGCCGCAAGGAACACGGACAGGAGTCTGGCGGGCTGGCTGAGACCGAGTGCCGCGTTTTCGGGACGACGACGCATACTGAATTCTCGCCGTTCGCTGCTACTTCTGTCTACCAATTGCCTCGTACTGCGACTCGAAGTACTTGCGAGGGTCGTACGAACCGCCTCCGAAGCTATCGAGGTAGCGGTTGAATTCCTCGAATGTCTCGGGC
>CAIPEB010000517.1 GCA_903863885.1 uncultured Planctomycetaceae bacterium | reverse complement strand
GTTGCCGCCAGAAGGCTGTGTTTTGGCCGGCGCGGAACGTTTCGCGGTCTTTGTTGGTGACGAAACGATCGGCGGTGGCCGCCAAAGGCCGGCGGTTTTCGGCCGATTCAGCGCGCCGCCGTCTTTGTTCGCGGCGGGGCGATCGGCCGCGGTGGTCGGTGTGGCCTCCAGCCGTCTGCCGGCGATGCGCGCCGCCGTCTTGGTTTTCGGCAGGGCGATCGGCCGCCGACGGGCGGGGCGCGAATCCGCTCCGCATTTGGCCGCGAGTCTTCGCCGCTGACCGCCACAAAGGTTGGGTGACTTTGGCCGGTGTGGTTCTGAGTTGACGTTCGCGCGTTGAATTCACGGATGCCTATTTTCTGCGCGACCGCGCGAGATTTGGGCGATGCGATTCCTTTCGACGACGCGAAATGCAGATCGGATGTCTTCGCCAGCGTCGGCAGGAAAAAAGGCGATGCTGTGGACTACGGTCACCAGCATCTGGTGACCGCGAATCGTCAACACCAGCCCGTTCTGGGCTGAAAGGCGGAGCGTTCTAGGGAGCCTGCTCCGATGGCTACTCGCCGCCGCTGGGCGTCTTGGGCCAGCGCTGCGGCATGGCTTGATACACGCCGGCGTTGATACGCCAGCTGAAGTTTGTGGACGGCTGCGAGCCGTCGTCTGTTACGCCGACAAAGCCCAATTTGACGCCAACGTGGCAGAAGGGGCGAAGTCGGGAAGACTGTGATTGAACGAGAAAGGAAGAGAATCCCATGTCCGGAGATCCTGCATTCATCCTTGCCAACCTGGTGAACCAGCGGCAGGCTGCCAACTACGGCAGCATCATCGAGATTCTGGTCACGAGGGGCATCGTGACGCTGGAAGAAGTCCGCCGATCCCGGCTCCGCGCCGAGGCCGCCGTGGACCAAGTGACCGCGGGAGACAACGAGCGGCTGGCCCAGAGCGAGGAAGGTGCCATGCTGCTGGAACTGATGGGGAAAGGAGATGACGAGGCATGACATACCCCGCAGCCCTGGACGACCTCGCGGGCTCAGGCTGATCTGGCCCGCCTGGTCGCGACACCTCGCCAAAACACCATCGCGTTTCCCAGCACGATGGTGCCTCAGCCGACGACTCGAACCGCTCGCACAAGCGTAAGTACTCGATCAATGACCGCTTTTTCGTCACGGAGATACGCTCATGTTCGCATCGGAAACCGATACGTGCTCGACTCACGGGCAAGAGAGCAACGAACAGAACAACCCCTCCAATCGCTCGCTCCAGGGAGTTGAACGACACACGAAGTCCCTTGGCAAGACCGCAGAACGAGCAGTCCAGCTCTTTCGGTATCTCTCGGCACTGGTCGAATTGCGCACCAAGATGGTCCGAGATTGCGAGTCGTACGAAAACCTGTTCTGGTTCAGTGAACTGCCACGGGAGCCAGAGTGCTTTACCCCGGCTTGGCCAGACAAAGTGGAGGCGGATGACGGCGTTTGGTTGCAGATTGACAAACCGCATCGGCCCCAATTCCCCCAACCGCCTCTGGTCTGCCAGCCGTGGCTTGACGAGGCGCACCACGGCGACGCGACGCGAAAGCCGGTCCTACTCGCGGACATCGACGCGCCGGAACAGGATCAGACGGCAGGCGGCACGTCGGAGGAACAGGAATCGAGTGTCGTGTCCCGGTTGCGGC
Organism: uncultured Planctomycetaceae bacterium; assembly: GCA_903863885.1. GTDB lineage: Bacteria > Planctomycetota > Planctomycetia > Pirellulales > Pirellulaceae > CAIPEB01. Next base: position 3,857 of record CAIPEB010000517.1, on the reverse strand, counting down.
TGGAGGATCACACCGAGGTTCTCGACGCTTGGCAGGCATACATCGAAGACGAGTGGATTCCGTGGAGCGAGGACTATCGCCGCTGGCAGCGTGTCCAGGCAGCCTATGCTCGGTTGTTTGCCATCTACCAGGCACAGCGGCGTCGCGGGGAACAGTTTGAACTTGTCCTGGGCACCGGAACGCTCGTGTGGACGAGCAGCAGCGGTCATCGCGTCTGCCGCCCGGTCCTCGTCGGGAGCGCGACCATCGTGTTGGATCCGACTTGCGGGACGATCGTGGTTTCAGCCGCTGCCGAGGGCGCCGGTTTCCGACTGGAACAGGACATGCTGGAGGTGGAAGAGCGTCCGCCCGTGGACGATCAACGGACCAGCGATCAGGAAGTGTCGGAACTCGAATCGCCTTGGGATCGCTCGACGGCGTTCGACGTGCTGCGCGGATGGGTTCATTCACTTCCGCACGCCGATGCGACGTTTTCGGAGTCCCTGTCTTGCCCGGAGACCGCCGAGCGTCGTCCCCAAGTCGCCTTTGCGCCGGTCCTGATGCTTCGGAAGCGATCAGGGCAGACAATTCGCGTTGCCCTGCAGAAGACAATCGAGCAATTGGAGAACGGCGACCCGATCCCCGAAGGAATCCGACAAGCGTGTGGAGACTACGCCGGTCTGCGCGACCGGCCGGGCGGAGAGCGCCCGGTGACGTGCGCGATCCCTGACGAGGTGCTGTTTCCGCTGCCGACCAATGATGAGCAGAAGAGCATTCTGAATCGCCTCGATGGGCGGGCGGCGATCGTCGTCCAAGGACCTCCGGGGACCGGCAAGAGCCACACGATCGCGAATCTGGTGAGCCACTTCCTGGCCCACGGCAAGCGGGTGCTTGTGACCAGCCAGACGCCCCGTGCGCTGCGGGTGCTGGCTCGCAAGATCCCCGAGCGAATCCGCCCCCTGTGCCTGAGCGTGCTGGGCAACGACACCGACTCGTTGCGGAACTTGGAAGCGTCGGTTCAAGGAATCCTGCGCGAGATCGACGGCTGGAACCCGGAGGAACGCGAGCGGGAGATTGAAGAGATCCAGAGGGAGCGTCAGGCGTGTCTGAGCCAGCTCGCCCAACTGCGGCAACAAGAGCGGGCCATCCGCCAAGGCGAAACGATCCAGCAGCGCGTCCCGAACACGAGCTACGTCGGCACTGCGCAGGCGATCGCGCAGCGGTTGGAGCGCGAGGCGGAGGGATTTGCGTGGCTGCGAGACGATCCGGAGTGGCAAGCCGACGCCCCGCTGACGACGGCGGAACTGGGCGAACTGGCGACGCTTTGGGCGGATTGCGACATGGACCTGCTCGCGATCAGCGTCCCGGATGCGAAGCAACTTCCTGATCCTGACGAATTCGCGCGTGCTGTGGCTTCGTACCGCAACGCGGAACGTAAGGTTCAGCAGTTTGGAATTCGGACGGGGCAGGCCAGAGTGGCCGGCCTGAGCCGGTTGGCAGAAACGGAACTGTCGAAGCTCAAGGGAACTGCGACACGGTTCGCCGACCTGCTGGCAGAAGTCAAGCGATGCCCGGACGCCTGGGCCAAGAGTGCCGTTGGCGAGATTCTGTCGGGCAGTGCGCGCCCGTGGCAGAGCCTGTCGGCGTTCACGGAGCAAGCGTTAGCCCGGCTGCGGCCTACCGCCGAGGTTCCTGAGCCAGCGCACTTCGGTATCCCGGCCGAAGTGACAGAGGAGCAGATGCTGGCCGACGCTCGCGACCTGCTGGCCCATCTGCGATCGAACAAGGGGCTCGGATTCCTTTGGTTTCGGCCAGTGGTCGCGAAACGAACCAGATACCTGTGGGCGGGCTATCGCTTCGCGGGCCAACTGTGCGACACCGTTGACGCACTCCAAGGGTTGGTCGCCCATCTTGAACGCGGCAAGGTGCTTTCCAAGGTCTGGCGTGAATGGTCGGCGCACGCGACGCCACCGGCCGGCGGCGTCCGGCATAGCCTGGCCAAGCTGGAGGAGGTCCACGAGGTGCTGAGGGTCAACCTGGAGTTGCACCGTTTGGCCGTCGCCGCTGAAGCGAGCCTGTCAAGCCAAGGAATCGCTCCCGGCCAGCCCATCGGGACCGCATGGGCCGAATCGTTGTTGAAAGACATCGACGCGGCAAGTGCGCTTCGTGAGCTGAACGGCGCGAAGGTCAATCTCGAAACTATGCTGCGGCCCGTTGTCGCCGTCAGCACCATGTCGAACCTGGAGCCTTCGGCGGCCGAACTGGCCACGGCGGCCCGAAACTTGGACCCGGTGGCGTACCGAGATTCGCTGTTGGCAGTCCGGAATGTCGCGGAGCGAAAGAACGCTGCGGAACGATGCATGGCGTTGCATGAACGGCTTCACCGTGCGGCGCCGAGGTTGGCGGAGACTCTGCGGAATCCCGATGAGCGCGCGGCGGTGGCTCCGCATCTCGGCACTTTCCCACAAGGCTGGGCGTGGAAGTTGGCCAAGCAGTGGCTGGACCGTTGTGGAGCGGAAACCGAGCCCGATCAGATCGCAGCACAGATTCACACGGTCGAAGGCCAGCTTGGCTATCTGACGGAACTGGTTGTCGAGCTTCTCGCTTGGCAGTCCTGTTATCGCGACCTGAGCGGTGATTTCGAGACGCAGGGCGGGTTGCAGGCGTGGCAGCAGCTCGTTCGGAAGATCGGGCGGGGAACCGGGAAACACGCCGAGACCTATCGACGCGATGCCCGGAAGTACATGGACAAGTGCCGAACCGCGATTCCGGCCTGGATCATGCCGCTTCATCGCGTCGCGGAAACCGTGGAAGTCCATGCAGGCAGTTTCGATGTCGTCATCATCGACGAAGCAAGTCAAACGGGACCGGAGGGACTGATCCTGCAGTACCTGGGCAAGCAGTGCATCATCGTCGGCGACGACAAGCAGATTAGCCCGGAAGCGGTGGGGGTCGATGGGGACAACGTGCGCGATTTGATGAACCAGTACTTGCGTGACTTCCCATTCGCTGAGACGTTGACACCGACTTCGAGCCTGTTCGACCAGGCGATAGTGCGTTACGGCAGCAACCGGGTTGTGCTCCGAGAGCACTTCCGATGCATGCCGGAGATCATCCGATTCTCGAACGATATGTGCTACCAGGACACACCGCTGCTGGCGTTGCGTGAATACCCGCCGCAACGACTTGAGCCAATCATGGTGCGCCACGTCGTTGACGGCTACCGCGAAGGCGAGGCGGAGGGCGTCGTCAATCGGCCGGAGGCCGCTGCCGTGGCCAAGACGATCATCGACTGCCTGAACGATCCGCATTACGCGGGCAAGTCGATGGGCGTCATTTGCTTGCAGGGCCACGCACAGTCCAAGCTGATCGAAGAAATGCTTCTCGATGCCGTAGGCCCCACGCCGTTTGGGGAACGTCAGTTGATCTGCGGCGACCCATACAGTTTTCAAGGCGACGAACGGGACGTGGTATTCCTGAGCATGGTTGCGGCCACCGAGGGCGATCGACGCATGGCTCCACTGCTGCGCGAGCAATTCCGGCAGCGATTCAACGTGGCAGCATCGAGAGCCAAGGACCAGTTGTGGCTGTTCCACAGCGTCTCGAAACATGAACTCCATCCCGACTGCATGCGCCGCCGCCTGCTGGAGTACTGCTACCATCCGCGAACGCAGGTTTTGCCACAAGACATCTCGCTTTGCGAAAGCGGCTTTGAACGCGACACGGCGAGCGAACTGGTCCGACTTGACTACCGCGTGATTCCGCAGTACCCCGTCGCCGGCAAACGGATTGATCTGGTCGTCGAAGGAGCCAAGACCCGGTTGGCCGTCGAGTGCGATGGCGACGATTGGCACGGGCCGGATCGCTACGAAGCCGAC
>CAIPEB010000516.1 GCA_903863885.1 uncultured Planctomycetaceae bacterium | reverse complement strand
GATCCGGATGATGTTGGGGTGCTCCAGCGGATGGGCCACTTCGTATTCATGCTTGAGGTAGGCCATCTCCTGCGATTTTCCCCAGTTCTCCCGGCGCAGGATCTTGAGAATGTACCGGCCGCCGTCCCCTTTCATCGCCTCCCAGATCTGGCAGGCGTTTCCGGCCCGGATGAACCGGGAGCGGCGGTACGTTCCCAGGTAGTCGGGGAGATTCGACATGGCCGCGCGCTCCGGAATGGTTGGAAAAATCGTTAAATCCGGTCGCCAGTGTAAATGATCGTCGAATTACGGGAAAGAGCGTCGCGGCCGTTCACAAGGCTTGTCCGGACAGGACTTTCCCGTAAATCGCCCGCAACTGGGCGGTCATGTTCTCGTGGCGGAATTGCTCGGTGAACAGCGACTGTCCCCGCTCGCCGAATTCGCGGCGCTGCGACCCGTTTTCCGCCAGTTTCCGCATGGCGTCGGCCAGGGTGTCGACACCCCGGGGAGGGACCAGGTAACCGGTCCGGCCGTCCAGTACCACCTCTCGCGCCCCGTCGATGTCGTAGCTGACCACCGGCTTGCCGGCGATCAGGGCCTGCGGCAGCGCTCGGGCGAGCCCCTCGCGCAGGCTGGCGTGCACCAGCACATCCATTCCCCCGATCAGTGCGGGAATCCGCTCGGGCGCGACCAGTCCGGCGAAGCGGAAATACTCGTCGAGCCCCGCCCGGCGGATGCGCTGCTGCAGCGAATCCCGCAGGATTCCGTCACCGACCAGCAGGAACCGCACTTGAGGGCACCGGGACACGACCGAGCGGGCCGCTTCGATGAGATACTCGTGGCCCTTGAGATGGAACAGGCGGGCGATCTTGCCGAATACGACCTCGTCGGGGCCGAAGCCGAATTGGGCACGGGTCTTTTCCCGGTGCGAATCGGCCTGCAGGAACGGTTCCACGTCCATGCCGCTGTAAACGGTGACGAATTTCTCGCGCGGGGCGACGCCAGTCCGCACGAGAAGGTCGGTCATGGCGTCGGCCACGCTCACCATCACGTGGCACTTGCCGGCCGCGTACCGTTCACAGCGCCGGAAGAACTCGCGGGCCAGGGCGGGCTGGTAGTCGTGGAACGGGGAGCCGTGGACCGTGTGAATGACGGCGGGCACGCCGAGGGATGTCGCAGCCATGCGGCCGAGAATTCCTCCCTTGGCGCTGTGGGTGTGAACGACTTCCGGACGGAAGTCGCGGAGCACCCTCAGGATCTCCCGATACGCGGTCCAGTCCCTGCCGGGATGGATTTCGCGCCGCAGCGAATCGATGCGTGTGACGGGCACGCCACCGGCTCGGCCGTCGGCCAGCAGATCCCCTTCCGGGCCCAGCGATGGTCCCGTGACGAGCACGACGTCGTCGCCGTGTTTCTGGATCAGGTCCTGGCAGCAAAGCAGCGTGTTCTCTTGCGCGCCGCCGACGATCATGCGTGTGATGATGTGCGCGATTCGCATCGCGGCCCCCGCGCCGGTCAGTCCCGGAAATTGACTTGAAGCAGAAACAACCCCTGCGGCGGCGCGGTCATACCCGCACATCGCCGATCCCGCCGGGCAAGTACCTCGGCCGGCCATTCGACAGGTCGCTTGCCTCGACCGACCTGCACGAGCGTGCCCACAATGTTCCGCACCATGTTGTAAAGAAAGCCGTTGGCCTCGACCTCCAGTTGAATGCGCGAGCCGCCCCGGTCGACTCGCCGCACGCCGATGTCGTGGATGGTCCGCACGGTGGTCACGCGGGCGGATCCGGACGTCTCGAAGCTCTTGAAGTCGTGTGTCCCTCGCAGTGCCTGCGCCGCCCGATCCATGGCTTCGACATCGAGCGTGTAATGCAGATACCAGGCGTAGTCGCGGGTGAAAACATCGCGTGCCGGCCCGTCGGTGATGACGTAGCGATACCGCTTCGAAACCGCATCGTCGATGGCGTTGAAGCCCTCTCGGACCTCTTCGGCCCCCTGCACTGCCAGATCCGCGGGTGTGTTCGCGTTGAGCGCCCTTCGGAGCGTGTCCGGAGGCAGGTGACTCTGCGTGGCAAAACTGACGCACTGCGCCACGGCGTGCACGCCCGCGTCGGTCCGGCCGCTGGCGACAACGCGCAACTCTTCTCCGGTTACCTTGCGGATGGCCGTTTCCAGTTCGCCCTGGACGGTGCGGCGTCCGGGTTGCCACTGCCATCCCGAGAATTTCGTCCCGTCATAGGAGACGACAAGTTTGATGAATCGCATGCCCGCAGTCGCCATTCCGAATCGAATCGTCCCGAAAGTCCTGCCTGTCCGACATCCAGATGACGGGGCCGCTCCGGCATGAAAACCGGCCGGATCGGCAATCCGGTCTGCACCAATCCCGGGTGGCCCGACGTCACCGTTGCCGGCCGTCTCAGTTGTCCGCCTTCTCGGCAGCTGCCCCCCTGCCCTCTCGCCGAATGCCGGTGATCCGCACGTCGTCGAAGCTGACCTCGCCGGTCGCCCTGAACAGCCCGATCCGCATGATGGCCTCACGGGCATCGGGCGGAACGCGGAATTTCTTCTTGACGGTCTTCCAACCCGCCGTGCCCTGGAACGGTCCGATCCAGTTCACTCCGATGTCCTTGCGGTTCTCGTCATAAAAGCTCACGGCCACCGCCGGGAAGTCGAGCTTGTTGTGGACAAACACATGGTCGCATTTCACCTGGGCCGTGACTTCGATTTCCCCGATGCGGCGTCCGTCGATGCCAAAACCCTGCAGCAGATTCGAGGCGCGGCCCGGTTCATCGCTGCGGAAAACCGCGCAGTGCCCCCCCTGCCGTCCGCCGGTCCGCGGTTCCCACGTGCACGCACGCTGGTAGTACCAGCCCGGAATCTGGTTATCGCCGCCCGGCGGCGTCTCGAAGTCCCCGTTGCGCAACTGGGGATTCAGCGGGTCGGGCTGCACTTCCCGCTGCTTCTCGGCCTGACCGGTCATCGGCACGAACAGCGTCGGCTGCATGGCCTTTGAGGTCAGCCGGCCGGCTTCCTTGCGAAAAACATAGAGAGTCTGCTGGAATCGTTCCCCGACGGGAATCACCATCAATCCCCCCTCCTTGAGCTGATCAAGCAGCGGTTGGGGCGGCTTCTCGGGCGAGCACGTGACGATGATCTTGTCGAACGGCGCGTGTTCCGGCCAGCCGGCGAAACCGTCGCCGATCTTTGAGTGCACGTTTTCGTAGTGCAACCGCTGGAACACGAGCTGAGCCGCCTTGCCCAGCTGCTCCTCGATCTCGATCGTGTAGACCTTCTTGACCAGCGGGCTGAGTACCGCGGCCTGATAACCGCTGCCGGTCCCGATTTCCAGCACTTTGTCTTCCGGCTGCGGGTCGATGCACTGAGTCATGAACGCCACGATGAACGGCGACGAGATGGTCTGGTGGGCGCCGATGGGCAGCGCCATGTCGAGGTAGGCCTTGTCGCGGAACCTGGAGTCCAGGAACTCGTGCCGCGGCGTCGCGAGCATTGCTTTCAGGACGCGCGGGTCGCTGACCCCTGCCCCTTTCACCTCGCGTTCCACCATGCTGGCTCGCGCCGCGTCCAGGGCCGCGTCCGTCGATTCGCCGGCTGCGCTCGCGCCGAGCGGCACCAGCAGCCCGAAGCTCAGAACGGCCAGCTGGCAGATCATCCCGTTGCCGTGCATCCCTTTGTCGAGCGATCCGGCGTTAAGCGGCCCGCGTGTTTCATGCAAACCCGTACCACTCCGTCTTGTATCTCGCACATCCATGGAACGCCTGTCTTTCCGCATCGTTTTGCCTCGTGATTACAGTCCCTTCCATAATAGCCTTGAGTGGCGATGCGGGCCAACGCGGTTTGGCGTGTACTCGCGCGTGCCCTTTCGGGGACTTGCATGCGATGTGCCGCTTTGGAACACTGCTCTTCGCAGGCAATCGCCGCGGCGACTTGGAAGCCCGAGAGGAGCGTCTGGCGGATGAAGATCAACCCCGTGAAACGGAAACTGGCGGCGGGCGAGCCGACCTTCGGAACATGGCTGTCGATCGGTGAACTGTATGCCACGCGCGTGCTGGCCCGGATGGGATTCGACTGGCTGACGCTCGATCTCGAGCACTCGCCGATCGACTGGGCTCATGCCGCGGCGATTTTCGGGGCGGTAGCCGACGCGGGATGCGTGCCGCTCGTTCGCGTGCCCGAAGGATCGCACCATTACATCAAGCGGGTGCTCGATGCGGGGGCTTGGGGCATCGTCGTGCCGATGGTCGATACGGTCGAGCAGGCCCGACGGGCGATCGCGGCCGCGAAGTATCCTCCGCAGGGAAACCGCAGTGTCGGCGGCGGCATGGGAGCCATGAACTTCGGGACAACCAGCGACGAGTATTACCGCCGGGCCAACGACGAAATCGTGGTCGTGCTGCAGACCGAGAGCCCGCAGGGGATCGCCAATGCCCCGGATATCTATGCGCTGCCCGGCTGCGACGCGATCTTCGTCGGTCCGAACGATCTGCAGTTCCAGATGCGCCGCGCCGACGGGCAGTTCCCCTCGCCCGACGAGCATGAGGCGGCGATCCAGGAGGTCATTGCGGTGGGCAAACGCGTCGGCACGCCGACCGGCATGCACACGATGGACGCTGCGTCGGCTCTCAAACGGGCTTCGCAGGGAATGCAGTTCATCGCCATCGGCAGCGATCTGCGGCTGATGACGTTGAAGGCGCAGGAGACGCTCAACGAACTGCGGGCTTCGACGTCCGGACCTGAAGTGGCCAAATACTGACACGAGCGGCCGGTGACCGAAACGAATTCACCGGCGGAGGGAGGCGGGCATGAGTGTTTACCTGCTGGCGACGCTGGACACCAAAGGAGTAGAAGCCGCTTTTGTTCGCAACCGGCTTCGCGAACTCGGTGTGGACGTGGTGCTCGTCGATACCGGATGTCTGGGGCCGGCGCCGACGATCGCCGACATCCCGCGCGAAGAGGTGTTCCGCGCGGCGGGAAGCTCGCTCGACGAGATCCGATCGCGCAAGGACCGAGGCGTCGCGGTGACCATGGCGGCAACCGGCGCAGCGGAACTCGTGGCTCGCGACTTTCGCGAGGGGCGGGTACAGGGCGTCCTGGGGCTGGGCGGATCCGCGGGCACGACGGTCGGCACGGCCGCCATGAGACGGCTGCCGCTGGGCGTGCCGAAAGTTATGGTCAGCACGCTGGCTTCGGGCCAGGTGCGTCAGTACGTCGCGGACAAAGACATCCTCATGCTGAACTCGGTCGTGGATATCGCCGGCTTGAATCGCATCAGCCGCGTGATTCTCGGCGAGGCCGCGGCGGCCATGGCGGGCATGGTCAAGTCGCTGGCGGTGTCGGAAGGTGCGAGCGACGACAGGCCGCTCGTCGCGGCCACGATGTTCGGCGTCACGACGCCCTGCGTGCAGAAGGCCCGCGAAATCCTGGAGCATGCCGGTTACGAAGTGCTCGTATTTCACGCGACCGGCAACGGCGGTCAGGCGATGGAATCGCTGATCGCCGACGGCCTCATTTCGGGTGTGCTGGACCTGACGACGACCGAGTTGGCGGACGAACTGGTCGGCGGCGTCCTGTCTGCCGGGCCGGACCGGTTGAACGCCGCGGCCCGCGCGGGGGTGCCGCAGGTCGTTTCCGTGGGAGCCACCGACATGGTGAACTTCGGTCCGCCCGAAACGGTGCCCGAGAAATTCCGGCAGCGGCTGTTTCACCAGCACAATCCGAGCGTGACGCTGATGCGGACAACCGCCGACGAGAACCGCAGCATGGGCGAGGAGATTGCCCGCAAAGTGAGTGCTTCGCGGGGGCCCGCCGCGATCATGCTGCCGCTGCGGGGCGTGTCGGCCATCGACGGCCCCGGCCAGCCCTTCGACGATCCGGCCGCTCGCGAGGCGCTGTTCGCGGCGATTCGCGAGCATCGCGGAGCGACCGAGTGCGACGAACTCGATCTGCACATTAATGATGCCGGTTTCGCGGAAGCGGCAGCTGCGAAACTGCTGGAATTCATGGCCCGGACACCCGGCCGAAGAGACTGAGGAATATTTCGCCTGCAGGAGAACACCGATGGCTTTATTCACGCGAGATGCGGTTCTGTCGAAGTTGCGCCAGAAGATCGCTGCCGGCCAGCCGATTATCGGCGGCGGAGCGGGGACCGGGATCAGCGCCAAGATGTCGGAAGTCGGCGGCATCGATCTGCTGGTAATTTATAATTCCGGCCGGTTCCGCATGGGCGGACGCGGGTCGCTTGCCGGCCTGATGCCCTACGGCGATGCCAATGCGATCGTCATGGAAATGGCCCGCGAGGTGCTTCCGGTCGTTTCCCACACGCCGGTGCTGGCCGGTGTCTGCGGCACGGACCCCTTCCGCGTCATGAAACTCTTCCTGCGCGAAGTCGACGCGGCCGGCTTCTCCGGCGTGCAGAACTTCCCGACCGTGGGGTTGATCGACGGCAATTTCCGCTGCCTGCTGGAAGAGACGGGCATGGGGTTCGGTCTCGAGGTCGACATGATCCGCGCGGCGCACGAACTGGGGCTGCTGACGACCCCCTACTGCTTCAATCCGGACGATGCCGCGGCAATGGCCGAGGCGGGGGCCGATATTCTCATTCCGCACATGGGACTGACGACCAAGGGGAGCATCGGCGCACAGACGGCACTCACTCTGGACGTGGCAGCAAAATGCGTGCAGGAGATGCACGATGCGGCCAAGCGGGTCCGGTCGGACGTGATCGTGCTCTGCCACGGCGGTCCGATCGCCGAACCGGCCGATGCGCAGTATATCCTCGACCATACGGAAGGCATCGTCGGCTTCTACGGAGCCAGCAGCATGGAACGCCTGCCCGTGGAAACGGCGATCAGCCGGCGCGTCGAGGAATTCACGCAGATGCGGTTCAGTTGAACGGATCGGCGGGATGCCGGCCGACGGGTCAGATCTTCTCGCCCATGCCCTTGGTCAGCGCCATGAAGGCCGACTCGAGGTTGATTTCCTCCTCGCGGAACAGCGTGAGCTTGTGTCCGGCCCCGATCAGGGATGTCGGCAGTTCGCTGTAGTCTTCGATGCCTGCGTGCAGCGTCACGAACAGCCGGGCGTCCTTGCGCTCAATCGCGTCCACGCAGGCGTGGTCCTGCAGCACGCGGGCCGCCGAGTCCAGGTCCCCTTTGACTTCGATGTGCAGCACGGTTCGCTGCCGGACCTGCTTCATCACTTCCGCGACCTCGGCATTGACGCTGATCACCCCGCGATCAATGATCCCGACCTTATTGCAGATGTCGGCCAGTTCAGGAAGGATGTGGCTGGAGACGACGATCGTCTTGCCCATCTGGCCGAGCCTGCGGAGCAGGTTCCGCATCTCGATGCGGGCCCGCGGGTCGAGTCCGCTGAGCGGCTCATCCAGCAGCAGCACCTGGGGATCGTGCAGCAGCGTTCTGGCCAGTCCCAGCCGCTGAGTCTGGCCGCGCGAGAGCGTATTGGCATACGCGTCCCGCTTGAAATCCAGATCGACGATGGACAGCATTTCATCGCACCGCTTGCGTCGCTGCGGACCGCGGATCCGGTAGGCGGCGGCGAAGAACTCGAGGTACTCGATGACCCGCATGTCGTCGTACACGCCGAAAAAGTCCGGCATGTAGCCGATCAGCCGGCGGATCTCTTTCGGTTTGGTGTAGATCGAGTTGCCGCACACGTAGGCTTCGCCCCAGGTGGGGTTCAGCAGCGTGGCGATGATGCGCATCGTGGTGGTTTTGCCGGCGCCGTTGGGGCCGATAAAGCCGAACAGGTCGCCTTCGTTCAGCGTCAGTTCGATGCTGCGAATGGCGTAATGGTCCCCGTATTTCTTCGTCAGATCATGCGTTTCAATCACGGCTGCGTCACGTCCTAATGAGGTTCGTGGAGGCGATGGGTACGAGGCCCGCCGCTCTCGGTATTGTCAGCGGCCCCCTGCTGCAGTGCCCGGCTCCGGAGAGCCAGACGCCGGAGTCTTGCGCGAATAAGGTTCCACGGAGAACGTCAGGCGAATGAACGTCCAGTTCCGTTGGGCCGAATTGTCGATCTCTTTTCCGTCGATAGTCAGACGCAGGGCGGCGGTCTGGCAGCGTCCGCAGAGGATCGCACGGCCCGCGGTCAGGTGATCGCTCATATCCACGTAGCCCTGGTAACTGTGGTCCAGTTCCGTGTAGCTGCTCGCGCCGGCCGCTCCGTGGAACATCATCATCTCGACAATGCGGGGGATATCCCTCGAGGCCGGATCCCACGGCGATCGCACGTCGTTGGTGTCCTTGACCCGCCGCTTCATCAACCGCCACTCGAGGTTGTACGGATGCTCGAGGGCGATGTCGGTGGTCTGGCCGCGTGCGAGCTTCCCGTCCGTGCGGTCCAGCCGGTAAGCCCAGTTTTCGTAGAGCACGACGACGTCGTCCAGATCGATTGGCAGCGGGTTGATGACTTCGCCGGCGAGCAGTCCGTCGGCCGTGGCCCGCAGTTGCGTGGTCGGCTTGATTCCGGCGTCGGCCCACCATCGGCCGAGCAGGCACTTGCTGGCCGATACCGAAATCGGCACTCCCGCCATGCGGGTCGAGGGGCCGGTTGTCGCCGCAAGCGTGTAGGATTCCGGAAAGGTCGCGGCGATGGCCTGACCGCTCATGCCGCCCAGGCCGGTGCCGGGCAGACCCTGCCAGGAGAGCAACTGGCCGCCCCCCTTCACCGTCTCGGCCGGCCAGCCCCGCACCGCGTCGAAGTCGTAGGCAACCGTCTTCGGGCTGTAGACGTGTGCCCACGCTGTCCCGCGCACGGTGCCGTCGGCCATGTCGAAGTCGACGATCTCGACCGTGTTCAGCCGGACTGAATTGGCCTTCAACCGCTGGTTCAACACGATGGCGATCGCGGCGAACGCAAGCACCATCAGGGGAAATGTGAACCAGGTCCACTCCATGCGTCCAAGCAGACGCCGCAATGCGAAGTAGTCGCCCGGTCCGATCAGCGCGATATAGAACAGTGCCAGGACAGCCACCCAGGAGAAGGCCACGAGCGTGACGCCCGGGAATTCGTCCATCGCCGTCCGCAATTGACCGACGAGATCGCTGTATCCTTCGTGAATCACCTGGCCCGATACGGTCCTCTCGGCAGCCGAGTGTCCGGTTGGATTCAGCAGCCGTTCCAGGATCTTGCCCGTGATGCGATGCGTTCCCTCCCAGGTTGCGAACGGGGGGGCATCGAGGTCGAACGTCACAAGGACGACCATGCCGAAGCCGAATGCACGCCGCACAATGATCGGGCGAAGCCCGTCTGCGGCGGTTTCCGCCAGTTCGATCTTTCCTTGCGTCTCGGCGAGCCTTGCCATGGTCAGCGGTTCACCGGCCCGGCGAGTAACCAGAGGCTCGGCGGACCCGGAAAAGGTCTCGAGCGTCGCTGCGCTGCGCACCGGCGCGACGCCGGCGAAGCGCCCCGGCGCGAAGTCCCGCCAGACACCCTTCTCGCCCAGAACCGTTTCGCCTCGCTGGCCGACACACAGCACGATACGCCCGCCCATGCGGACCCACTGCCGAATGGCCTCCACCTGCCCGCGGCTCAGGGCGTCGAGCAGCTTGGGATCGCTCGTCGGAAGCACCAGGATATTCACGCCCTCGTAGCCGTGCCATTGATCGGGCAGTTGGTCAGCGGTCGTCAGCCGCGGGCAGGTGCTCCGCTGCGACATGCTCCCCTGCCCTATTGCCTGATCCACCCCGATCGATGGCCCGATGGTCACGATCAGCCGCTGGTCGGCCGGCAATGCCGCGGGGAACTGACCGGGACTGAACCGCCGGCTGGCAACGACGGCCGTGCCCTTGCGCAGACGGACTTCCACATCTCCCGAGACCTGGCCGGGCTTGAAATAACGGAGCACCTTGGCCGTTTTGCCGGGAGCCAGTTCCAAAGGCGGAGCCTGATTGTCCGTGAATGCGGTACGCACGCCGTCGGTGTCGGGGGTCAATACCTCGACGGTTACCGGCTGGGCCTCTCCTCCTCCGGTGCAGGCGATCTGAATCGGAGTCCAGTGTCCGACCTTGAAAGCGCCCTCGAAGCCGACCGAGATGGAATCGATGCGGGGGCCCTCAGCCTGGGCGGCCGGCAATGCCGATGGGCCGGGCAAGCCGATCAGCAGCGACACGATCGCAATTCCCGCGAGGATAAAACGCCTCATGATCAACGCCAGTTCCTCGGTCCAAATTAGGGTTTTTCCGCGTTGTCGCACCGGCACACCAGGTCGCCGCAGCCAGGGCAGCCTGTGCCGTATTTGCGGGCGATTGCGTCGCTCAAGTCGACCCCTGCGACGTTGGCAATGGTCGCCAGCCAGGCGATGACGTCAGCGAATTCCTCGCTTCGTTCCTGGTGCGTCCCGTCACGCAGCGCGGTCGACAACTCCCCGACCTCCTCCATCAGCCACATGAACGTGCCTTCGATGCCGCGGGCCACGTCCTTTTCGTAGTACATCTTGCGGATCAGCTGCTGAAGCCCCCGCAGCGAGACGTCGCTGCCGGAATCGTGATGATGCAATGGTTCCATTCCGGCAGTCCTACGTGGGATGGTCGGTTGCGGTTCATTATCCGATTCGAACCGCCGGCTCCCATTCTAATCACGCGCAGCGACTTGTGGGGAGGAACCCGGGACGTGTGCTGTCCCGATTTTCGATCCAAAAGTACAATTTGCCCGTGCGACACTGAAAATTCCGATTGCGGAACCGCCAGCCAGCTGCGACCAAGGAATGACGAAATGAGCGAGTTTGTCACCGTTGCCCGCGTGGGCGACATCCCGCCGGGTACCGGCAATTCCTACGCGGTGAATGATCGGATGGTCGCCGTCTTCAACGATGGAGGAGACTATCACGCGATCGACGATCTGTGCCCCCACATGGGCGCTTCGCTGGCCGCCGGCGAGTTACGGGAGGGCGTCGTCGCCTGCCCCTGGCACGGCTGGCGATTCCGCGCGTGCGACGGCACCTGGTGCGACAACCCGCGAATCAAGACCGATCATTTCGAGGTACGCGTCGTCGGCGACGAAATCCAGGTGCTGGTTCCTCCGAGGCCGCCGCGCGTGGTCGACGGCCCCGCTCCGGGCTGAGATTCCGCCAGCCGGGAACGGGCAGGCTCAGCCCAGCCGGAGCGAACCTCCCGGCGCGATCACGACAGGCTCGGCGGTCGTTTCCGTCCGCACCCGCTCGGCCCATCGCTGGGCATCCTGCTGGATGGGCGCCCACGTGTTGTAGTGATCGGGGACCACGCGGCGCGGGCGGATCATTTTCACCGCTTCCAACGCGTCGTCGGGCCCCATCGTAAACAGGTCGCCGATCGGCAGGACGGCCACGTCGATGCCGCGCCGTCCGATCAGTTGCATGTCCGAGAACAACGCCGTGTCGCAGGCGAAATAGACATTGCCGTCGGCCAGCGAAAGGACGAATCCCCCCGGATTTCCGCCATTGGAGCCATCGGGCAGCCGCGAACTGTGCAGCGCCGGCACCAGTTGAACCCTCCCGAACGGCAGAGCTACGCCGCCGCCCAGGTTCATTCCGAGCGTGTTCTTGACGCCCTGCTTCGCCTCGAACCACTCCGCGATTTCATAAATCGCCAACACCGTGGCCCCCGTCCGCTCGGCGATGGCGGGCACGTCCGCGACGTGGTCGAAGTGACCGTGAGAAACCAGGATGTAATCGGCGTTGACCTCGTCGGGCTTCACCGACGCGGTCGGAGAGGCCGCGAAGAACGGATCGAGCAGAATCGTCTTGCCCGCCGTCTTGATCTGCCAGCTACCGTGTCCCAGCCAGGTCAGTTCCGTGTTCATGTGCCTTGCTCCCCAGTTCGTGCAGCCAGATTTCAAGCGATTTTCTGAATCTCAACGCACTTTTCCGTATGCCGGCGGCCTCATCATCATGCGCTGCTCCAGTGCGGTCGCCAACATCAGCAGCTGCAGCAGTTGGCCTAATGCGTACTCACGCGTGTCGGGCAACCGGATCGCCACTGCCGGCACGCCCCCTGCGAACCGGGTCTGCTGCGTCACTGCAATAGCCGTGGCCAGAGCCCCGGGCAGCGTCGTGGCCTTGGGCAAATGCGTCCTTTCCCAGAGCGTTACGGCCTGACCGAACTCAAGCGGATCGGTCCGGCATTGCTCGACAATCCAGTCGACCGTCAATCCGGCCGGAGTCTCTGCCTCGGGTGGACTCGCGTGCGGGCTTCGGCCGAATGAGCGTCTCGCGCGGCTGCCCAGAACCCATCCGCCCAAACTCTCCGCCAGCAAATGATCGTACCATTGGCCGGCCGCTTCAAGTGCCTCGGACCAGACGGAAAGAACTCGCAGTCGCTCGCCGCTGCGGTCCCGCCACAACTGGCTGGTCCCCGCATAGCTCAAGACCGGGTTTTCCAGCAGCGGTGCGGTGCGGAACGTCTCGTTCATCGCGACCGCACCCTCCAGCAAGCGGACTACGTTCACCCCGAGGATCGCCAAGGGGAGCAGGCCCGCCGCAGAGAAAGCCGAGCAGCTCGGCGCAAGGCCTTCGGGAATCTCGAACCGCTCTGCGCATCTCAGCGAATCGGCGAATTCGCTCAGTGGTCCGCCGCCGATCGGGATCACGAGGTCCGCCAGCTGCTGCGGATTCTCGCCGCACGCGATCCGCAGGGCGACCAGCAGCGGATGCAGCGCGCTGGCCGTTAGGGATGCCCCCGCAGATCCTCCGATCGGCATGAGCGCCCAGCGATCCTCAAGCCGCGAAGCCGGCCAGCCGGCCCGCAATAGCTTTAGCAGTCCCTGGACCGAATCGTTGTCAAAGGAGCGATCGTGGAAATAGACCCGCGGCCGGCTGCCCCGCTCGCCGCGGTTCAGTTCGTTGAAGTGCGGCTCGCAGCATGCGTGCATCAGAGCCTTCGCGGCCAGATGGGAGCCGTCGAGGCCCAGCACAGCGACTCGATCCACCTGTTCCCGCAGTCGGTGCGACCGCTTCAGCATGCGGCCCAACTCGCTGGAGCCGGAGTCCTCGTGGTAGTGCTCCAACATTCTGTCGGGCAATTCAAAAAACGCGATGCCGCCCGGAACGCAGTCTGTCATCGGACCGCAGCCGGTTGTCGTGCGGCGGTCGGCATCCGCCGATTCGGCTTCCTCGATCAGACTTCTGCGCGCAGCGTCCAGCGCCGGCGCGAGGGCCTGAAGATCCTCGCTCGAGATCCCTCCCGCAGGCGGAAAAGCGCGGGACGCATCGAGGAAAATCCTGTCCTTGATTCCGCTGGACACTGGTCTCTTCCGATCGCTGAACTGACTTTCGTCGCGGATTCCGACGTCTCGTCGCGGATTCCGACGTCTCGTCGCGGATTCCGACGTCGAAGAATAACCAAGCCCGCTGCGTACGGCTACCGGCCCGCCGTGGCGGATTATCGCGAATTCCGTGCCGAATGCTCCCGCTCTCACTCCCGTTCTCACCCCCGTTCTCACACGCCGGCCGACCTGAAGACCGTCGTGCAACCTGGGCGATTACGACTTGTGCGCCGCCCCGATTTTGGTACGAAATGTGGAATCCGTCGGAGCGCCATCGACGACCGATGCTCATGCGGCGGATTTACGGATGTGTTGACGAGCAGACCACTGAACCAAGAAACCCCGCCGGGAGGAATCGGATGGACACCCATCAACTGACTCGCGAATTGCAGGTGAAGAACAAATCCAAGATCATCATGCTGGTCGCGGACGGGTTGGGCGGTCTGCCGATGGAACCGGGAGGCAAGACCGAACTGGAAACGGCCCGCACCCCGAATCTCGACAAGCTGGCCGAACAGGGCGTGCAGGGTGCGAGCATTCCGGTGGCTCCGGGACTCGCGCCGGGCAGCGGACCGGGACACCTGGGGCTGTTCGGATATGACCCGCTGAAGTACGTCATCGGCCGCGGCGCGCTGGAAGCGACCGGTATCGGTTTTGCGCTGCAGCCTGACGACGTCGCAATCCGCTGCAATTTCTGCACGCTCGACAGCCAGGGCCTGATCATTGATCGCCGGGCCGGCCGCATTTCGAGTGAAGAAAGTGCCCAGCTGGTTGTCAAACTCCGCGATATCAAGATCCCCGGCGTGGAGATCTTTGTTGAACCCGTCAAGGAACACCGGTTTGTCGTCGTGCTCCGGGCCAAGGGGCTCGGCGCGAACGTGCGCGATACGGATCCCCAGATCACAGGCGCCGCGCCGCTTGATCCGCACGCTGATGATGTGGCCAGCCAGCGGACGGCCGAAGTCGCGAAGGAGTTTCTGGCCCAGGCCCGCAAGATCCTTGCCGGCCAGCCCAAAGCCAACTTCCACACGATGCGCGGATTCGCCGCCAAACCGAATCTGCCCAGCTACCGGGAAGTGTACGGGCTGCGAGCCGCCGCCATCGCCGTCTATCCGATGTACAAAGGCCTCGCTCGACTCGTCGGTATGGAGATTGTCGGCAAGTCCCAGACGCTGGACCAGCAGATCGAAACGCTCGGCCAGGCGTGGAATGACTTTGACTTCTTCTTCATGCACTTCAAATACACGGACAGCACCGGCGAGGACGGCAACTTCGCGGGCAAAGTCCAACGCATTGAAGAACTCGATGCGGCAATTCCCCGTATCGTTGCGATGAAGCCCGACGTGTTCATCGTCACTGGCGACCACAGCACGCCCGCCTTCCTGAAAAGCCACAGCTGGCATCCCGTGCCTACCCTGCTGGTTTCCAACTGCTGCCGCCCCGATGGCTCGACGCAGTTCAATGAATCCACTTCGATTCGCGGAGGTCTCGGCCACTTTGAGGCCAAGTACCTGATGATGCTGGCACTGTCCAATGCCGGCCGTTTGGGTAAATACGGGGCCTAGTGAATATGTGTTGTTCTTGCCGCATGGTGCCAGCAATGCTGGCTGCCATGCGCAGCAAGAAAATTGGCCGCATGTAGCCCAACTACCCCGTCCAATAAATCTTTACTCAAGTCTGTTGAGTGCCTCGCCGATACGAGCAATGCGTCGGAATAGCGTTTGGGTCGCTATGCGCTCGGGAACTCTGCGATGCACTGGGAACGGATGGGCTTGGCACTGTTGGTGCTGAGCCTCACAACGACTGCCGCTTGGGGGCAATGGCCTGGACAGGCCGGCGGGCAACCGTCGCAGGGCCGTCCCCAGGCTGCCGCTCCAAATGCATTGCCTCCGGTGAACGGTACGGCGCCGGCCTCGCAACCGCCTCGCGATTCGGCTGCGCCGAGAGCCTTCGGCGCCGCTCCGCAGACTCCCGCGGGTGCTGCTCCGCAGGCTGCGCCGGGGGCCGCCACGTCGGGCACGCCGATCGTGATGCGTCAGACGACGTTTCAGATTCCGTTCACCGTCAAACAGAATGCGCCGGCACCGAAAGAGATCCAATTGCACGTCTCGACCGATCGGGGCGGCAGTTGGAAGATGTACGACCGTGCGTCGCCGGATGCCAGACAGTTCGCCTTTCGAGCGGCGACCGATGGCGAGTACTGGTTTTCGCTGCGGACGATCGAGGCCGATGGCCGCCAGAATCCCCCGGGGCCCGCTCTGCGACCCGGCATGCGCGTGATCGTGGACACCGCGGAGCCCAAGTTTGATTTTGATGCAACGGTCGGGGCTTCCGGCGAAGTCAAGACGAACTGGCGCGCGGCGGACCCGTCGCTTGCCGCGGAAACTCTGAAGATTGAATATCAGCCGGCGGGCAGCGGATCGTGGCAACCGATCGCGGTTGACCGGCGCACGGATCCGGCCTCTCCGGCATCCACGGCCGGCCAGTTGACCTGGTGGCCCGATACCAACTCGCGGGTCATACACGTCCGCGCCGAAATCTCGGATCGCGCCGGGAATAAGGCGGTGATGAACCGCCGGTTGTTCCTGCCGAAAGTCGGAGGAGGAAACAACGCCGCCAACTCAGCGGTTGCCGGCGTGCCCGGCTCCATTCAACAGGACGCGGCTCGCACAGAAGATGGAATTGCCTGGGCTCCCGGTTCTCAGTCCGCCAATGCGGCCGCGCCCGCGGTGACCGGCGGCGTTTCGCAGTGGCTGGCTGCCAGCGGTCGCAACAAGTCGCCGCAAATGAACGGAGCCGGCGGCTCGCCAACCGAAAACGCTACCGTCCAGACGTCCAGACCGCTCACGGACCTGGGCAGCTACCCATCGGTCGAGAGCCAGACGCAGCCGCGCGTGACGCGCCAGGTGACGACCGGCGACTCCGACCCGGCACCGGCCCCCAACGGCAACAACTCGGCCGGCGGCGGTGACGCCACCGCGAAAAACGAACAGCCGCCCGTTCGACCGCAGATGACCAACAAAAGCAAATTCCAACTCGACTACGATGTGGATGCGGTCGGTCCCACGGGCATCGCGGAAGTCCAACTCTGGGGAACGAGCGATCAGGGGCAGACCTGGACCAAGTGGCAAACCGATACCGACAAGCAGAGCCCGATGGACATTTCGGTGCCGAAGGAAGGGAACTTCGGTTTCCGGATTGTCGTGATCAGCAATAACGGTCTGTCGGGGCATCCGCCTCAAAACGGGGATCCACCCGATCTGTGCGTCGGCGTGGACAGCACGGTTCCCAGTGTGCGTCTCACCTCGGCGATCTACGGCGAGGGTGAGCACGCCGGCCAACTGGATATACGCTGGGAGGCCAACGACGCATCGCTGGGCGAACGTCCTGTGACGCTGCAATTCAGCGAAAACCGCGACGGTCCTTGGTCAACCGTCGCTTCGGGGATTCCGAACACCGGCCAGTATTACTGGCAGGTCGAATCGCGGATTCCGGCCAAGATCTTCCTGCGCATCGAAGTGCGGGACGAAGCCGGTAACACAGGCGAATTTCAGGTCAGCGAACCGGTCAGCACCAGCGGCCTCGTGCCCCAAGCGCACATCAAAGGGCTGCGATCCGCGACCCGCGCCGACGACGCGTCAGACGTTCGCAGCCTGCCCCGCTGAACGTGAGCCGTCGGTCCGTCTCGCGCCGGCGCTTCCCCCCCCTGCCCTGCCCTGCTGTGTTATTCGCATCGTTGGCTCGGGCGAGAGAGTCTGGAGTCTGGAGTCTGGAGTCCGGAGTCCGGAGTCCGGAGTCAAAGGCAGGATGCCCCAAGATCGCATTGGGCATCGGGCATCGCGTTACCACCCTGCGTGGCCATTCTCGGGCGAACATGCTAAGTTGCACCGCTGCATCCGCGTGTGTCCCTGAGGCGAATGGCTGGCGATGGCCACGATTCACATCTTCGATTTTCTGGACGGAACCAGTTCGGACCGCATCCCGTCGGTGTGCGTCGTGTTTGGAGGCGAGCCCTTCCTGCGGCGCGAAGGTCTGAGGAAGATCCGCGCGGAGGTCGCCGAGGGGAGTCCGGACGCATCGTATCAGGCACTCGAGGGCGAGCGGGCCGAGTGGCGCGACGTCATGGACGAAGTGTCCACCGTTTCGCTGTTCGGCGGAGGTTCGCGGCGACTGGTGGTCGTCGAGGACGCGGATGAATTCGTGACGAAACACCGCGCGGCACTCGAGACGTTTGTCGAGCGTCCCAGGGGCAAAGGCGTGCTGGTGCTCGACGTGGAGACGTGGGCGGCAAACACTCGACTCTACAAGGCGATCAACTCATCCGGGCTTCAGATCGATTGCCGGCCTCCGGAAAAAGCCGTGGGCAACCGCAAGGTCCCCGATGAAGCCCGCACGTCGAAGTGGCTCGGCGAGTGGTGCCAGCGACGGCACGACGCGAAGCTCGATTCGGCCGCCTGCCGCGCCCTGCTCGAACTGGTCGGCACGCGATTCGGCATCCTCGACCAGGAACTCGCCAAATTGGCTCTGTTCGCGGGCCCCGGCGGAAAGATCACGCAGGACATGGTGCACGACATCGTGGGCGGGTGGCGCACGAAGTCGATCTGGGATATGACGGACGCGATCCTCGGAGGCAATGCGGCCGAAGCGCTGAAGCAACTCGACTTCATGATCCGCGCGGGCGATTATCCGATCGTGATCTTTGCGGCCATGGCCGGCGCAATGCGGCGATTCGGGGCCGCCACGCGAGCTTTCCAACGCGCTGAAAACAGCGGTCGGCCGATCTCGGTGCGGGATGCGCTCGTTCAGGCCGGAGTGCCGGCCTGGAAAGGGGCGCTCGACAAAGCCGAGGAACAGCTCAAACAACTCGGTCGCCATCGCGCCGGCAAGCTCTACCGCTGGCTGCTCGATACGGACCTCGCGCTGAAGGGTTCTCACTCGTCCCCCGATCGCGCCCGGTTCGCGCTGGAGCGATTCATCATCCGCTGCTCCAAGCTCGCTGCGAAAATCGGGAATATCTAACCGGCCGTTTTCTGCGGCATTTCATGGCCCTTCGCTAGCATCGCCGTCCATCTTGCCACGGTTGCGGGAATCTCGTACTATCCCGACCCCTGAGATTTCGGCTCCGAGTGGATATGGACATGTCCCGGGTACCTTTCTCTCTTTTGCTTGCCGTGGCTTTGGCCGTGCCGCTTTTTGCGGGCTGCACCGGTCCTTGGAAGCTCCGCGATGTGCGCGAAGAAAGGACGGCAAGACGCGCCGCGGACGGTAAAGAGGGGCTGGGCCGAGCTTCGCTTTCGGACGAGAGTCCGGCCAGTTCGCGAGACAAAGAAGCGTTCTCCACTAGGCTGCTGGGCGAAGCACTTCCACCCGTTCCGGGGCTTGATGCACAGACGGACACTCGAGTCCGCGACGCGTTGTGGAAACTGCAGCGGGAAAACCCGCAGGGATGCAAGGCACTGAAACGGATCCTCTACGAACAGGATCCGTCTATTCCGCCGCTGATGGCCCAGGGACTGCGAGAGCAATGCGTTGCGCATCTGCTGGCCGACAGCAAATCGCCCGCATCCCCCGCGAGTTCAATGGCCGCGTGCAATACTGCGATTGTCCCAGGCACAACAGGCCCCGGTGCGACGGGCGCCGGTGCTGCAGCCGTTGCCGCCGGCGCAGGGGCAAGCGGCTCTGAGGCAAACGCGGCGACTCCGGCCGCAGTTGCCAAGGCTCAGCCCGAATCGGCGGCGGGTGCTGGCTCAGCCCCATCTCCTTCCGTCATAGCGTTGGCTTCGGCGAGCGAGCCGATTGCGGCAAAATCTGACGCACCGCCGGCCAATACGGCCGCCGCGACTCCGGAGGCCGCCCCCGCGAGTCCTCCGGCAACCCCTCCTGCCGCTGCTGCGACCGGCGACTCGGCTGCTGCAAAGACCGGAGCGTCCGACGGTCAGACAACTGCTGCCAAAGAAACGCCTTCGCAACACGATCCGGCCGCCGATTTGAAGGCCGGCCAATGGGAATCCGAGGTTCAGCAGGCCATCGCAACGCTCGAACAGGAGTTGGACCGATTCAAGCACGACGAAGTTGAGACGGCGCGGCTCAACGCGATGCTGCGCCTGTTGTACGTCGTTGCCAACCGCCGCGACCAGGCGGTCAAGCCGATCGAGGGAATGACCGAGGACGAGCGCGAGTTCTGGAAGCAGCAGCTTTACGGACTTGCCGTATCGCTCGATGCCGAGGGGAGGCACGCATTGAGCCGGCGCGCCTCGCTCGCTCTGCGATACTACGATACCGCGGAGGACCACCTTTCAAATCTGAGCAGCCTGGACGTGCACGGGCTGGCCTTCTGCACCAGGGTGGAGAGCTTCGGGCGTTACGAGGAATTCAAGTCCGCGGATTTCAAACCGGGCCAGGAAGTGCTGCTTTACGTCGAAGTGAGCCATTTTGCCGCAGAGACGCGGGGCGACCAATTCGAGACGGAACTGCAGGGCGAGTACGAGGTCTTCGACAAGCAGGGTGTGCGCGTCGCCAACGTCGCGCTGCCGCTCGACAAACAGCTCTGCAACAATCGCCGCCGCGACTATTTTATCGCCTATCGGCTGTTTATCCCCAAGGATGTGCCTGCCGGCAGCTACACGCTGCGATTGACCGTCGAGGACGTCAAAGGCAAGAAATCCAGCCAGTCGTCGATCGACTTCAAAATCCGCGGCTGAGGCATAGGGCCCGTCACGATTGGATCCGGCGACGTATGTCCTCCACACAATCGTCGATGCGGATACGCCACTGCTGCAGCGAGTCGCGATCGCGGATCGTGACGGTCTTGTCCTGCAGGGTCTGGCTGTCCACCGTGATGCAGAAGGGCGTGCCGGCTTCGTCCTGACGACGGTAACGGCGCCCGACAGCCCCCTTCTCGTCGTAGAAGACGTTGAAGTGCGGCTTGAGCGCCCGGTAGATTTCCTGGGCGATCTCAGGCATGCCGTCCTTCTTGACGAGCGGGAAGATCGCAGCCTTTACCGGTGCGATTCGCGGGTGCAGACGCATGACGACTCGCTTCTGCGGCTTGCCGTTTTCGTCGGGCGCTTCATCCTCGGCGTAGGCTTCGCACAGGAACGCGAGCGTGGCGCGATCCGCGCCGGCCGACGGTTCGATGACGTGCGGCAGGAAGCGTTCGTTGGTCAGTTCGTCGCGGTACGACAGGTCCTTGCCGCTCCCACGCCACTTGGGTTTGCCGTCCGGTCCGAGCTGCACCTGCAGCGGACGGGTCTTTTCGTCCAGTTTCCCTTCGCTGTGGCTGCGCAGATCGAAATCGCCGCGATGCGCGATGCCTTCCAGTTCGCCGAAGTCGCCTGCCGGCAGGAACGGGAACGCGTACTCAATGTCGGCGGTCCCCGTCGAGTAATGGCTCAGTTCGTCGGGCGAGTGTTCCCGCAGACGCAGTCGATCGCCCGCCAGGCCCAGCTTTGTGTACCAATTCAGCCGGCGGTCACGCCAGAACTGATACCATTGCCGAGACGAATCGGGATGGCAGAAGAACTCGATCTCCATCTGTTCGAACTCGCGCGAACGGAACGTGAAATTTCGCGGCGTGATCTCGTTGCGGAAACTCTTGCCGATCTGGGCGATCCCGAACGGTACCCGCACCCGTGTGCTGTCCACCACGTTCTTGAAGTTCATGAAAATGCCCTGAGCCGTCTCGGGCCGGAGGAACGCGAAGTCGTCTTCGCCGCCGAGCGCGCCGACGGTGGTCTTGAACATCAGGTTGAATTCGCGCGGATCGGTGAGCGTTCCGAGGGTCTTGGCGTCCGGTCCGAGCACCTGGGACCGGTCCGGCACCTGAGGCAGCGTCAGGCACTCGGCGTCCCACTTCAACTGGTCCGCGTCCTTCGACCGGAGATTGAGGAATTTCAGCGCCCGGGACTGCATGTCCTCCTGTTCGTGGTCGGCTTCGGCCGTCGTCGCCACAAAGAAACGCTGGCCCTTGCCCTCGACCCACCGTCCGCGGACCTGGTCGAAGCGGTATCGCTTCTTCGATTCGCGGCAGTCAACCATGTAGTCATGGAACAGGTCGTAGTGGCCGCTGCATTTCCAGACCTGAGGGTGCATGATGATCGTGCAGTCCAGGCCGACCATCTCGTAAGCCTCCGGCGCACCGGGCAACGTGGTCAAATCGTCGTGGCCCGTGACCATGTCGCGCCACCATGCGTCTTTGACGTTGCGTTTCAGTTCCACACCGAGCGGTCCGTAGTCCCAGAAACCGTTCAATCCGCCGTAGATTTCACTGGACTGAAACAGGAAGCCCTTCCGTTTGCACAACGATACCAGACGGTCCATTTCCATAGTTGGATCACTTAAATCAAAGCCGGAAAGCAGGGAATCGGACGCTCGGCGACGCCCGCCGTTTGCGCAGGCCGGCGCGCCGCACGGATCGCACCTACCGGAAGCGCGATCCCAAACCGTTGAGGGAAGTGTACAGAACGAGACCTTGGTCGGTCTATTGCGGCCCGACAAAATCTTGCCCGATCGGCAATCGAAAACGGCGCGTGCGTCGAACTCCGGGACGTCTTCAACGGGGCGCCCGGTGCCCAGCGCGGGCGGCGCAAGATGGCCGCCAATCCATGCAGGTCGCGAATCCACTTCACCCGCACGCTTGGCGGGAGGGTGAAGTCATGCACGGACGTTCCTCGTCAGCGAAGGCAGGGCGAAAGAACAAGCAGGCGACGAATGGTTCAGGATTCTGCGCTTTGCCTAAGCCTGTTTTTCCGCCATCTCATCCGGCACCTCGAGTTGCCCGATCACGCCGGCAAGGAACCGGGCCAGCCGGTCGGATGCCTTCAGCGATTCCTCTTTGAGCCTCCACATGTCCTTCAGGCTCGACGGGCGATTCAGCAGTGCGCCCGTTGCAACTCCAAGCCGTCCCGCGAAAGACTTCTGCTCGAGCAGGCGTTCCACCTCCTTGGGCAGTTCTTCCTCCAGCGTATCGCTGATGATGCGGATGGCCAGGCAGCGGGTCTTTTCCCTCTGGCAGACCCCGGCCACGGCCATCGTCTCCATGTCGCAGGCCAAAGCGGGCGAGCGATCGGCCAGTTCACTCTTCTCGGCCGCTGTGCGCAGCAGTCTATCGACGGTGACCAGCGGCCCCGCGTGCAGCGCCGGTGAAGCCCGAAGCGCCTCGCGATCGACGTGCAGCCCGAGTTCGAGGCGACGTCCGTCCGGCCCGATCACTTCGTCGGCCATCACGATGTGGCCGTGACGCAGGCCGGGACGCAGGCCGCCCGCGAATCCCGTCGAAATCAGCCAGGCCGGACGATGCAGTGCGATGACGTCCTCGGTCGCCGCCGTCGCGGCCTGCCGTCCCACCCCCGTCTCGATCACGGCGACCCGTCGCTCCGCCAGTATGCCCGCATGCTCGACGAAACGCGGGCATCGCATCGAAACGGGGTTCTGCAGCAGATCTACCGTCCCGCCCGCTTCGACTCCCAGCGCAAACAGCACGGCAATCTGGCAACGCTGCCTCTGGGCATTCGAGGCCTGAGATTCGGGATCCCCGAAGCGGTACTGCGCGCCCCGCGTCGCTTCCGAGACCGCTTCCATCAGCTTCTGCCCGGCCGATTGTTGAAACCACTGTTGGACAAGATGTCGCCACATCATCAGATCACCACAGAGTCGATGTGAAGGATGCCGGTAGCCGGATGGTTGACGGTATTCCTCCGGACTCCAGACTCCAGACTCCGGACTCCAGCCTGCTCCCCAGGCTACTCGATTCGCGGAAACTCCACTACGGGGAACGGGAGGGACGTTTCTTTCTCTTCAAGGAAAACGTCGCAGCCACGGCGCTCGGCTCGAAGCCGCAATGCACCATGCAGTCGCTGCACGCGGCGTTGCCGCTGGAAGGGCCGTATCGGTTCCATTCGGTCGAGTCGATGAGTTCGCGAAATGTCGCGCAGTACCCTTCTTCGAGCAGGTAACAGGGCCGCTGCCATCCGAACACGTTGTACGTCGGCGTGCCCCAAGGCATGCACTCCAGTTCGACGTTGCCCTGCAGGAATTCCAGGAACAGCGGAGTCTGGTTGAATCGCCATGCTCGCTTTCGTCTGGCGAGCAGTTTGCGAAACAACTCCACGGTCTCGTTCCGCTGGAGAAAATGCTGCTGGCCCGGCGCTCGTTCATAACGATAACCCGGCGAGATCATCATCCCTTCCACGCCCATCGCCATCATCGCGTCGAAGAACGCCCGCATCCGTTCCACGTCTGCGCCGGCGTACAGAGTGGTGTTGGTTGCGACTCGGAACCCGCGCGAAATCGCGGATCTGGCGGCGCGGACGGCCGTATCGAAGGTCCCCGCGCGGCCGACGGAATTGTCGTGTTCCTCGCGCGGGCCATCGAGATGGATCGAGAGGATCAAGTGACGCGACGGACGGAAATCCGAGAGACGCTCTTCGAGCTTCAGCGCGTTCGTGCACAGATAAACGAATCGCCGCTGTGCCACCAGTCCCGCGACGATCTCCGCGATCCGAGGGTGCAGCAATGGCTCGCCGCCGGGGATCGAGACGATCGGCGCGCCGCATTGATGGGCCGCATCCAGGCATTGCTCGGGTGTTAGTTCACGTCGCAGCACGTCAGCCGGATGCCGGATCTTGCCGCAACCGTCGCAGGAAAGATTGCAGCGCAGCAGCGGTTCGAGCATCAGCACCAGCGGATAACGCTGCCTGCCGCGCAGCTTCTGGCGCAGCACCTGCTTGATGACGGCCCAGGCCTGGGACGCGGGTACACCCATGGGGAAATGTTACCGCCGGCTCATGAGTTGGCAAGTTCCTTGCGGCGGGCCCAGACTTTCTCGAATGCGACGATGTATTGATCGATCAATTCGGGAACGTCCTTGGTGAAGTACGGCAGCGAGATGCCGCGTCGGGTGAGTTCCTCGGCGCCGGCATAGTGGTCGGCGATGACCGGAGGGTGATGCCACCATTGCGGTTCGTGATACGCCGGATGATCGCATTGGAACTGGGGGCCCGCCGCGCCGACGGATACGCCCTCGGCCCGCAGTGCCTTGATGCAGGTCTCGCGCGACATCCCGGCTTCGGACTCGTTGAAGAGGAAACGGTTCTGGTTGTAGAAGACCCGCTCGACGTCCGGGCGGTTCTGTTGTTCGTACAGGCCGGGCAGGCGGATCAACCGATCGTTGAGCCGCCGCGTCTGGGCGATCCCCGCGCCGTTCTGGCTCGTCAGTTTCTTCAACTGGCATCGGGCCAATGCGGCGGCCATCGGATGCATTCGCAGCTTCATACCCAGGCCCGTGCCGTGGTACTTGGCATACTCGCTGCCGGCTGCGAACTTCGGCGGGCACTCGTAATGTCCCAGGGTCGCGGCCCGCTCGTAATCCTCGCGGTTCTGGTAATTGCCCATGCCTCCCTCGATCGCCGGCAGAGGCTTGCTGGCCTGGAAACTGAAGCACGCCATGCGTCCCCACGTTCCCATCGGCTTGCCATGCAGCGAGGCGCCGTGCGCGTGGCAAGCATCTTCGAGCACGATCAGACCCTTCTGCCTGGCAAAATCGCTGATGTGGTCCATGTCGGCCGGCAGTCCGAGATAGTGGACCGGGAAGACGGCCTTCGTGTTCTTGGTCAGCCTGCGCTTCGCATCTTCGACGTCGAAATTCATCGTGCGCGGATGCACGTCGACGAACACGGGCACCAGGCCGAAGAACCGCATCGGCATGATCGTGGCCCAGAACGTCGAGCACGGGACCATGATTTCGCTGCCGGGCGGCAGATTCAGCGCAAAGAACATGGCCGTGATGGCGCTGGTACCGTTGTAGTGTGCCTTGCAGTAAGGCACCTTGAACTGCTCCTTCCATTCCTTCTCGAAAGCTTCGATCGGGCCGTAATCGGGACGGCGCACCAGCTCCAGCACGGCCTGTTCTTCTTCGGTTCCATAACGCGGCCATGTTGTGGCGTCGTCGTGCGAAACCGTAACGGCCTTGGCGCCGCCTTTGACAGCGAGCGGTGCATCGGCCGCATTCGCGGTCTTGGCCAGGCAGAGTCCGGCAGCCATCGCGCCGGTCGATTGAAGAAAAGTGCGTCGTGTGTTCCGGGCCGTTGCTCTATGCTCGTTCTGCATGAACCCGTTCCTTGATGAGGTGTGCCGGGAGTTTCCGCCGGTTCGGTGATTTTCTGCCTGCGATCGGCACGGATCAGTCTACGGCAATCAAATCACCGGCAACAAGCAGTCCGGCGAGTCCTGGTACTTGCCCTCGGTGGCTGGCGTATCGTAGCCTAGTTGCCGGTTGCGTGGATCCGAAGGCGGCGTCGAAAACACGCAAGGCTCATCCTGCGCCCCTTCCGTTCGCGCGGCCGAATCCACGTTTCGGCGTTCGGTTCCAGTAAGTGCAGGAGATTAGGCCGTGGGTAAACTCGCGGACATCCGCAAGGTGTTGATCATTGGTTCGGGGCCGATCGTCATCGGGCAGGCCTGCGAATTCGACTACTCCGGCACCCAGGCCTGCAAGGCGCTGCGCGGGCTTGGCTATGAAATCGTGCTGGTCAACTCGAATCCGGCCACGATCATGACCGACCCGGGCATGGCCGATTCGACCTACATCGAACCGCTGACCGTGGACTCGCTCACTGAGATCATCGCCAAGGAAAGGCCGGATGCCCTGCTGCCGAACCTCGGCGGGCAGTCGGGACTGAACCTGTCCTCGGAACTCCACAAAGCGGGCGTGCTCGAAAAATACGGCGTGCGCGTGATCGGTGTGCAGGTCGATGCCATCGAGCGGGGCGAGGATCGCCAGGCGTTCAAGAACACGATGACGAAGCTCGGCATCGAGATGCCCCGAAGCGAAATCGCCAACTCTCTCGCAGAAGCCGAGGACGCGGTGTCCCGCATCGGACTGCCCGCGGTCATCCGCCCCGCTTACACGATGGGCGGGACGGGCGGCGGACTGGTCTTCAACATGGAAGAGTTTCGCACGATCGCCCAGCGCGGCCTGACTTCCAGCCTCGTCGGCCAGATTCTCGTCGAAGAGTCCGTCCTGGGATGGGAGGAACTGGAACTGGAGGTCGTGCGCGATTCCAAGAACCAGATGATCACCGTGTGCTTCATCGAGAACATCGACGCGATGGGCGTGCACACCGGCGACTCGTTCTGCGCCGCGCCGATGCTCACCATCGACGAGTCGCTCCAGCGCCGGCTCCAGAAGTACTCCTACGACATCGTGGAAGCGATTCAGGTGATCGGCGGCACGAACATCCAGTTCGCCCACGACCCGAAAACCGGACGCGTCGTGGTCATTGAAATCAACCCGCGCACCTCCCGCTCGTCGGCGCTGGCGTCCAAGGCGACGGGCTTTCCGATCGCATATGTCTCGTCGCTGCTTGCCGGCGGTATGACGCTGGACGAAATCCCCTACTGGCGCGAGGGCACGCTGGAGAAATACACGCCCTGGGGCGATTACGTCGTCATCAAGTTCGCTCGCTGGGCTTTTGAGAAATTCCCCGCGCAGAAGGACAAGCTCGGCACCCAGATGCTGGCCGTCGGGGAAGTCATGAGCATCGGCAAGAACTACAAGGAGGCGCTGCAGAAAGCGATCCGGTCGCTGGAAATCGGCCGCTACGGACTGGGGTTCGCCAGGGACTTCCACGAAAAACCGCTCGACGAACTGATGCGAATGCTGGCCGAGCCGACCAGCGAACGGCAGTTCGTGATGTACGAGGCCTTGCGCAAGGGCGCCGACGTCCAGACGCTCTACAGAATGACGCACATCAAACCGTGGTTCATCGAACAGATGAAGGAACTCGTTCAACTCGAAGAGGAGATCCTGAAGCACCGCGGCCAGTTGCCCCCGGCCGATCTGCTGCGGCGAGCCAAGGAAGACGGGTTCGCCGATCGCTATCTGGCCAAACTGCTGGCTGTTTCCGAAGCGAGCATCCGCGCGCGTCGCAAGGAGATCGGCGTGGCGGAGGGCTGGCACGCGGTCCCCGTCAGCGGAGTGGAAAACGCGTCGTACTATTACTCCAGTTACCGCACGGGCGATACGAGCACAGCCAACCCGGGACGCAAGATCATGGTCCTCGGCGGCGGGCCCAACCGCATCGGCCAGGGAATCGAGTTCGATTACTGCTGCGTTCACGCGGCCATGGCGATCCGCGAACTGGGCTATCAGTCGATCATGGTCAACTGCAACCCGGAGACCGTGTCGACCGACTACGACACGTCCGACAAGCTCTACTTTGAACCGCTGACCGTCGAAGACGTGCTGAGCATTTACGAAAAAGAGAAACCCGAAGGCGTGGTCGTGCAGTTCGGCGGCCAGACGCCGCTGAATATCGCGAGGGAACTGGCAGACGCGGGGGTGCGCATTCTCGGCACGTCGCCGGATTCGATCGATTTGGCTGAGGACCGGGATCGGTTCCGCCATATGATGCGGAAGCTGGGAATTCCGCAGCCCGACTCGGGCATGGCCAGCACGTTTGAGGAAGCCCTGGAGATCGCGCGCGACATCGGTTATCCGCTGATGGT
>CAIPEB010000515.1 GCA_903863885.1 uncultured Planctomycetaceae bacterium | reverse complement strand
GCCTGGCACCGCCCTCATGACCAATTGACGGACCGCAGCAACTCGCCGTGGGACGACCCCGACCGGCGCCCTTCTCATGCAAACCGCCGCAAAGCCTTGCGGCTCTTGTTCATCCGAAACGAAATATCCGCCGCTACCGCCACACGGCATGTAACGCGTCATTTTCACGCACTCGTCCAGCGGCTCGCACAACTCGCCGCCTAACAATTACGACATTTCATAAAGTGCAGGTCCGGTAAAAGGCTGCGAAGTTGTCGTTCATGTAATCGAAGACAACATCCGGATCGGCTGAATTCACCGCCACGCCGATCGGCAGATTGTCTAATGCCGTCTTGATGAAAGCCTCGCTTTGACGCAACGCTTCGTCTGCCAGCTTTCGCTCGGTGATGTCGCCGTAGGTGACCACGACCCCATATCCATCCAGAGGCAACGGGGCGGCAGTGACGGTGAGCCAGGTGGTCGAACCGTCCGGTTTGACCACCCCCATCTCTACGTTCTCCACCAGACGCTGTTCCTTGAGCGCCCTGACGGTCGCGTATTCACTGGGCGGCATGGGAGTCCCATCCAACCGGACGACACGCCATTCGGGCCCGTCAATTCCGCGCCGAATATGATCCTCTTTCGGCACGCCGAGCAACCGCTCTGACATGCGGTTGGCCTCCAGGATGTTCCCGGCTGAGTCCGCAAAGGTTATACCCAAAGGGAAACTGTCGAAGAGGGTCTGGTACTTGACCAGAGCAACGCGCAGGGCTTCCTCGTTCCGCTTACGCTCGGTGATTTCCCTCGCAATCCCGATGATCCCCGAAACACACCCTATCGAATCGAACAGCGGGGCTCTGAACGTCTCAAACGTGCGGAGTTTCCCCTTCTCGTCCGGAGCGCTCTCCTCCCAAAGCTGCGCCTGTCCCGTGGCAGCGACCGCCAGTTCTTGATCTCGAATCCGAGCGGCGATTTCCGACGTAAACAACTCGGTGTCCGACCGTCCGACCGTGCCGGCCAGTGTCAATCCGGTGAATCGAAGCCATGCCTTATTCACCGCGGCAAACCGTCCGTCCAAATGCTTGATCCAGACCGGATCGGGAATACTGTCGAGGATCGCGCGATTCAGGTGTTGAAGTTCCGCTTGATCTCGGCTCGGATTGCTGCGATCCTCCGATGCCGCCGCGGCTGCTTCCACGGCCTCGCAGTCCTGTTGGCCGCGCGTCGTCCGAGCCTCCCGGATTGCAAGCCGCTGCCGCAATTCGGCCAGTTCGGCCAGCAATTGCTGTCTGGACTTGTCCTGGTCGTTCATGACGAAACCGTTCCGAAGTCTGTCCTCGCAGAAAATACAGCGGTCGCCACAATAATCGAGCATTGAACCGAAGGCACTGACAACACGACCGTGCGTGACCCACTGTTGACAATGACTCGGACAAACTATCGGGAGTCCGTTGCGAAGCAATTCGCGACATGCATTGGTGATGTTGCTCCCGATGGACAATCGAACCGGTCGACCATTCTCCGGCACCGCTCGGCAGCGTCCATTGAACACGAGTACGCCTTTTGCGGCAAGCGAATGCGCAGCATTTACTTTGCAGCTTGCCGACAACCGGAGTAAGGAAGTTTCTTAGTGCATTTTCCCCAAGGTCTTTGGCCATCTGTCCTCAATCATTGAGGCGGCATTGCGTACAAGAAACGGCGTAACTCAAAATAGTCCTGCGCGGAGGGCCAACCAGCGATGTTTGCGACAAGTGCAATTTTCCGTCATCCTCAATTCCTCAGCTCAGCTGCGGTTGTCTGCGCGGCGTTTCTTGCCCTCGATTGGACATTTGCCGGTGAAGGCTCCGGCACGTACGAAGCGGAACAGCCGTGGCGATCGCTGAGTGTTGCGTCGACTCCGGTATCTATTTCCCGCGAGGGCCGATTGGAGTTCCGTCTGGATGCGACGACCGTTGCCTTTGATGTAGCCAGCCGTTTGGATAACGCGACGCCCGGCAAGCTGGAATCGGTTGGCATCGAATCGAACACCGCTTGTTTTCGGCGCCGCTGGCAAAGCAGCGACTGTCGGGCTTCCTGCTCCGTCGAGGATTGCCTGCAGGCCTGCGGTGATGTGCTGAAGTGGAAGGTCACCGTATCGGGCATCGAAGGCCTCTGGTCTGCTCCGGTGATCACGGAGATTCGCGTACCCAAGCAGCAATACCCTCGTTACTGGACCACCTGGGGCAGCGGCGACCCGACTGCCAACGTCCGGAGCCCATGGAGCGATCCGCTGGTTCCAGCGGACCTGGCGGATCGGCGGATGTTTTTTGGAGGCCGCACCCACGAGGACGTCTCGGCGATATCGATTCCGGTCGTGGCCTTCCTGGATTCCAGCGGCAACTCGGCAATCGGCTTTGCCCATGCCCCGGGTGATCCGCTCGTGGAAATGGAGTTGCAGACGACGGCCGAGGGAGCGGCCCGGTTCGTGCGCACGAACCGGAGGATCACGCCGGGGAACAGCTTCAGCTACACGGTTCTGCTTTATCCCCGCCTCGCCGGTTGCAGGGATCTGTTGCGGCTATACCGCGATGGCTATCCGCAGTTCTTCGAACCCCGGGGCGCAATGACGTGGCTGGTCGCGGGGAACGGGGCTTACAGCGAGTGGGAAGGCCCGCTGCAGGACTATCTCCTGCATCGCCAGGGCTTCGGGTTCAACTGGAAAGCAGGCTATGACTATGTGTACATGGGCATGTACCTGCCGTTGACCGACGACGAGAACTTGACGTGGACCAATGCCCGGGCGTTTGGGGCTCAGGGCCCGAGGGTCGCGACTTCGATCCGGAACCTCCGCGAGTACTCGGCCCGCATGCGCAAGTCGGGCTTCCACGTGCTGAATTACATGAATCCTGCGGAATTCGGGCTGAACGTCGTGCGATCCGGCCCGGCCCCGCCGCGCAAGGCCGCTGCGGATGCCGATCTCTGGAAAGACCCCAATGACTTTGTGCACTACCGGATCCGCGATGCGCTGCTTTACCCCAAGGACGGCGGCGAGCCGTGGGGAGCTTGGGAGAACGGCGTGCTGGCCGATCTTGGGATCAAGAGCTTTCAGGATTTCCTCGTAGACCAGGTCCGTCGGCACCTGGAAAAACTCCCCGAGAGTTCGGGGTTTTGCTTTGATCGGACGGATTTCCTGCGATTCTACAACTGGCAAAGGGATGACGGCATTGCCTGGGCCTCCGGCGGCAAGTGCGGATCACTGGCTCTCTCCTGGCTGGACTTGATGCGCCGCGTCGGGCCGATGGTTCACGACCGGGGAAAGGTCATCTTCTGCAATCCGCTCTATCGGCGTATCGACCTCTACGAAAACATCGACGGCTTCTATGACGAAATCGGGACGGCCCCCAGCAGCCTGAATCAATGTGCGCTGATGGCCCTCTGCAAGCCCTACGTCGCCTGGACCCAGTGGTTTCCCAGACCGAATCGACACGATTACTTCCAGAGGCATCTTTACCTGGGATCGTTCCTGACGGTTCCGATGCCGTTGAACAACCACACGCTCAATCCGGGCGATGCCGAATTGGAAAGGCTGTACGCCGAGTACGGCCTGCTGTTCGAGAGTCTGCGCGGACGCCGCTGGCTGCTGGAAGACAACGCAGTCCGAGTCGGCGCCGGTCGGACGAACGCTTTCGAGATTCCCGGCGGAGTGCTGATTGCCATTGCTTTGGCTGGAGACGCCGACAAGACCGATCTTGAAATCCGCTCGCGGCATCCGGTGTTCGCGGAACAGCACTTTTTCGAGGTTCTCAGGCCGGGTGACTCGGAATGGCAATCGCTGTCGCCGCTCCAGAACCAGCATGCGGCCGTTCCGCTTCGCCACGGATGCGCCCTGGTCCGCGCTGTGCACACCAAGATCCCGCCATCCGGATCGGGACTGCTCAAGGCAGCACCGATCGAGGTCGCCACCAAAGTCCCAGAGGCAAATGTCGCAATCGAGACTCTTACGGACGGACAATGGAATTCACCGCAATCGTATCGGCCCTCGCAGATGATCGAGAGTTCCCGTCCTTATCGCATCACGATCCGGGACGGTCTGGGAAAACCGGTCCCGAACGGCACGTTCGAGCGGCAGTGGACAGTCTGTGCGATCCCGGCGCCGACCATCGCTCCCTCACGCGCGTACGTGAGGCCTGGCCGCAGGGAGGCCATCCGGATTTATGCTCCCGTTGACGCGGAGGGATCTGAAATCCGTTTTACCACGGATGGCAGCGAGCCGACGCGACAGTCAACCCGCTATACGGAAGCCATAGCGTTGACGGATCCCATGACCTTGAAAGCAAAACTGTTCTGCGGCGAGGAGTGCGGCGATACGGTTTGTGCAGAGTACCGGGCCATGCCGAAATCCCCGCCCGTGCCTGATGTGTGCCTTGCCGACCTCAAGCCTCTGAAGGCCACGGTCGGGGGGCCTGGAACCACGATCGGCGTGAACCGCAGTTGGAGCGGAACGCCGCTGAGCATTGCGGGAAACGGATATACGTCGGGCATCGGAACCTGCGCGAGGTCTGATCTCGTGTATCGCGTCGAGCCCGGGTACCGCCGTTTCGTGGCCGTAGTCGGCGTGGACGATGCGATGCGGGACTATCCTCAGGCGAGCATCATCTTCCGTGTCTTCAGCGACGCTCGTGACGGCGAGCAGGCGGCGGAGGCCATTGCGGGAGAAACGCTCTTGACCGAAACGGGCGTCATGCGTTCCGGGGAAATCGACTTTATTGACGTACCCGTTCCCGACAATGCAAAGACCATCCGGCTTGAAGCGGACGAGGCCGGCGACGGTATCGATTGCGATCACGCCGATTGGGCCAGCGCGGGATTCGTAACGCAACCGCATCCGACTGAGAAGCTGAAGGAATAGGGGTCTTCCTGCCGGACACTGCAGATCGCCAATCTGCGGATCGTCTGATATCTCTCGTGCGTCGGCGGCTCAACGAAAGATCATTCGGGCCGCGTCGCCAGGTAGAACCAGTAACAGGCGGCCGGGACAGTGGTCTGATTGAAGCAGTTCTCGTTGTGCAGGGGATACCGGCCGAAGTCGATGTACTGCTCGGTGACCGGCCAATCGTACCAGTTGGGGATCATCTTCTTGGTCGGCCCATAGTTCAGAAGCCACGTCTGCACCCAGCCGTTGGCGCTGCGGCTCATCGAGCTCCCCTCGTTGCCTTGCCCATAGGGGATGTGGCCCACGGGGACATCCGGGTACTGCCCGGTGATCGAGACGTCCACAAAGAAGGGGAAATGCTCCGCACCGTAGCCGACGCCCGAGCAGTAGGACAGATTGTCCGGGTTAGCGCCCAGACTGTAGTTCGCGCCCTGGACGGCCGCGGCAAGATAGACCGGATTCTTCGTCAGCTCGTAAGCGTAGATCAACGAGAAGCCGCCCGCGCCCGGCGTGCTGAAGAACCTGCTGACGAAGATCATCGGCATATCCGTGCGATGGCCCGCGATGATGTCGTAGGCGTTCTTCCGGCTGAACTGGATGGCATGATCGGCGTAGGCCGTGATCCG
>CAIPEB010000514.1 GCA_903863885.1 uncultured Planctomycetaceae bacterium | reverse complement strand
GTTCGCATGATCGTAAAACAACTGGTCGATCGCCTCGGCTGACAGCAGACGCGCTAACGACATTCGGGCCATCAGGCAGACCGGACGCTTCACTTTCAGGCGATTGATAATCTCCTTCACCAGCATGGCCTCCTCCGTGTTTCCGCAGGTTAGCATTTCCACCCGACACACTTCCCCATTCTACGCGCACGCGTACAATCGGGGGTGGAAATGCATTCGGAAAGGGCTGGCCTGATGCCCCAGGCCAATCACGAGGCGGCCCAAGAAAATAGGGACCGATAAATTGTCATATTCCGCTGAGCTGGCCATGTGCGTTGCTCCCACATGTTTTTGTCGCCGTTCATTTTCACTTCATCATTCATGTGGTCATAGACCGTCTTGGTAATCCACGACGCGTAATTCCCGGAGCGAAGGCCGCACAGTTTGGCCGCGATGTTGGCGGCCATCCCGACCCACACCAAGTCGTTCGAGCCACGGATGCCGGTCTTGGCGACAAAAAGCGAGCTGCTGTCGATACCGACCGACTGGCGCACTACGTAGCAATTGCCTGGGTACTGGGCCTCGATTCTCGGATTGACGATTTTCAGCACGGCGTGGTTGATCGCCAGCGCCGAGCGCACGGCTTTGGTGTTCTTCCCGTCTCCGACGTAGACCGCCATGACTCGGTCGCCGTCGAAGGCTGTTATCACCCCGTCGTAGTGCTCAATGATCTTAGAGGCACAGTGCAGGTAGCACTTGTAGACCTCAGCGGCGAAAGCCGCTGACTTGCCTCTTACCAAGCCGGTCGAGTCCGCCAAATCGGCGTACAGCACCGTGCCGTCGAGTTTAACTGCGTCGTTTCCGAGCTTCACGTCCTCGGGCTCCGGCACCTTCCGTCCGTCTCGCGTCGCCCACTGCGTCGCCAAAATCTCTTCTACGCTGTCGGTCAAGTCGCTTAAGATTCCCATCAACATCTCCGGAGCCGTTCACGGTTCCCATTGCCAAGAAGACTGGTAGACGGTCTTGCCCTGGTCCCGCCAGTATTTACTAGTCCACATGTGCTGCTGGCGTAGGCCGCCATAGATGACGGACTTGTCGCAGTTCTTATATACGTCCTCGGTCATGTTGGTGGCGCAGCCGTCGCGAAACCCGCACAGCTTGGCCGCGATGTTGGCGGCCATCCCGACCCACACCAAGTCGTTCGAGCCACGGATGCCGGTCCGAACGGCGTGCAGAGAGCTTCGGTCGATACCGACGGCATGCTTCAGCTCAAAGTCGCTGGTAAACCGAGTCTTGATCTTGGGGTTGATGATTTCGTTGACCGCATAGTTAATCTGCAGGCCGGTGCGTGCCGCGTCCGTCTCCGCCCAGTCGCCGATATACACCGCCATTACGCGGTCTCCGTCGAACGCCGTGATGCCACCGTTGTTGCGTCGGATGATCTTGCAGGAGCAAATGAGGTACGCCTTGTAGACCTCCGCCGCGAACCACCAGTAATATTTCTTAACCAAGCCGGTCGAGTCCGCCAAATCGGCGTACAGCACAGTGCCGTCGAGTTTAACTGCGTCGTTTCCAAGCTTCACGTCCTCGGGCTCCGGCACCTTCCGCCCGTCTCGTTCCTTGAACTCAGTGTCGAAGATAGCATCGACTTCGGACACCAGCTCTTGCCTCAGTCCCACGGGATCACCTCGGTGTGTCGTTTACCTGACCTTTATCCGGTTGATTTCCTTGCGGACGCTGTTCACGGCGGGGCCCAAGCGAGCGGCCAAGTCGTCGCTTGTGCCTTTGGAGTCGTAGTCGAGGATGGTAATGCCACCCCAGTCGGAAGGGAGTTTCAGGTCCACGTCGCGAGGCCTGACGATGAAGACCCGCCCCCGACCGAGCCCTCCCGTGAAGAAACCGTGTTCCCAGATGACGTTGTCGCGGGGGGCTTCCTTCAGCACATCCCGGGACTCCACCACATCGTCGGCAGCGAGCACGAGGACCGCAAAGTCGGCGCCTGCCAGCTCGCGCTCGAGGTTCTCGATCGTTGTTGCGGACGGACGGAAGCCGTCGGTCCAAAGGCGGATGACCATATCGTCGTGGCTGAATTGGCCTTGGATCTCCCGGGCGGGATTCAGACTCTCCTTCGAGGAACCGACGAATACAACTGGGCGGGGGTTGGGAGGCTTGACGAACTTAGCACGCTCACGGAGACGATTACCCAACTCCAACGCTAGCCGGCGCCAGACCACAGGGTGTTTGTCTGCCAGGGGGGTGAAGTCGCGCTCCCTGATCTTCGCCACGACGGTCTGCTCAATGGCAATAACGGTCGCGCACCGAGGCGCGGACGCGTCGATCATGGCCATCTCGCCAACGTGCTGGCCAGCCTGACGAATCGCGACCTCGCGACCGCTCACCTCTATGGACACGCGGCCAGAGAGGATTAAGAAAACATGGTTGTCCGCGCAGTTCTGCCGGATAAGGACGTTCTTTTTCGGCTCAGGCTCGAACTGCAGCAGTTCTGCGACATCGGCTAATTCCTCCGCCACGTCTCTCATTCCCTGCACTATCTGCTGCCGTTGCAGCGAGTCGATAAGATTGCTTCGGTTCTCCGGTCCCTCAAAGCGTTCGATCATGGCACCTTCCCGAGTATCCCTTTGTGCGAGGCTATGTGTTGCCTGAGGAAGTCTGCCCAAGAAAGAAAAAGGCATTGCACTTCGGAGCAGTCCACAGGCGACGACCAACTCAAGCTTAACTATCTGCGAAACGGTCTCCGTTATAGCCTCCTCTGCCGCTGTCTTAAAAGACCCACGGGCCGATCAGTTGCAGGAAACCAAGTTGCCAAGGCGTCGCGGCACCGAACCAGCTTCGGCCCAATACACCGACGCAATCAACAACCGGCTTATCATTTTCTCATTTCGCGTATCTTCGTGACATAACACTCCTATTGTCCTGCAATCTCTTCGTGAGTCGTTAGGTCTTTGGACCGACACGGATCAAAGTCAAACATGTGCAACCTACCCACCTCGGTATCGGTTCAAACAACATTAGGAAGCAGAGCCCATCGAGAACTCCGCGTGACAATTGTAAGCTTGCTGTCACGGATGGCGATCACGACTGCACGGCAAGAGTTCGAAAGACGGGTTGGTGATGATGACGCATAATTCAGGCCGTGACGAACAGCACGCCTTTAATCAGCCCCATAAACTGCTCGCCTAAATGATCGGCAGCGGCCCCCCGGTAACCAAGACGCCGAGTTCGATGTTAATCGAGAAGGTGTGCTCGGTCAGGATTGCGACTGAGACGAACAAACACCGTAAACACGGCCCCGTTCAAGTAATTGCTGACACGTTCGTAAGGAGTTTCCGGCATGATCGTGCAGACATGGTACACCTCACCGTGGGGAGTTACGCTTCCTCAACCCCGTCTGAGTTCGGCACAAATCGGGCCCGATGCACAGTGCGGCGTCGCGTTCAGGGCCGGCTACTCCAATTGAGCAGCACCCCAACGAGGCTGCGTGTGCTTGCAGCCGCAGCCACCATCAATGCGTCGGCATCGATTCGCCCAGATAGCGATTTGTGTTGTTCCCTTGATAGCTCAACCGCACACGGCGGCCCTCAACCTCCGCATGCATGTAGGGGATTCCCCTACAGACTCAACTCATATCGAACTTCCCTCTCGCCCGTTTCCGCCGCCGCTCGTTGCCACCACCAGTAGTTATTGGTAGGGTTGTGCTTTGTCGATTCGTGCGATCGCGTCGGCCTCGGAGCACCCATCATGCGAATCCCCGATGTCTACGTCCGCGTGAAGGAAGCAGCCGGAATCCTCGGCGTCTGCGTGAATACGATGCGGACCTGGGGAGCTGACGGCAAAGTGCCTGAGTACCGCCACCCGGTGAACAACTACCGGCTGTACCGGAAGACGGACCTCGACAAGATGCTCCGGAGACTGGAAAAGGCCCGGCCCGTGCCGGCCACGAGGGCTCGGCCGCGAAAAGCACGCTGACGATCGGAAACTGATGGTGGCTGGTGAGTGTCGGCTGGCAGCCACACGCCGACGGCCGCATCTCCG
Source organism: uncultured Planctomycetaceae bacterium (assembly GCA_903863885.1). GTDB lineage: Bacteria > Planctomycetota > Planctomycetia > Pirellulales > Pirellulaceae > CAIPEB01. Next base: position 17,387 of record CAIPEB010000514.1, on the reverse strand, counting down.
GAGATCATTGAGGATCGAACATGCCCGATGCAGTGCCGCTACCGAAGCCCGGCCAGATCGCTCGCGTGCGCCAACGGCTCTATCTGGTTGAAGAAGTTGCCCCACCGCCCAACCCAGGCGACAGTACGCTCGTGTCGCTCTCCTGCGTGGACGACGACGCGCAGGGGCAGCCGCTGCAGGTTCTCTGGGAACGCGAGGTGGACCCTGAAATCATCACGGGCGAGGCGTGGGAATCGGTCGCGAAGCGAGGCTTCGACCAGCCGAATCTCTTCGCGGCTTACCTCAACACGTTGCGATGGAACTGCGTCACCGCAACCAACCCGCGTCTGTTTCAGGCACCGTTCCGGGCCGGCATCAAGATCGACGCCTATCAGCTCGAGCCGCTGCGAAAGGCGCTGCTGATGCCGCGAGTCAACCTGTTCATCGCCGACGACGTAGGGCTCGGCAAGACCATCGAAGCCGGCCTGATTGCCCGGGAATTGCTGCTGCGGAAGAAGGCTCGCGAAATCATCGTCTGCTGTCCGCCCTCGATGCTCTACCAATGGCAGGATGAACTTGATGCTCGATTCGGACTGACCTTCGAGATCCTCGATCGGGATTACATCACGCGAGTGCGGCGAGAGCGAGGCTACGGCGTCAATCCCTGGACCACCCACACGCGATTCCTGATTTCGCATCGCCTGCTTATTGACGAGGTGTACACGGGCCCGCTGCTCGACTGGCTCGGCGAGTTTCGCGGAGGCACGCTGCTGATTCTCGACGAAGCTCACCACGCGGCTCCGTCGAGCGGCCAGAAGTACGCCATCGACTCGCAGATCACCAGGGCGGTGCGTGAGCTGGCGCCCCGCTTCGAGCATAGGTTGTTCCTGTCGGCCACGCCGCACAACGGGCACTCGAACAGCTTCTCCGCACTGCTGGAGATTCTCGATCCTCAGCGATTCTGTCGCGGAGTACCGGCCAAGGCGCGCATGCTCAATGATGTGATGGTCCGCCGGCTGAAGGACGATATCCGGGAAATCCAGGGAGGATTTCCAAAACGCATCCCGGTACAGATCGACATAGACGGATTGCCCGCGGATGTCCCTGATTTGCGATTGTTCGCACTTCTCGACGAATATCGCCAACTGCGGGAATCGCGACTGAAGCACGAGACAATACGCAAACAGGCGGCGGCTGGCCTCTTGATCACGGGACTCCAACAACGCCTGCTATCGTCTATCGAGGCATTCTCACGAACCCTGCGAGTCCACCGCCGCACCGTGAAACGCCAATGGGAGGAAAGCCAGAACGCCGAGGATGATGTACCCGAGAAGAAAGTCCCCGCTGTCCCGGCGCACCTCGATCTGCTCGCCGGATCCGTCGCCAGCGATGACGATCGCGCCCAGATCGACGAGGACGAGCTTCACTCCGAGGAAGAGGCTCAGGTCGAAGCCGCGTCGGCGGCCACGCTCGGCCCCGTCACCGACACTTCCGACAAGGAGATTTTCGCGCGAGAGCAGGCGCTGCTGGACGAGATGACGGAGATCGCCGAGACCGCGAGACTAAAGCCGGACGCTCGGGTTCGCTGCCTCATCGACTGGATTCGTCAAAAGATGTGCCCAGGGTTGCCACCGCCGGGCAAGCCTCGCCCTGCGTCGCCGCCGCGGTGGAACGACGTGCGCATCATCATCTTCACCGAGTACGACGACACGAAGCGGTACCTTCAACAGCACCTTGCGGCTGCAATCGAAGGCAGCGACTTGTCGGAGCAGCGCATCGCCATCTACCACGGTCCAACACCGCCCGCCGAACGCGAGGCAATCAAGCTCGCCTTCAACGCGAGTCCCGACAAGCACCCGGTGCGGATCCTGATCGCCACGGATGCGGCTCGCGAGGGGCTGAACCTTCAGGCCCATTGCGCGAATCTGTTCCACTTCGATGTGCCCTGGAATCCGAGCCGGATGGAACAGCGCAACGGGCGAATCGATCGCAAACTGCAGCCCAGCAGCGAGGTTTTCTGCCACTATTTCGTCTACCGGCAGCGCCCCGAGGACCGCATACTGACCGTGCTCGTGCGAAAGACCGATCGCATCCGCCGAGAACTCGGCAGCCTGTCGCAGGTGATCGACGCGAGGCTGGCCAACACGTTGAAACAGGGTATACGCCGCGATCAGATCGATCGGATGGAGCAGGACATCGAGTCGGCCGACCTGGAAGCAGATCAGCGTCAGACGGTCGAAGAAGAGTTGGAGGCCACTCGCGAGCGACAAGACGATCTGCGCAGGCAAATCGACCAGCTTCGGACGCGATTGCAGGAGTCGCAAAAGAGCATCAACCTCGATCAGGAGCACTTCCGCTCCGCCATCTCATGTTCGCTCCAACTCATGGGCGCAGAGCGGCTCAAGGCGGCCAGTGGCGACGGTTCCGGAACGCCGCGTTTTCACTTTCCGGCGATCGACCAGCAGGAAGGCGCCGATCCGACGTGGGCCGATACGATCGATACACTTCGGGCCCCGCGCCAGCGCGATCAGAAGTTCTGGGAATGGCGCCGCTCGTCGCCGATTCGCCCCGTCGTGTTCGAAGACACCGGCACCATGGACGATGACGTGGTTCACGTTCATCTGGAACAGCGAGTGGTTCAGCGGCTCCTCGCGCGATTTGTCTCCCAAGGTTTTGTGCATCACGACCTGTCCCGCGCATGTCTGGCACACACGGCCGATGCGGTGCCTCGTGTGATTCTGCTGGGCCGCCTTTCCTTGTACGGAACCGGGGCCGCACGACTGCACGAGGAGCTGATTCCCGTGACCGCCCGCTGGGTCGATCCTCGGACTCGAGCCACACACCTCGCGCCCTACAAACGCGACGCCGAAAGCCTCACGATGGGCCTACTCGACGAGGCCATCGTCCGCGATGGAACTCGACAGATCACATCCACGGTGCTCAACCAACTTCAGGCGTCCGCCCCGCGTGACGTGCACGAGTTGCTTCCGCATCTGAACGCGCGCGGCGAAGAGTATGCGAGCGATGCCGAGAAGAAGCTTCGCGAGCGCGGCGAAGCGGAAGCCAAGGCCATGCGGGAAATCCTCGAGACACAGCAGAAGCACATCGAGGCCACCGCGGCCAAGCACGAGCGGCGCGATCCGACCCAAATGCTGCTGCAGTTCAGTCAGGACGAAATGCGGCAACTGGAGGCAAACAAACGGTACTGGACCAAGCGACTGGGCAGCATCGAGCGCGAGCTACAGTCGGAACCCGATCGCATTCGTGAGTTGTACCGGATCAAGGCAACGCGGATTGAGCCGGTCGGTTTGGTCTACCTCTGGCCGGTAACGGGGTGATGACATGGCGAAGGATCCGGAAATCATCGCTCATCAGCAGTGGCTCGGCTACGTTCAACCCGTTGGTCTGGTCGTCTCGATCCCGGCACTCGTCCAGGCTCAGGCATACGTCAACCGGAACATCGCCCCCGATCACCAGCGGTTTCTCGACTGCCTGTCGGAACAAGACAACGGGCCGCCCGCATTACCGAATCTGGCTCGGTTCACCGAGGAAGTTCTCGGCTGGGAGGCGGCGGATCTGGTCGATTTGGCGAAGGACGACCGCGATTCCCAGTCGCTACACGTAGACCTGCCCGAGTACCAGGAAACGCTGTTTCCCACGTATGCAGTGCGGGAGTTGGAGCCGAAGGACGCGAGTCGTCCTTGGATGATCCTGATTCAGCAACTGCCCGCTGGCCAGGACTTCGACAAGATCACGAGCGCCGACGACGGACACTGGCAGGCCACATCGCAGTCGCGCATCGAGCGATTGCTGCGCGAGACGCAGGTACCGACCGGGATTCTGTTCAACCAGACGGAACTCAGGCTGGTCTATGCGCCTCGCGGCGAAAACAGCGGCTATATGACGTTTCGAATCAAGGACATGGCCGAAGTTTCGGGGCGGCCGATCTTCGCCGCGCTGCACATGCTGCTGTGCGCCGACAGGCTGTTCACGCTGCCGGAGAAACAACGTCTCCCGGCGATTCTCGCCGACAGCCGCAAATACCAGAACGTCGTCTCGACGCAACTGGCCGAACAGGTGCTCGGGGCCTTGTTTGAATTGCTGCGGGGATTTCAGGCCGCAAACGCACAGCGGCACGGCGAGTTGCTGCGCGAAGTCCTGGCGTCCGACCCGAACCACGTTTACGGTGGTTTGCTGAACGTCCTCATGCGCATGGTGTTCATACTGTTCGCCGAGGATCGAGGGCTGCTGTCGGGCGATAGCGTCTACGCGAACTTCTACTCGGTCACGGGATTGTTCGAGCGATTGCGGGCTGATGCGGGACGGTATCCCGACACCATGGACCAGCGCTACGGCGCTTGGGCGCAGCTCCTGACTCTGTTTCGAATGATCTACGAAGGCGGCCGGCACGCCGGCTTGCGGATCCCCGCTCGCCGCGGCTATCTTTTCGACCCCGATCGATACCCGTTCCTCGAGGGGCGTCCCTGGAAATCCCGCCGCAGCGACATCGAAAAACTCAACGTCCCGCACATTTCGGATGGCGTTGTGTTCCGCGTCTTGAGCAGCTTGCTGATTCTTGATGGCGAGCGATTGAGCTATCGCACGCTCGACGTGGAGCAGATCGGCAGCGTATATGAAGCAGTCATGGGCTTTCAGATGCAGACGGCCGATGGCCGTTCCATCGCGATCAAGGCATCGAAGTCACATGGCGCGCCCTCAACAATCAACCTGGAGATGTTGCTCGGGCAGAAGCCCGGCGATCGGATCAAGTGGTTGACCGAACACACCGACCAAAAATTCACAGGCAAACTCACGGAGAGCGTTAAGAGCGCCGGTTCCGTCGAGGACCTGATTGCGGCTCTTGAGACGAAGATCGCCCGCAAAGTAACGCCCAATCTCGTGCCCAAAGGGGCGATGGTCCTTCAGCCCTCGGATGAGCGCCGGAGATCCGGGTCGCACTACACACCTCGCTCGCTGACCGAACCGATCGTTCGCACCGCGATACGCCCAATTCTTGAGCAACTCGGCAAGAATCCGACAACCGATCAGATTCTCGCAATAAAGATCTGCGACCCCGCCATGGGCTCGGCTGCTTTCCTCGTCGAAACATGCCGGCAATTGGGTGATGAACTGGTCAATTCGTGGCACATTCACAAGTGCATGCCGAAGTTGCCGCCGGACGAAGATGAGCTTCTGCACGCCCGGCGCCTGATCGCGCAGCGCTGCGTCTACGGCGTGGACAAGAATCCGATGGCCGTGGATTTGGCCAAGCTCAGCCTTTGGCTGGCAACGTTGGCCAAGGACCATCCCTTCACGTTCCTCGACCATTCGCTGCGGTGCGGCGATTCGCTGGTGGGGCTGACTCGAGAGCAGATTGCCGCGTTCCACTGGCAACCGCTGGCTAAGCGGGCGAAAGACGACGTGTGGTTCGGTGACCCGATTGCTGAGCGGATGCAGACTGTCACCGAGTACCGTCAGCGGATCTTGGCCGCGCGGGACGACAAGCCCTACGAACAACTCCGCCAGGAACTAGACGTGGCCGACGAAGCGTTGTCGCTCGCCCGGCTCGCAGGCGACTCAATCATCGCGGCATATTTCTCGGCCAGCAAGGACCGTGAGCGAGTCGCGAAGCTCGACACGCTGTCTCGGCAATTGGTGAAGTACCTCGGACCACAGGGCCGGATCGAAGACCGCCAGCCCCTGACGGAATCCGTCGCATCGCTTCGCAGCGGTGACCACCCTCTCCAACCATTTCACTGGCAAATCGAGTTTCCGGAAGTGTTCACAGTCGATGCGAAAGAAAAAACGAGCGGCGGCTTTGATACCATCGTGGGTAACCCGCCGTTCGCCGGCAAGAACACGCTTGGAAACGCCAACCGGGATGGTTATCTCGATTGGTTGAAATGCATTCACGAGGAGACACATGGAAACGCCGATGTAGTGGCGCACTTCTTTCGTCGTGCATTTTGCCTGCTAAGACGAGATGGTTGTTTCGGGCTAATTGCCACAAAGACAATTGGGCAGGGCGATACCCGCGTGACGGGTCTACGGTGGATTTGCACCCATGGCGGATGGATATACGCTGCACGCCGCAGGTACAAGTGGCCCGGCTCAGCAGCTGTCATGGTCAGTGTTGTACACGTGATTAGGGGGGCACGAACCGATACGTGCACACTGGACGGACAACCCAGGGAACAGATAACTGCATACCTTTTCCATTCCGGAGGACACGATGACCCGGCTACGTTGACGGCGAATGACGGCAAGAGCTACCAAGGGTGCATTTTGCTCGGTCCTGGCTTCACCTTCGACGATCGCAATCCTGGGGGCGAAGCCAACTCAATATCCTTGATGCATAGACTCATCGCAGAAGACAAGAGGAACGGCGAACGGATATTTCCATACATTGGCGTTGAGGATGTGATAGACAATCCCCGACATGAACACTGCAAATTCGCCATCGACTTTTTTGATTTTCCTCTTTGCGAAGCCGAACGATGGCCCAAGCTACTGGAGATTGTGCGGGCCAAAGTGAAACCGCAGCGAGAAATGCAGAAACGCGAGGCTTTGAGAAAGTACTGGTGGCATTATGCAGAAAAACGGCCAGGGCTGCGGGCCGCGATTCACGGACTTGAGCGTGTATTGGTTACACCCCAAACGAGCAAGCACCGAGTGTTTGCGTTGTTGCCGAATGGGTTGATTTACGACAAACAGCTCTATGTCTTCGCTATGCCCACTTTCTCATCGTTTGGCGTACTTCAATCACGCTGCCATGAGGTGTGGTCGCTCTTTTTCGGATCCTCCCTTGAAGATCGTCCACTTTATACGTTGACTGGATGCTTCCAGACTTTTCCGTTTCCCCAGCAACTGCCAGCCCTGGAAGACACCGGGGCAGCCTACTATCACGCTCGCGCCGCATTGATGGTGCGCAATGACGAGGGGCTGACGATGACGTACAACCGGTTCCACGATCCCGACGAGCATTCGCCCGACATTCTCAAGTTCCGCGATTTGCACGCCGCGATGGACCGAGTCGTTCTTGAAGCCTACGGCTGGGAAGACCTTGCGCAGCGGGCCACGTGCGAGTTCCTGCTCGACTACGAAGACGACGAGGACGAAGAGGTATACTCAGCCCAGCCTTCCAAAGGGCGCGGGAAGAAGAAGCCCTGGCGATACCGTTGGCCGGATGATTTTCGCGATGAAGTCCTCGCACGACTGTTGGAACTGAATAACCAGCGTGCCGAGGAGGAACGACTGGCGGGGCAAAGCGAGGCGGCGGCAGCCAAGGGCAAAAAGAAATCCGCGGGCAGGCGGAAGTCGAGCAAGAACGACGGCGAGCATCCGAGTCTGCCGGGAATGTAAGCATGGCCAAGCGAAAGAAGTTATCCCGTCGCACCCGGCCCGCGTCCTCGACGGCGGGCCCAATGTCAGTGCCGGCCGATCAGTTGTTCGCGGATATCCGCTTGCTGATCGAATCGGCACGAGAGCAAACGGCCCGCGCGGTGAACTCCGCGCTAGTCGGGTTGTACTGGCATATCGGAAGGAGGATCCGCGAGGACGTGCTGCAGACAGAGCGAGCTGAATACGGAAAACAGATTGTCGCGACGCTGTCGCGACAATTGGCAATGGAGTACGGCCAGGGATTTGGGCCGAGAAACATCTTCCGGATGATTCAGTTTGCGGAGTATTTCCCGGAGGAGCAGATTGTGTCGGCGCTGTCGGCACAATTGGGATGGAGCCATTTCGTTGAACTTCTGTCGATCGAAGACCGACTGAAACGCGACTTCTACGCCGAGATGTGCCGCGTCGAGCGATGGAGCGTGCGGACGCTGCGGCACAAGATCGACCATCTGCTGTTCGAGCGGACGGCAGTTGCCAAGAAGCCGGAAAAGGTGATCGAGCAGGATCTGGCCGCATTACGGGATGAAGACCGAATGACGCCCGATCTGGTCTTTCGCGACCCGTATTTCCTGGAGTTCCTGGGGCTGGCCAGCCAATATGCCGAGAAGGACGTGGAACAGGCAATCCTGCGGGAATTGGAAGCGTTCATCCTGGAACTCGGCACTGATTTCGCATTTGTGGCCCGCCAGAAACGCATTACGGTCGATAGCGAGAACTACTACCTGGACCTGCTGTTCTATCATCGGCGGCTACGCCGGCTCGTGGCCATCGACCTGAAGCTCGGGAAGTTCAAGGCCGCAGACAAGGGCCAGATGGAACTGTACCTGCGCTGGCTGGAAAAGTACGACATGCACCTTGGCGAGGAGCCGCCGCTCGGGTTAATCCTGTGTGCCGACAAGTCGGACGAACACGTCGAGCTGCTGCAACTCGACAAAAGCGGAATCCGAGTCTCGCAGTACCTCACGGAGCTGCCGCCGCGTGAACTGCTGGAGCGAAAGCTGCACGACGCCATTCTCTTGGCGCGAGAGAGACTGGCACAAGAGGCGTCTCGTGGCAAGTCGCAGTCAGCCCCTCGCCTGCCGGCGCCGCCGAAGCAGAAACCGGCGCGCCGGAAAAGCCCCGACAAATAACCAGGAGCACAGCCGATGACTTCGCTGGAAGTCCGCCGCCAATTAGTCGATGCATTGAGGCTGGATCTTGTCGGGCCCGGTGATGGTATCGGGAAGCCCGACGAGGTTCTTCCGCAGGCGCCTTCGCGCTGGTATCTGACCGGCTTTCTCGTCCCGCTGGACGCCGATACCGACCAGCGTGCCGAGCCTACAAGCGCCGATGAAGTGGACGAAGTGAGTGACTCCAAAGGCCTTGATGATGCAGCCGTGCCGGAACCAGCGGCCGCTCGTCTGACGTACCTGCCATCGTCGATCGGCTTGAGTGTGCTTGTCACCAAAGCCACGCGACATCTGCGCGTAGTCGTTCGATGGGGCGACTATCGGCCACTGCCGGATGAGCCGGATAAACCAACGGCCGATCGGTGGCAGCGTGTGCCACGCGAGGAACAGGTAACGCTCGATTTGCCTGATGCGACCCAGCAGCCATCGGAATCGCATGTACCCAATAGCAATGGCCTGCGGATCGCATTGTCCGTCAGGCCGATCCCTGATAGTCGTAGAAGCAGCGGTCTGCCGCGAGGCGTGCGCTCTGTGTCGCTGTTCCTGGTGAATCGCCGTGCCCCGGCTCCAGACATCACGCGCGATACGGCATTTGCTTTCCAGGCACAACTTGAGGTCGTCAGCGACGTACCGCTGGTTCCGCGTCCCAACCTGCGGAGCCTCGAGGAATGGGATGAACAGGTGGCCGATTTGCAGTACAGCGATGCGTACGAGTTCGCCGTCGGCCACAACGCCGCTGCGGAAACCGTCGTCTCAGACCAGCGCGGCTGCCTGTCGGTTCGCACATGCTGGGTGCCGCAGGCCGAGGTCGAGCGTGTGGCCCCGTCCGACATCATGGGGATTGAACTCTCGATGGATTCGCTCGCGGCACTCGCGGATGCAGGCGATGCGCAAAAGAAACTTGGGGGATTCGTCACACAATACCGCAGTTGGATCAGCCGCCAACGATCCGCGGCAAGTCAACTCACGCCGCGTCGAAGAGACACCGCCAAGGAATTACTCGATCGCGCCGACGTGGCGGCCAACCGTATTGAGCAAGGCATTTCAGTATTGGCCACACCGGAATGCCTGGACGCATTCCGCATTGCGAATCGCGTAATGGCCATGGCAGCGAGACAGCGTTTCGGCGTGATGGCAGGCAAGGACCCCAGCTCCATCGTGCCGAAATGGCGACCCTTTCAACTTGCGTTCCTGCTGATGAACCTGCAGGCACTCCACGACCCGGCGCATAACGACCGCAAGGTGGTCGATCTGCTGTTCTTTCCCACGGGCGGCGGCAAAACCGAAGCGTATCTTGGGTTGGCCGCGTTCACGCTGGTGCTGCGCCGGTTGCGCAATCCGGGAATCACCTCGGCCGGGCTGAGCGTGCTCATGCGTTACACGCTGCGTCTGCTGACGCTCGATCAACTCAGTCGCGCCGCGACTCTGATTTGCGCACTCGAACTGGTGCGGCAGGAGGACGTGAACAAGCTGGGCGAATGGCCGTTCGAGATCGGGCTTTGGGTCGGCCGCGCGGCAACGCCGAACGTGATGGGAGTCAAAGGAGACAACAACCAGAACTCCGCGCGTGCGAAGACCATTGCCTTCAAGAACGACGACCGCAAGCCCTCGCCGATTCCGTTGGAAAAGTGCCCGTGGTGCGATAAACCGTTCAAGGCGAACTCATTCCAGCTTCAGCCCAATCCGGATTACCCGACGGACCTGCGCATCTCGTGCTTGAACCGCGAGTGCAAGTTCAGTCGCGGACGGCCTCTGCCCATCCTCGCGGTCGATGAGCCGATCTACCGCCGCCTGCCCTGCTTCATGATTGCCACGGTGGACAAGTTCGCTGCGCTTCCATGGACAGGAGAAGTAGGCACGTTCTTCGGCCGAGTGCAGCGTTACGACAAGAACGGTTTCTACGGCCCATGCCATCCGACGTGCGGGCATGCCCTGCCAGCGAATTGCCTTCCGCCGCCTGACTTGGTGATCCAGGACGAACTGCACCTGATTTCCGGCCCTCTGGGAACGATGGTCGGCCTGTACGAGACGGCGCTTGACGAGTTGTCTCAGCGAGTCCAGGGCGACAGTCACATCGGTCCCAAAATCGTGGCCTCGACCGCGACGGTTCGCCGCGCCGAGAGCCAGATCCGCGCATTGTTCAATCGTCGTCTGGTGGACGTTTTTCCACCTCCCGGACCGGATCGTCGCGATTCGTACTTTGCCGAGACACATTCACCGCAACGAAGCAACTCGCGGCTTTACGTGGGTGTGGCGGCCCAAGGGCGAAGCCCGAAGGTAATCATGCTGCGAACGTACATGGCGCTGCTTGCCGCCGCCGCGAAACTCTACGCGGATTTCGGCGGGGCCAAGTCCCCGAACAATCCGGCCGATCCGTACATGACGCTGCTTGGCTACTACAACAGCTTGCGCGAACTGGGCGGAGCGCGACGCATTATCGAGGACGAAGTCACGCACCGGCTGAAAGGCTATGTCGAACGCCAGCGAGTGGGCGAGACAGCCGGTCCATTCGCCAATCGCGAGATCGCCTACGACGTTGTGGAATTGACTTCCCGCGTCAGCACGGACAAGGTCGCCGACGCAAAACGCCGGCTGGAATTGCCGTACAACGACAAGCAGCGAGTGGATGTCGCGATCGCGACCAACATGATTTCCGTCGGGCTGGATATCGTCCGACTCGGGTTGATGGTCGTATTCGGCCAGCCCAAGACGAGCGCGGAGTACATCCAGGCAACGAGCCGCGTCGGCCGAGACCCGCAGCGTCCTGGGCTGGTGGTCACGATACTCAATGTGAATCGTCCGCGTGACCGTTCGCATTACGAGCGTTTCGCCGGGTATCACCAGACGTTCTACCGAAGCGTCGAAGCCACCAGCGTGACGCCGTTCTCGCCGCGTGCGCTGGATCGCGGTCTGGCGGGCACTTTGATCGCGCTGGCCCGCCAAGGCCATCTGCCAATGACTCCGCCCAAAGGCGCTGGTGAAATCCTGCGAGAGTTGCCGAAACTAGACTTCGCCGTGGAGTCACTGGCCAGCCGGGCGGAATCGCACGCGAGGATGGATGCGGCGGAGGCCGCGAGTCTGCGGCAGCGAGTGCAGGAGCGGGCTCGCGACTTGCTCGACGAGTGGAGCAAGTTCGCGCAGGAACTGCAAAACGCGGGCGTTGCACTCCAGTATCAGCGGGAGGCCGGTGCTGCTCAGCGATTGCTCTACGACTTCCTTGACCCCGACCTGAAAAGGCTGCCTCGGAGGCACAGCAAGTTTCGGGCGAACCGTTCGATGCGCGACGTTGAACCCAGTGTGAATCTCTGGCTCCAGACGCTCGATGGCGTGGAGATTGAGGAGGACGAAGAGTGAGCAGCAATCGAACGAAACGCCCTTCCGGTCAGATTCGCCGCAGCCAGATTGTTACCACGTTCGGACCGGGCGCCATGCTGGACCTGCCGAATCATTCGGTTCTGGTTTCGGGATTGGACCACTGGTCGGAAGGCCGCGAAGAAATCAGCGAGCCGCGATTGGTGGACAAGCTGAAACGACTGCTGGATCTGCCCACGCTGCAGCTCTTCTCGCCGCCGCCCGACAATGATGATCCCGCTGCGCCGCCTACCGGCATTACTGGCTGGCAGTTCCCGGAGTGGTTCATCACGCAAGACGTACGCTCGAAAGCACCCGAAGCGCCCTCCCGCTCACGAATGCTTGTGCATCGCCTCGCCTTAACCAAAGGCAAATTCATCGATGTGGACAAGATCAAGCGGTCGGTCGTGCCGGTGCGATTTGTTCGTGCGTGCCGCGCCGGCCATATCGGAGACATCGACTGGCGAGCCTTCGTACATTCGAGCGAGACAGACTGTAGGCGGCAATTATGGATGGACGAACGAGGCACGAGCGGTGATCTGGCGGAGGTATGGGTCCGGTGCGAGTGCCGGAAAGAACGGCCGTTGAGCGATGCGGCCGGCTTTCAAAATAAAGCTCTTGGCCTCTGCGACGGCAACCGACCCTGGCTAGGTCCGTACACGCGGGAAGGATGCAATGAACCGAACCGGCTGCTTGTGCGAACGGCAAGTAATGCGTATTTCCCGCAGCAATTGAGCGTCATCTCGCTTCCGGACAGGGACGAGACCGTCAAACTGGCTGTGACGACGGTGTGGGAGTACCTCGAAGAGGTCGCGGATCTTGATCAACTGAAGTACGAACGCCGAAAGGCTCGCGTGAACGCTGCCCTCGACGGTCTGTCGGACGAGGAGGTGTTCGCTGAAATCCAGCGGCGGAGCGGAGGCGCGCAGGAGCAACCGAAATCGGTCAAGCACGCGGAACTCGAGACACTGATCGCCGCCAAGGAAGAGTTGGGGAACGACAAACCCGACGGCAATTTCTTCGCGCGTGCGCTTCCTCAGGCCAAGTGGGCATCGCCCTGGATGGAGTCGATCGAGCGGGTGATCCTGGTTCATCGACTCCGAGAAGTCGTTGCACAGGTCGGGTTCACACGATTCGAGGCAGCGGCCCCGGACATCGACGGCGAGTTGGAGATCGAAGTCAAGCGAGCCTCGCTGGCCAGAGAAATCCGATGGCTGCCCGCCATTGAAAACCGGGGCGAAGGAGTTTTTCTGCAGTTCAGCCGGCAGCGCATCGAGGCCTGGGAGCGCCGACCCGACGTGCAGGACCGCGGGCGCAAACTCCTGGCGGGATTTGATGCCTGGAAAAGCGAGCGTCATGGAACGCGCAGGGAGTTTCCGGGACTGCCGTACCTGCTTCTGCATTCGTTCTCCCACCTGCTGATTACGACCGTGGCCCTGGCCTGCGGATATCCAGCCAGTTCAATCCGCGAGCGGATTTACGCGCTGCCGGGCGTCGGTTACGGCGTGTTGGTGCATACCGGATCATCGGATGCGGAAGGAACGCTTGGCGGCCTGATCGAAGTCGGTCGGCGAATCCAGGAACACGTGCGAGCGGCGCTCGAACTGGGCGAGCTTTGTTCCAACGACCCTGTTTGCGCTCAGCATGAACCCGAAAACCCTCACGAGCGCAGGTTCCTCCAGGGCGCCGCTTGCCACGGCTGTCTGTTGATCGCCGAGACATCCTGCGAGCAGCACAACGATTTCCTGGATCGCGCCCTCGTGGTTCCAACCGTGGACAACCTCGGCATCGAATTTTTCACCCCAGAGCGGTAGGACCGCCAGCCACAGCGGTGCTGTCGCACCGGAATGTAAGCCGCTGGGAATTGCGAGAAAGGGCACGATCCTGACCGTTCAAAGCACAGAACTGCTCCGACTGCCCGACCGGGACATACGCGAAATCACCGCAGCCATCCGCGTTAATCGATTGACCGCTCCGATCAGCACGCATGCCATACAGAGGTTGCTGGCGGGTTCAAACGCGCAAGCGGTGGCCGGCGACCTGCAGCAGATGCTCGACCGTGGCTTCTCGCTGGAACAGATGGCAACCGTTCTCGAATTGCTGTCAGACGACCGAGCGCAGCGGCGCCGGACGGATGAACTCTTCGAAGTGGTCACCACCGGTCCCGAAGCCAGCTGCGTAACCAACCGGGACACGAGCGTTGTGGTTCGTGAACTTTTTGCTCACGCCCAAACGTCGGTCCTTGTGGCCGGATACGCCGTGTATCAAGGCCAACGGGTATTTCGAGCGCTCGCGGACCGGATGTCCGAGGTGCCCGAACTGAGCGTGCGGCTGTTTCTCGACATCCAGCGAGGCCCCGGCGACACATCAGCCCCGCGCGAGATTGTCCGCCGATTCGCACACCGATTTCGCACCACTCAGTGGCCGACAGACCGCCCCATGCCCCGCGTGTTCTTCGATCCGCGTTCGCTGGAACTAAAACCCGAGAAGAAGGCCTGCCTTCACGCCAAGTGTATCGTGGTCGATACCCGGTCCGTGTTCGTTTCCTCAGCCAACTTCACGGAAGCTGCCCAGGAGCGCAACATCGAGGTCGGCCTATTGGCGAAGGACAACTCCTTGGCCGAGCGAATTGTCCGCCACTTCGACTCGCTGGTCGAAGCGGGGCTGCTCGCGGGTGTTATGTAGCGTGTACACGACAGACGCAGAGGGACCTACAACTCGACAACGACAGGTAAGCAAATGGCAGACAAAGCCAAGAACTCGCACCGCAAGTCAGTGACCGCCAAGCAGCGAAAGGCCATCCGGGCGAAAACCCACGGTCGCTGCCACATCTGCGGCGGCCCACTCGGTGAAAAGTGGACCGTTGACCACGTCATCCCGCACAAGCGCGGCGGCAAATGTTCCGAGGACAACTTCCTGCCGGCGTGTCGAATCTGCAATGGGCTGCGCTGGCATTACGACCCGAAGCGCATCCGGCGAATCCTGCGGATCGGCCTCTACATGTACCACGAAATGCGTAAAGAGACGAAGCTCGGTCTGGCGGTCGCCGAGAGGGTGCGGGAGCGAAAGAGACGCACCAAGGAAAGACGGGTTAAGGAGTAGGGGCAGCTGTGGTCGCAGCCGCCCCTGGTCGGCGAGGTGCGATTCAGAAAGGGTAGAACCATGCGAGACACAGCCGTCGTCGTTGTGCCAGAGCTATTGACCACCAAAGAGACTGCGGCGATGTGTGGAATCGGAGAGCGAACTCTTTGGCGGTGGTCTCACTCGGGCTTATCGCCGCGTCCGATCAAGATCGGGCGTGGCCTGCGCGCTGCCGTCCGCTATCGACGCGCCGACGTGCTGCGATGGATTGAAAAAGGTTGCCCTCGCTGCGACTAAGACTGTCCATCGATCGCCACGAATCCAGCAGCGGGCAGCATCAAATTGGAAGTACGGGCGGTCCTTCGGGGTGAAGGACCGCCACTTGGTCGCCGTGTGCGATCTTGGAGTACCGTCACATGGATCAGGACAAACAACGGACACTCGAACGAATCATGGCTCGCAGGCATGAGTCGTGGTGCAAGCTGCCGGAAGTTGGTTGGGCGGTGGTTGACTTCAGCGAGGCGGTCGCATCCGGTGGAAATCGCCTCGTGCATCTGGCGGAAACTGGACAGACGATTTGTATGAACGAGAGGGAGTGGAGCGAAGCGGAAGCTCGAAGCAACTGGAAAACGATTTGTCGATCCCAAAGTGTCGCGAACACCTTTTCTGAGGTATTCCGACGCTGGCGAGATTTTCGAGACGCGGAAATGCGGCTGCAGACGCAGCAGGAACAAAGCTACCGAGAGGCTCTTTTCGCGCTCATGGATGCGATCCCCAGATACTCCCTGGCAAATCGCCATCGCGTGCATGTTCAGGCGTCGGGAGTGAAGTACCACGGGGTGCGAACTCCCGAGGAAAACGAGAGGAATAGGAGACACCGGCGTGCGAAATGCTGGAATTGTGCTAGACGATTGGATAACTACCAGGAATTTGAGTTCAAAACGTGCAACTGGATTTTGTGCAAGTGCGGAGCCTGCGGATGCGGACAGTTGCGTCAAATTCTCACCTGCCCAACATGTGGATCGAAATTCCAGATCCGCAGCGGCAATCACCCATTTTGCGGAAGCAAGTGCCGGGTCGCCGCATTGAAGGAATACGACCAATATCTCCAATCGGATCAATGGAAAATGCGCCGGCGCGGACGACTCGAATACGACGGTCACAAGTGCCAAGACTGCGGGGGGGGCGCTTCACACGTTCATCACCTGACGTATGAGCACGTTGGCCATGAGTCCATCGAAGAAATTGTATCGCTATGTCACAATTGCCACTCCATCCGCCACGGCATGGCATTGCTGCCGGAAATTGCAGCTGAGGTCATGAAGTCGCTGACCGAAGTGCTTTGAAATCGGTCAGGGCATGAGTTGCCCTTCACTTACCCTCGACCAGCGAGAACTGCAGGAGAAAGCCGAAGTGGACGAATGCCGTCGAGAACTTGAGTCCCATCCGGACCTACAGCTGTACTTGCCGGTTCGAGAATTAGCCCGTGGGCTGCAGCGGATCGTCAATCACGGCGTGGAACTGTGGCACATCGCGCTGTGGATACACGAAAAGCTCCCCACTTTTTACCACATCGCGGATTCTGAGGAAGAACAGCGGCTGGCATCGCGAGGCGTCAAACTGGTGGCAAGGTACGGCGGCCCTGGAAGACTTCCGCCCTTTGACCACCCCGAATGGGCGGATTATCTCATCGCAATCGAGACTGAGCTTCAGCAACTGGAAATGGCTTACTTCCTCGTCGAAGAATGCCTCAGGAGGTTGCCGGTTGCACTCACCGACAACCAGGACGAGCCAATGCCGGATCGTTGGTCCGTGCGGCTCAATCGGCTACTTGGGGAAATCGCCGAGTGGCAAGCGCCGCGAGGCTATTCCGATGACTTCTGCGATCCCAAGCTCTTCGTCCAGTTGTGTTTGGAGAAGAAATTCCCAATTCACGATTGGGCCGACCAATTGACATCGCTCGAGAAATTCGCCGCTGATGCGGCCGCGATGGCGCGATCGTTGCCGGGCCAAGAAATCGAGCAGCGGATACTTCTGGATGTGGCCCAGGAACCTGACGTACTCGATACCGAGTGTGAGGAACCAACCATAGAGCCGTCGGACAGTGCGGTTGAGGAAAAGTGTGACGACCCACCTGTCGAAGACCGGCGCCTTCGTGAACTGGTGCGTTTGCTGGACGCGGCTGAGAAGCATCCGCGTCTGGACATGCCTTCAACGATACTGCGGTGGGAATATCAGCTCTGGGACGAGACAATTCAACGATTTCGCCGTCTGCTGGTTCAGCTTGGCGACACGAACGCATCCGACCCGCTGACATCCCGAGATCTCCGACTCAAAGTGGTCAATCGGCTTTGCTGCTCCGGAGCGAGTAGCGCGGAGGCAGTCCTGGCCATGAAGGTCGGCGAG
>CAIPEB010000513.1 GCA_903863885.1 uncultured Planctomycetaceae bacterium | reverse complement strand
CATGACGTTGAAGTGGGTCGACGGCGACGCCAAGACGCGTTTCGTGCAAGCAGGCAAGATCAAGGGAGTGTCGGAAAAGGACGCGGACGGGAATTCGTTTACCGTGCTAAGCGACACCACGGAAAACCTTGTGAAGTTCCTGTCGGAATCCAGCGGCGAATTGTTTTCCAAGGACGAATTGCGGCTGGAACGAATCAAATAGACCGCCGTGCGTGCCAAATGGCAGCGAAATTGGGTCCCAGGGCCGTTCCGGCGAATTAATCCGCGGCATCATTGACTGTGACGCGGAAATGGGCCGGAATTTAGGTGGGAACGAGGGCGTTTCGCGGCAGATTGTCGATTGGGAGCCCGAAACCGCTCAATAAACGTCCGGAATCGCCCAAAACGACGAAACACGGAGCTTGCCTGATTTTGGTGAGCGTTTTCTTGGGCGTGATTTCGCGGTGAGCAAGAGACGTGGCACTTTGGAATTCTCGATCAACCGCGTTTCACGCTCGAAAACGACGCCGCCGGTTGGCACGCCCCCAGAGATTCCTCGCAGCCGCAGTCCCCGAGCCGGGTTGACCGGCAAGGGTTCACCTTCGATCTTGCCGCTCAACAGAAGCCAAACTGCCGCTGTCGAGGTTCTTGCGAAGGAAAAAGGACGCCGCGGCTAATGGCCTACATTCTGTTGGCCGTTCACCCAGACCTCGGTCCGCACGTCGTTTCGCTGCTTACCTGCCGTTGATCGGCGGCGAGTGGTGTCTTGTACGACAGGCATGGGAATCCGTTTCTCACACCTACTCCCCATCTTCTGGTTCAACTGACGCCTCGAAGCCGAGTTCTCGTAGTAGACAACATAGTCGGTCCCGAGTAAGGTATCTGGCACACGTTCCGCCATAGGCATGGGACACGGTGTCCCATGCATCGAGAAGCCCACTCTGCACACTCCTTGCGTCGGCGGATGACTCGCACTTAATGGCGAAGATACAATCCGAAAGGACGACTCGCTTGCGAGCTAAGTAGAGAACGCACTTCTCCCGATTCGGTTGTCCGACACGAGGAATCAACACACACGGCCCTGTTGCGTAACGCCTCAGAACCTTGATCGAGAGGTCTGCGTCGCTGACAACGTTGTTTCTTAAATTCGTGGTATGGACAAACACCCAGCCGGGTCCCGCCATGCCATTTACGGCCTGATGGACAGGCACCACGCCGCGAATGACCTTGACGGCTATTCCAGTAGCTCGCTTTCGCCCTGTCCGCCGGGTCTCAACGCGACCAGAGCGTATACGGCTTAGGCAAACGACATTCGTACGGGCGGCACACCCCTCAAATGTTCGCAGGTCATGTGATGAGACAACCCTGACATTGAACATTCGGCGTAGGAACTGCCACGCATGGGCATCTTTTTGACTCGTAAGGCAACCCGCCGGCAGAACTGCCGCCAGTCGCCCCGTCGGCGAAAGGAAGGGAATCGAAGTCAGTACAAATGCCATTGCTCGACTACATAGCATCGCCTGCCCGTCCGCAGGTGCGGAGAGCAGCTCATTGCCCCGACAGGAGAACGGTGGATTAAGAAGTACAAGCGAGACTTTTCCCAGTACGCCATCGAGTACTTCACATAATCCACGAGAACTCGAACTAAGAAAATCACACTTTCCAACCAGCCAGTCAGGGTGACCTCGGCGAAGTCTTCGAATGCGAGTAGCATCAACGTCTGTTGCCAGAATTCGACATTCAGGCCATCGCGACTTGGCCGCCTGAAGAAGGTCGCCGTTTCCAGCGGCGAAGTCGGCCACTAGAAACTCCTCTCTGCTTCGGAAACATGCCACCATCTTGGCAGCAATCTCGGCAGGTGTGAAGTACTGGTCTACAGCCATAAAGTCTATCGCATGAGGCAGGAGACATTGTATGCCAAGAGGCGTGCCGTACCTTCAGTTCGCCGAGCCTTCCTGATAGGATGGTCGTATACCAGTTCCACTGTCTCTGAATTCGCAATCGCGTACAGAACAGCCCCAACCGCATGCGGCTTTGTTCCAATGGGAGCGATTTTCAGGATATGGCTGGGAAAGTCAGCAGCAATTTCCTCGAGTGTGTAATAGGCGTCAAACGGGCAGTTCGCAACAGCATACCGTACTTTCTTCCATGCCTGGGTCTGAATCATCGGTATGCGATTGCCCAAATACGTGGCAAAAGGGTACTCGGGACGAAAACCGGGCACGCCGACGATAGGGACGATCTTACCTCCAGGCGGCTCAAGCTGGGATATTAGATAAGACACCCGTGCACCCTCGAACCCTAGCAGCGGAACGAAACACGATTCGTCCCCCGTCTCCCTAAGGCTCGCAAAGCCTGGAAGTGGGGCAAGACCCTCGATCCTCTCGCTGAGGTCATAAATATCACTATCCGTCGGCGTCAAGCTTGGTCGATAGTCGCCGGGCTCGACGTAAACAACCACAACCCGCTCGCGAGTTTCCAAGGCACCGCGCAAAAGGACCGCCCATGTCTGGTGACGTAGTCCCGTGACGTCGAGGTAGATCGTGGTTCGCTTAACAAGAGACATGAACTTGGCGACTTGCTCTCTGCTTCGGAGAGAAATCCGGCGAGTATTGCCACCAGCGTCATCGACGGTGACCGTGTTTGATTCCTCATCGGTTACAGGGAGAAATGTAACGTCGCGGGCTCGCTCCTTCCATTCATCGATATGCTCGCTTCTTGCCTCCACGGATCGTCCGGCAATATAGACGCTGCCCGCCGTCGGAAGAAAGTCCCTTACCGACTGATACTCGTTAGTGAAAACCGGCCGATTATTTACCGCCATCGTAGAATCTCTCAAATAGCATTAGTTGCTCCGGCAGTTCTTCACCCTCAACGTTACGATTATGCTCACTGAGAAGGGCTCGAATTGTCTGCTTGGGGCGTTGTATAAGCCCCAACACCGTTTCGGGTCGGAGGGTCATCTTCCGTTTTCGGCGGTAGCTAAAAACGAAAAATGGACTGAAGATCGGGTGAATCATATAATCGTAGTCTTTGGTGTCGCCGACGTCACCTGGCTTGTTACCCGAGCTCCGGATCAGAGCCAAATGCATGACGGCGGAACTCAGTAATCGCTCAACGGCTGCTGCTGCCGTACCTTCCTGTGCCGCACCCTCGTCCGCTGACACTTGGAACTGGTTCAACTCCGGAGCGTGTCCTTCGGGTTCGCTAGCCATAACCTGAAATACTCGCCCCAGTGCTAATAGCAGCTTTGTCAACTGGGCACCATCAACAGATAAGCCCTCCAATTCCGCAAGGTTCATACTTCCAACTCGCTGGGCGGCAAGCGTCTGCACTTCCGGGTCAATCGGACGATCTAGTGCCCCTCCGG
The DNA here is from genome assembly GCA_903863885.1 of uncultured Planctomycetaceae bacterium. Taxonomy (GTDB): domain Bacteria; phylum Planctomycetota; class Planctomycetia; order Pirellulales; family Pirellulaceae; genus CAIPEB01. The sequence continues at coordinate 3,727 of CAIPEB010000513.1, read as the reverse complement.
CTCGGAAATGCGATAGGAAGCTTTGATCTACGAGTTCCAGAACGTATCTGATGTTTCCGGCCCCGAGTTGAGTAAAGACGTCCCAGCCCGTATAGAATTTACTGATTCCTCGCTTCTTGCGGCGAAGCGTAAATAGTAGTGCGTGTTTGTAGTTCTCATATCGCGTCTTCCACCCCTGGGGATCAGATAGCGATTCGCGAACAACGACCTCCGGTGTCAGGTTCTGTGCCTTCATCCAGAAGTTGTGGAAGTACAGTTCGAGCGGCGTCAGATTCTCGATTGCAGGCTGTAGCTCGGGAGGCAAGTGGCGAGAGAAGTTCTGCCGAAGGGATTTGGCCTGTGCCTCGACACCAAGCTTCGCAGCCTCTCGTTCTTCAGATAAACCAGGAAGTGCGACGCGAACGTCACGAATGATCTCTTGGCCGGGAAGTTGGAGCCTGTCAAGCCGCCGCGTGCAGACGTCCAGGGCAAATCTACTAAAAACATCTCCCTGGAGTTTCTCGGCAATGCTAATCCGAGCATAATCGGCCGGATGGACAAGCTGTTCATTCCGATTTAGCGTCGAATGGCATCTCCAGCCCAATTCCCTCACGCCCACCTTGAAGGAGTACAGGTCGCTGGCATGCTTAATGAGAGTGTTGACAATTTGCTGCTGATAGTCGAGCAGGTTCTCGTATTCATCGATCAGGATAAAAAAGTGCTTGCTGGCGAAGGCGGGCAACTTAAGAATAGCCGCGCATAGAAGGTCTATAGGAGCAGCTTGGAGCGAGAGCGGCGGGCGTTTCGCATCAACGACATTATTGATGTACGCCTCAAACGCGATCTTGGAGTCGATCAGGTGCTGCCTAATCTCGCGATGACTCGTCGCGGACGGCAGGTGAAGGCTCGTTGATATCCTCTGGCACGCCTGTGCACCCAAGTCGACTAACGTGTTCGCATGAATCTCGTACCACTGCAAGAACCCGAGGATCAAATCACAAATAAGTGTGTTGAAATAGTGAGCAAATAGAGGTGTCCATTCGTTCTCCGCCAGTTCGGGACCATTGAACGCCGTGACATGATTCGTGTTCACCCGATAGTAGAGGCCATACCACGGCCAGCCGGAAATGCTCGTGGCTCGCTTCCCAGACAATACGAAACGCCCCTGGTATGAGAGTCCGCGAAGCACCGTGGTCTTTCCGGTACCTCGCCCACCGATGAGGATACAAGATCGCGACGTCGCCAATTCCGGAAAGTAAGATGGCTCGGTGAACAGGTCGAAGATCCGCTCCTTGAGCCACTCCGCCTTGTAGCTGCCGAACAGATCGCTCAGTTGTTCTGCAAGATTCCGGGTATCAGGGTTCTCTTTCATGTTCGCCTCACCAATGGGTGCCACCCGTTTTGCTCATGGTAGAACAATGGCAGCGTGGCATTGGGCACGCAATGTTCAAATGCAAGGGCCAGTCCCAGATTCCTGTATCCAGCCCAACGGCCTCGGGCGATACCAGCTCTGCGGCTCGTCGTCAAAAGAAAATCGTGTGCTGAGGCCCTCAATCGCTCGGGCCAAACGATCGAATTCTCGGAAATCACACTGTACCGGTTTGGCAAGCAATGTGCCGGACAAAGCTGTAGTTGGGAGCAGAGCCGTGCGATCTTCTGCCGGCCGGTTTCCGTACACACAACGGGGCAATAGAAGAAGGAAGTGCTGATCGCCGCCGAGCACTTGGCGAAGGAAGTGACAGTGCCGTCAGACAATTTCATTTCTCGGTGCCAGGTGGAGATGCATTGATCGCCGGATCCCACGAAATCGTCAACAAAGATCACCGGCCGGGGGCTATCTGATATCAATGCTTCCAAGGCATGGATGGGGCTCATGATCTGGTTCTCGGGAATCCCTAAAGCCTGCCGGGCAAGCCTTGCAAAAATGTAGCCACTGTCCGTTTCGCTCGGTCTCTTGCCTGTGACATAGGTGACGATGATGTTGCGACGAAACTGGTTCCAATGAGCTTGCGACTGCTCGTAAGGCTTGTCTGAGCAACCAATGCGGCTGCTCAGCTTTTGGAACGCCGCTTTGAAAAGCTCTTCCACCAGAGCGTGCGAATAGTAGAGGAAAGCACCCAACAGGTGTACCGCGTGATCCATTTCGGAATCGCGAAAGTTGCTAAGCCAACGTTCGGGGTCCATCTTCGACTGCAAGGGCCAGAGCTGAACGTCCACGAAGTAGCTACACTTCGACACAACGAAGGTGCGGGAGATGGTTGCCGGAGGGATTTGGAGTTCGCCTGTCATCGCGTGGCCTCCTCGGTGGGAATCGCGAGTTCCGTTCATAATTGTCTATTCTCAGCTGCACCCATCAAGGAGGGGTGATTGCCCCACTCGGAGTTTGCTTTTCTCGACCACTCGAAATTAGTTCGATTCGTTTGATTTCTCGAAGTCGAAATTACCCCTTCACCTTCTCAGCAATTGCCGTGAACTGCTCCAGGGCGGTTTGCAGGTCGTCGGCGATTTCCTGGGCCAGCACATCGGGTGTGGGCAGGTCGTCGGAATCTTCCAGGCTCTTGTCTCGGAGCCAGAAGATGTCGAGGTTCACTTTGTCACGCTTCATCAGGTCGTCGTAATCGAATGACCGCCAGCGGCCTTCCGGAGTCTTCTCACTCCACGTCGGCTTACGCAGGTGTCGCTTGGCAGGGCGGTAGCATTCTACGAACTCGTCCAGGTCAGCACGCTGGAGCGGGTTCGTCTTTTGCGTGAAATGCATGTTTGTCCGCAGGTCGTAGACCCACAACGTCTTTGTCCAGGGCTTTTCTTGGGCGGGCTTGGCGTCGAGAAACAGCACGTTGGCCTTCACGCCCCCCGCGTAGAAGATGCCGGTGGGTAACCGCAATAGCGTATGCACGTCGCACTGCTTCATCAGGTTACGCCGCACCGTCTCTCCGGCCCCGCCCTCGAACAGCACGTTGTCTGGCGCCACCACGGCGCAGCGGCCATTCACCTTGAGCAGCGTTTTGATGTGCTGCACGAAGTTCAGTTGCTTGTTCTTGGTCGTGGTCCAGAAGTCCTGACGTTCGTAGGCCGTGTCGTCCTTTTCCAGATCGCCCGCATCGTTGACGATGGAGATGCTGCTCTTCTTGCCGAACGGCGGATTGGTCAGGACCACGCTGAACCGCTCGCCGGGGTCGCTGGCGAGGCTATCCACGCCCGATTTGATCGGGCAAGGATCGGCGTCGATGCCGTGCAGGTACAGGTTCATGATGCAAAGCCGGGCCGTGTTCGGAACCAGTTCCCAGCCTTTCACGAACTTCGTACGCAGGTGCTTCTTCTGGTCCTTGTCGAGTGTCTTCCCTTGACGTTTAGCGACGAAATCATAAGCCGCCAAGAGGAACCCGCCCGTGCCCGCGGCGGGATCGCATACAGTGTCCTCGGCGGTCGGTTGCACGCAGTCCACGATGGCCTTGATGAGTTCACGGGGCGTGAAGTATTGGCCTGCCCCCTTTGGACTCTCGGCGGCACTCTTGGCGAGTAACCCTTCGTAGATGTCCCCCTTCACATCGGCTTGCATGGAGGACCACTTTTCCACGTCGATCAGGTCCACAATCAGCCGGCGCAGCGTGGCCGGGTTCTGGATCTCGGGCCGGGCCTTCTTGAAGATCTCCCCCAGCATTCCCGGCTGCTTGCCGAGTTCCTCCAGAATGTGCCGGTAGTGGGCTTCGAGTTCATCACCCTCCCGCTTCAGCAGGCTTTCCCAACT
>CAIPEB010000512.1 GCA_903863885.1 uncultured Planctomycetaceae bacterium | reverse complement strand
CGATCTCGGCCCGCGCCCCGGCCCCCGCTGCTTCTGCTGGTCCAACTCCTTCTTGACCTTGCTGATCTTCTGCTTCAGCTCCGCGTTCAGCTTATCCGTGCCCTTGTGCTTGGGCATCTCGCGCAGCATTACCTGCAGACAACGGAGTTCTTCCTCCGGAGTCGTGGCGCGGCGGTATTCTTCTTCAGCCTTGTGATACTGTGGAGTTAGATTGGCAGGCATCGCACATTGGCCGTTGCCGGGATCACGAAAGTCAACTTGCTCTCGTGAGTTTATCGCGCAGGCTCAGCAGTGGCCAGCGTGGCGATTCAGCAGCCAGATGCCCACAGGCGGCAGCCGCAAGGCAGTAGCCGCTGGAGAATGCGGACGGAGGGAAATACGCTTGCCTCCGGACTCCAGACTTCCCAGCTGCTCAGTGCGACGACTGCGATTGCCAGCCCGAATCATCCCAGCGGACAGGTGCCGGAACTGGGGGAGCAGCCAGTTTCAGCTGCGAGGTCGGCTTGGGCTGCGGGACGGGCGCGGGCCAGGAAATGGGCACCACGTCCCAGTTGACTCGAGATGCCGTTCGCTCCCGTGCCGGCAGCAGCGCGGGAGGTTCCTGCGCCGGCTTATCGGGATCAGGCACCGGCTTGACGAACGTGGGCTGGTGCAGCGAACTCGGATCAACCGCAGGCCGCTGTTCGGCTGGCTGAGCCGCCTGTCCGCCGACATTGGGCGCGGTCAAGGGAACGTTGCCGGACGAATCCGGTTTGTCAGCCTTTTCGGCAGCCGGCGTTTCCGGAGCAGGCGCGGCCGGAGTCGGGCCGAGCACCGAGTTGGTATTGCCTCCCTGATAACGATACGCTGAGCCCTGCGTCGGCGCTTGCGGCTGCAGCGATGGTGCAGTATCCGCAGGCACGGAGGAAGCGGGACCCGGAGCCGCTGCCGGCCCAGGAGCCAGGGTTGCACCCGGCACTTCATATGCCGGGCTCACCGGGGTGCACGGGGCTGCGTTAACCGCATCATAGGTCGGGACGCCCGTGATCATGGGAGCCGCAACGGGAACGCTCGCTGCCTGTTCGTTCCGATGCAGCCACGAGAACAGCCCGCAACCCGAACCGCCGGCAGGAACTCGCTGCAGTTGCCATCGGTACGTCGTGCACGCCTGCATCGACGTCGTCGCACAACCCGTCGCCGGATCGCTGGCGGTCACCGGTCGATAGTAGGTCACCGGCACGCGGGCCAGCGTCGTTCGATAGCGCACGGTTGGAACATACCCGGGAGTGGCCGCCACCGCTGACGCGTAGCCAACTGTCGTCGGGACTGCTGCCTGCGTTCCGCACGAACTGCAGCCCATTGCAGGGGAATAACCTGCAGTTGGTGAAAATCCCATCGATTGACCGTATCCCCCGATGGCCGTTGGCATGGCGGGAGTCTGCGGCGCGTACGCCGCATAACCGGATGCCGGGGCGTAGCCGACTACCGGAGCGTAGCCTGTGATCGTTGAAGCCGCCGCCTGTGAGCCGCAAGAACTGCAGCCGCCCGCTGGCGCGTAGCCGCCCGCTGGCGCGTAGCCGACCGTTGTTGGCGCGTAGCCCATCGTTGATTCGACCGTGCCTGCCGTCGCCGGACCGGGCATGACGCCGGGCGTCACGGGTGCCGCAGCACCAGAGGCCGCGTTGCCGCTGCAGTTGCACCCCGGAGAAGCCGGATAAGACGCGGACGTGACCGGAGAAGCGTATCCAACAGGTTGTATCGCGCCGTACCCGGCGGGTTGATACATCATGTATCCATTCGCCGCGGGCGACGGAGAACCGGGAGCTGCTGCGGAATGGCCGGGTGCAGGAGTCGAATATCCGGGCGCGGGCGTGGTATACCCGGGCGCAGGAGTCGAATATCCGTTCAGTGCCGGATTCGTGTTGGCATTGGCGTTCGGCATCCCGTACGCGGCCGGCTGTGCGGGAACTGCGGCGGGAGGCGGTTGTGGAGTGCCACCGGGCGTGTACTCCGGCGTTCGCCCGTGCAGCCAATCCCAGAACGTGGCCTGGGCCGAAGCCTGCGACACAAGAGACAACGAGGCGATGCAGACGACGCCGAGCAACAGAGTCCAGCGGACGTTTCGGTTCATTTCTTAACCTCAAATTGCCCACGAGGGGCGAATGGGCCATGCAAAGGGCCGGACTGCATCCCTGCATCTATTTTTCTATAAACGCTACCTGTAGCGGCACTGTCAAGTCGAAGCGGCCGTTTCAGACGCATTTGGCAAAAGGTTTTGCGGGGGCGAGCTTCAGGGCGGCGACCGGTTGTAACGAATGTAACGATTGCAGGGCCCCGGAGGCCTTCCGGCACGTCCGCCACGACTGGAGCGAGCGCGGAACCCGCGAATGTTGAATCCTAGGTCACACTTGGCGCAGCCGCCAAAATGCTCAAGAGTTTGCGAAGTCTCGCCAGTCAGTTCGCCCGGCGTGATTCATACAGGTCGTACAACTCGAAGAAGACCTCGCGCAGATTGCCCTTCCAGCGATCCATGCTGTGCGACACATCCTCGTCACGGACGACGTCGCTGCCGGGCGGCAAGAGTTCACGGACAAGGGTTCGAGCCAGATCGAGCGTAACAGAAGTGCGGTACAAGACCGGAAGTCCCGCCGGCTCATGAGCGGTGATCAACAGACCGGTGCCGTGCTGGCGGCAGATTCTTTTCAGTGCCGAACGGTTCCAGCCCCCAAGTTGTTCGTAGCCGTCCACGACGACCAGCGTATCGGGTCCCCATGATTTCAACACCGTTCCGGAGACCGCAAGCCGCTTTTCGTCGTTATGCATCGTGTACTGCTCAACGCGCCGCCCGGCGGCTTCGAGCGGCTCGCGCAGCGATTGCAGCAGCGTGGACTTGCCGGATCCGTGCGGCCCGATGATCTCCCCCCACCAGTTCTGTGCCTGCAGCGATGCCACGAGCGACGCGGGACTCGCTTCGCCAAGAAACTGGTACTTCATCGAACCCGGCCTGGTCGCCCGGCTGGAAAAAGGATTCGAGTCCTTCAGCAAGCTCAACAGATTTCGATTCGCGTTCACGTGGACAGAACCGCTTGTGCCGAACGGGCCGCAATCAGGAACGGCTGTTCAAAAAACAAGTCCTTCCCGCCTCGAAAAAAAACTCGCACGCGGGCGCACCAGTGAATCTTGACGATCTGCCCGGCATAGCTGAGGGGGCTATTCGGCAACACGGTGCTGAACTGATGCAGTCGCCGCAAGTCGCCTTCTTCGGCATCTGCGGGAACGCGGCGCTGGAAGTAGTGCACCGCCAGATCTTCGTCACCTTTCCCCTCAGTATACCATAACACGGAGATTTCGACGGCGACGATTTCCTGCGGGTCGACGGCGTCGATCTGATATTCGCCCGTCAATTCATCGCCGGGATGATAAAGACGACTGGTCTGGCGCAACATCAGGCTGATCAGCGGTTCCATCGGAGGTCACACCATCAAGCTTTGGAGTCTAACTGGTTTTGCCCGAACCATTTCGCTGCACGTCGGGATACACGATCACGGGAAAGCTGCGGGCGAATTGCGGACCTCCATCCGGCTCGCCGCGAACGACCAGCGTCCAGCGCACGGCATTGTGGCTCGATTGAAATGAATGCATGGCATCATCGGGAATCCGGACACTCTGTCGAATTTCAAATGGTGCCCTCGGCTCGACCGGGACGGACGCGAGTTGAAACAGGGACAGTTCGCGCACGACCCGGCTTTCCGTGCGGATGTCGGTACCCTGGTGATACGTGGCCTCCTCGGTGCACAGCAGAGCCATCTCCAGCGATTTGAACGTGAATCGCCCGGCCTGCGAGAGGAAGATGGCGTATTCCATGCCGGGCCGCAGCGGGTGCCCGTCGATTTCCACACAGGTCGGACCGACCCGCGCCTGCGTCCAGAGTTCGCGCACAAAGTAGATCACCGACCAGACGTTGATCAGGACCAGCGGGACGAGAAACGCCGTAAGAAACCACTCGGGACTTCGCCGCAGGTGACTGTTGACCGCAACCACGATCAGAACACTCGTCAACCCGCTGCACACAAGACAAAACGCTGTCGCGAACCAGAGCTTCCACGTCGAGGACGAAGCCACCGGCAGGCGGAATGCCAGATTCACTCCGGGGCTGTTGGTGAGGTGGGCATCCCGAGGGATGTTGGGGTAGTCCTTGGCCGACGGCAGCGCATCGCGAATCAGATCAATCCGCGCCGCTCGCCGCACGATCGCGGAGCGGCGTTCGACGGAAGTCCCTACATGCATCACCGTGTGAATCACGCCCCAACCGCCCGTCACGATGAACGAGGCCAGCACGAGCACCATCAGCCAGAAACCGAACCCGGGCTCATAGATTGACGGAGTGGGATGGACGATCTGCGAGGTGAGCACGCTGGCCAGACACACGATGCCCAGGACGAAGAGCAGCCCGAAGAACAGGGCCTCGCCAACGCTGCCGACCAGCTGCGATCCAGTGCGCCGATGGCCACGTTTCTTTTCCCAAACGCGGATGCTTCGAGTCACGGTCGCTTCCAAGGCCAACGCTATTCACAGTGCCCGACGCGGTCCCACCGGACCAGCTTGACGATTCGGCGGTATTGTACTCCAATCGCTGCGGAAAAGGGGTGGGCTCCCCAGGAATTCTCACGTCCGCCGACTGCCCCGCAGATTCCGGGCCGACGCGACCGCCGTCCGTTCCCGGCGGCCCACCTCGCACCTCAGATTATGCAACGTGCGCGCTGCCTCCCAAATGGATGCGGCCACCCTCGATGGCCCGTGTTTGCCCGTTGACCCGTATGACGAGGAACTGCCCGTGACGCGACGCCCGGTTCATGCTCTGGCCCTAATCCTGCTCAGCAGCGCAGGCAGCGCAATCCACGAGACACAGGCCGGCGACTGGCCGCAAATCCTCGGCCCGCTGCGCAACGGCCAAGCAGTCAACGAGCCCGACCTCAAACCCTGGCCGCAGGACGGGCCCCGAAAAATCTGGTCGGCCGCTCTCGGCGCCGGCTATGCCGGACCGGCCGTTTTCCAGGACCGCGTCGTTGCCTTTCACCGCGAGGGAGATCAGGAGCGTCTTGAAGCGCTCGATGCGGCAACGGGCCGGAAGATATGGTCCGCCCAGTTCGATGCGGCGTACAACGGCGGCATCGACCCGGACAAAGGCCCGCGCTGCGTGCCCGTGATCCATCAAGGCCGGGTGCTGGCGTTCGGCGCGGCCGGCAGCCTGCACTGCGTCGCCCTCCAAGATGGCCACGTCCATTGGACCCGATCGCTGGCCTCCGAATTCGCCGGAAAAGAAGGCTACTTTGGCTTTGGAAGCACCCCGATCATCGAGGCGGAAAAAGTGCTGATCAACCTGGGAGGAGCCAAAGCCGGCATCGTGGCCCTCAATCTGCAGGACGGTCAGACGGCCTGGAAGAGCACGGACGAGGACGCAAGCTACTCGTCCCCGACGCGCACCACGATCGGCGACAAGCCCTGCGTGGTTTTCGTCACGCGACTGAACACCGTCGGTATCGACCCGCGGGATGGAACCGTCCAGTTCCGGTTCCCGTTCGGCAAACGAGGCCCGACCGTCAACGCCGCTACGCCGCTGGTCATCGACAATCGGCTGTTCCTTTCGGCCAGTTACGGCATCGGCGCCGAACTGCGAACCCTGACGTCCCGCTCGGCCGAGCGAGTCTGGTCAAACGACGATACGATGTCCAGCCAGTACTCCACGTGCGTCCACTACCAGGGGCATCTCTTCGGCTTTCACGGCCGTGACGATGTCGGCGAGGTGGAACTTCGCTGCTTTGAACTGGCAACCGG
>CAIPEB010000511.1 GCA_903863885.1 uncultured Planctomycetaceae bacterium | reverse complement strand
TTGCCTTCGCTCAATTCATCGACGAACACCGCGGCCCACGTCTGATAGGCGTTGAAAACGACAACGGCTGTCACACCCGACCAAACGACGACGCGGCTCCATCCTGCCGTGGCTTGACGGACCAGCATTGCGCCGCCGATCGCGGCCAGGAGCAGCACTCCCTGCATCGGCGTCAGAACGCACCAGGGGGTCTTATACGGGATCGCCGAGTAGTCACACCAGACGACCAGCGTGTAAACCGCGAGATAACGAACAAATGCACGTTCATTGTGGCTGTCCGTTCGGCCTAGCGCAGCGAATCCGACCGCAGCCAGCGCAAGAGCCCCCACCGGCAACTCGCTCCACAATCGCCCGCCGTCAACTCTCCACCAGAAAAGCAGTTGCAGGTAATGATAAACCGGATAGACGTGTGCCCCGGCGCTGCCGTGCCCACTGGCGCGGACAATGTACTTCAGGTAAGTCGTGTATGAATCGAGAATCGAGTGCGGATGGCGGAAACCTCGCGAGATCAGCACGGCCGAAACCAGCGCGGCAATCATAGCGGAAATCAGCAAGGTGCCGGTCAGAAACGCCGCTTCCCTGCGAAACGCAGTGCGCGACCGGCCGAAACACGTTACAGCGGCAGCAACAACCATTGCAAAAATGCTGATCGCCGCTGTTTCCTTGGTCGCGTGCATGATTCCTGCCGACACGCCCAGCACAACACACCACACCCAACGGTATCGACTCTCACCGGCGACTTTTCCATCACTCCCAATTCCACATGACGCGTGCAGTATCCGCCACACGGCAATCAAGGCGACAAATGTGAAGAAGACGAGCAGAGTCTCCTGAATGTAGTACCGACTGTAGAAAGCCATCGCCGGCGATACGGCGACCAGCATGGCAGCAAGCAGACTTGCGGTCGGACCCACGATCCGGCGAAGAAGAAACGCGGCGCCGACCAGGGCTATCCCGAACAGCACCGGCACAAGTCGCAGTTGTGCCTCCGTGACATCAGACAACCGCACCATCCCGTCAAACCACGCGATCGGCAGCGTGCAGTAGTTGAGCGTCGGGCCGTGATATTCATACGGGTCATAGCGATATTCGCCGCGCTCGAGCAGGCCACCGAATTTGACGGCGTGGACGGCCTCGTCGCAATGCATCGGACGAACGGCCAGATTCGGCAATCGGAGGCCTGCCGCCACGACAATTGCCACAGCAAGCGCGGACGCAAATGCGACCCTTTGTTTCATGCCGACTTGCCGAAGACTTCGATTTCGGTGCAGTGATTCTTCCCGTCCGCGTGACTGCCGCGGCTGTAGCAGCGAATGTAGCGTCCGGTCACTCCACGACAGTCAATCAACTTCCCTTCCGACGTTTCCACGTATCCCTTGTCCGCTCCGATCCCCAGCCCGGAACTGTTGTCATAGTCATTATTGAAAACCGTATGCGCGTCGAGGAAATCCGGATCGTCGCTCACTTGGACGATCACATCGCGGTATACACGAGCCTCCGCATGATGATGCCAGAGCAGAACGGCATAGATCGTTGCGGACTTGCCAAGGTCCACCTGCACCCACTCACTGCCGGGGCGCATCTCGAGGTAACCGAAATCCGACGCGTCTTTTGCGCCGTCGGTAACAAGGTCCACGTCACCGGCACTGGGTGCGGGATCACTGCAGGTGACGGAGCATCCTCTGGACAGATTCTGAGTGCCTTCGGGTGCGAGAAATGGCGGCCGCGGCTTCCCCAGCGGTTTCTCCACGTTGGGTTCTTTCAGCGGAACAGGCGTTCCGCGAAATGCCGGCGCAGGCAATTCCAGGGCGATCGGCACCAGCTTCACGCTGACTGCGGCTTTGACCTCGGCGGATTTTCCGCTCGGGGCAACCGGCGCACCCGCGCTCGATTCCTTGGGAGCGTCGACGGGCTCCACCCGTTGGCACCCCGCGATTAGCAGCATGACAAACGGCAATACAATCAGACGATTTTTCGAATCCATGGATTACGGCTCTCTGAATGGTTTCATCACGCCCACTGCAACCCGCCGGCACCCGAGCTCACTTCCGTTCCAGTGCCGCTTTGATGCGATCGCGGAGCGTCGGATCCTTCGCACTCTGGGAGATCTTCGTCAACGTCTCGCTGATGGACGCGATGTCCTCAACACTCAATTTCTCCGCAATCTGCGCTGCGGCCTTGGCGGCATCGTTGCCCAGGTTCGGATCATCGAGCAGCGAAGCCGCCGCGCGGAAAGCCTCCAGCGTTGACCGATTGCCAAGTCCGAAAATTACAGCGACTTTTTCCTGAGTGCTAAGCGACGCCAAGTCGGCGGGCGGCATTTTCTCGGCGACGAGCGTCATGGCCAGAGCTGCTTCCTGCCCTACTTCCGGATCGCTGGCAAGCAGCGTCGCGGCATGAAGCGCGGCCGGTGATGCACTGTTGCCGAGCGTCCCCAGCACGAGCCGCTTTTCGGCCGCGCGATTTGAGAGGCTCAACGTCTTCTTCAAGAGTTCGACATCGGTAGCGCCATCAGCGGTCGCCGCTGCCATCCGCACCAGCCCCCGAATCGCCAACACGCGGGTCCGCAAGTCCTTGCCGCCTGCCGCGAGTTGAAGCAACGTCGGCGTGACGGACGGGTCGGGCCAGTTGCAGACAAGCCGAACCGCTTCGTTGCGGATCTGATCGTTCGTCGAATTCGACTCGGCGCTGATTGCTTCGAGGGCTTTTGCTCCTCCGGCGCGGGCCAGCGCCCGCAGCAGGACGATATCCGCCTCGGGCTTGGCACCCTTTCGAGCCGCCAGGATCGGCGCAACGCACGCATCGCGTCCGCGCCCGCACACCGTGCGCAGCGCCAATTCGGCCCGCAACAACATCTCGGGAGATGCGGCTCCCTTGACGAGGACGACCAGCGCTTCCGTGTTCGGAACATCCGCGAGTTGTCGCAACGCGTCCAGCGCCGCGGATCTGACTTGCGGATCCTTGTCACCCGCCTGCTCCAACACGGCAGGCACAGCCTCTTTGGCATTCCGAGCGGCCAGCACGTTCAGCAGCACGGCGCGCGACTGAGGGTTCGATTTCGCCAACGCCGCCAGAATCGCGGCGTTCACTTTTTCGCCCCGCATGCGGACGAGACTCGAGCGGGCCGCGTCGGAATCTCCCTTGGCTTTCGCCGCAGTTTTCTCCGCGAGCATCGGGATATCTTCCTCGGTGCCAAGCGCCCCCATAGCTTGAATGGCGGCAGCGCGAACGAGGTCCTGATCACTGGAGATCATCTGTAAAACCGCCGGCCTTGCGGCGCGATCGCCGCGATCGCCGAGCGCCTCGAGCAGTCCGGATTGAACCTCCGGTTTCAGCTTCGGCAGCAGAGACGCAAACTCGAGCGTCGCCGCTTCGCCCGGGCTCTCTTCGCGGACCTGCTGAAGTCCCAGCGCCCGCATGTCACGGTCGTCGCCGGTCAGCAAGTCGCCGATCATCTTGATCAGTTCGGAATTGGCGGCCTCTTCGCCGTTCGCGAGTCGCCAACCGGCTGGAATCAGCACAGCGACGGCAAGCGCGGCCACAGCAACAAATCGCGTGCGAAACAACGCGGATCTCCTTAATTGCCAGCGACGAGTTGACGGGCTTGACCGAATTGAACACGGGCGGCCTGACCGCCCGCCAAATCGGTGCGGTCGCACCAGGTGAACAACCCGCTCCCGTTGGTCGCTGAAATTTTCGCGAAAAATGAACAACCTGACGGCTGGTGCCGCAGAGTGCGACGCATCCCTATTTCTGCCGCATTGCGGCCAACATACCGCGTTGAGCGGCGACCTGGACGTGCTTGGGCAGTTCGGGTTTGCTGAGCGTCTTGTAGATCGCCAGCGCTTCCGTCTTTTTTCCATCGGCGAGCAGTCGTTCCGCGCAGGCGAGGTTCGCGTCCGCGGCAGCAAGCTTCAATGCATCGGGCGCTTTGGTCAGGAACTCACCGAGCGCTTTGGCCGCTTCGGCATTGCCGATCGCGCCGAGCGAACCGGCTGCTGCGCCGGCAATCTGCGCATTGGCGTCGGAAAGGAGTGGAATCAGCGCAGCGACGCTGGCCGCATCGCGGCGCACGCCGAGCGACTGAATGACGCCGACCTTGCGCAGACCTTCGGCCTTGGGCAGTGCGTCCCTCAGAGCCTGCACGGCGGCTTCGTCGGGGATGCGTTCCAGCGCGTAACGGCCCATGTGAGCCAGCTTCTCGTCGAGCAGCAACGGAGCCAAGGCCGGCACGCACTCCGCGGTGCCGATCAGACTCAACTGGCGGCATACGAAATCTTTCGCCGCCTGCGGAGCTTCGGTTTTGAGGGCCTCGGCCAGTCGGGCTTCGAGCGCCTTGCGAGCGGCCGCATCGCCGTGAGCCGCAGTAACGGCAGCTTCGATCGGCTGCAGCGCCGCGCGATCGCTGCCCCAATCGTAGGTCTTCAACGCCTCGAAGGCCTTGTCGGGAGATTCGCCGGCCCGGGCGACCAATCCGACCAGCAAGCTCAACGCCAGCGCCAGCTTGATACTCGTTTTATGCATCACTTGCTCCTCGTGACTTGCTCCACGTGATTAAATCAGAAAACAGCCGAACCGGTCCCGCGTTCTTTTTGCGATATTCGCTTCACATTGTCCAGGGCTCTCGCATCGTGCGCCGTCGCATCAGATTGGCTTCGGGGTCGCCTACGAACTCGTTCTTCTGCGGATCCCACTGCAGTTTGCGCCGGGTCCAGTGAGCGATGCACCCGAGTTGCGCCACGATCGTGGACTGGCAACCGATCGCAACGTCGCAGCACGGCTTCTCGCGGCTGCGTATGGCCGACAACCAGTCGAGATGGTGATTCGTGACGGGACGCGACGGTTGGTCCTTATCGGCCGGTTGCTCGAGGACTTCGTCGGGAAACGCTTTCAGGTAGCCTTCACGCCCCACGTGAATCCAGCCCGCATCGCCGACAAACAACGCTCCGAAGACCTGGAAGGACGTATTGGGATCCCAACCTTTCGGTATCGTATGGTACTTCGGATCGAGTTTCGGGGTCACCTGCAATTGCGTCCCGTTGGCATACCGGTACGTCAATACGGGAACCTCGCCGGTTTCCGGGGGTGTGATTTCGACGGGCCCGGATTCGTCCATCCCCAGGCCCCACTGCACCACGTCGAACGCATGCACCGCATTGCTCGTCAAATTGCCTCCGCCGAAATCCGGGCTGATGTGCCAGGGCACAACGAATTTCGGCTGGCCGAGATGGTGGAACGCGTGGTTGAACGGGCGCCACGGCGCCGGCCCGAGCCAAAGATCCCAATCGAGGGACTCGGGCGTGGGCTCGGGCGGGAGATTCACATCGTAGCACGTCCCGGGAAAGGTCACGAAAACCGAATGAACCTTGCCGATGCGTCCCTTGCGCACCAGATCGCAAGCACGCTGAAATTCGGGTGTCGAACGCTGCTGCAATCCGGTCTGCATTACCCGCCCGTATCGCCGCACGTGCTCGACCATCGAAAGACCTTCATGGATCGTGAGCGACATGGGCTTTTCGCAGTAAACATCCTTGCCCGCTTTCGCGGCCATGACCGTGGCCAATCCGTGCCATCGGTCGCCGGTGGCAATCACCACCGCATCGATGTCCTGCCGCGCGAGAAGATCCCGCAGGTCGTTGTACGCGTCGCACCCTTTGTAGCTGCCGCGGTCTTTCTGCTCTGCGTAAGCCTGTTCCACGGTCTTTTTGGAGTCCTCGCGCCGCCATCGATCGACGTCGCAGACGCCCAGGATCTGCGTCTGAGGATACTGGAGCAGCAACCCGACGTGACCTCGCCCCATCATGCCGACGCCGATGAACCCCAGCGTCGTTCGCTCGCTCGGCGCAGCGGCGCCGTCGAGCCCCAAGACTCTCGACGGAACAAACGCGGGCACTGCCAGAGCGGCCCCGATCGCTGAGCATGTACTCCGCAGCACCTGGCGACGATTCCATCGATATCGATCCTGCATTTCAGCACCGCTTTCCAAAAAGAGGGCAACTCAAGCTCGGGTCACCTTGGGATTCAACACTCAGGCAGCGCCCACGGGGCCCGACTGGGGCGGTCGCGCATTCGATCCGCCTCCGCGTCGTCGACGAATCGCTCGCCCGCCGGATCCCACTTCACCTTTCGTCCCAACTCCATCGCAATATTCGCCAGATGGCAGACCGTCGCCGAGCGGTGGCCGATTTCCACAGGGACATTCAGCCCTTTCGGGCTGCGTGCGCGAATGCACTCCAGCCAGATCCCCATATGAGTCTTGGCCGCAACCGTCGGCGCCAGACGAACTTCGCCGGGCCCGGGCACCGTGTCGAGAATCGACTTCGGCTCGGCCTTCAGTTCCGATCGGCTTACGTAGACCCAACCCTCGGTGCCTTCGAACCGCACGCCGTTACCGTTGCTGCGCAGTTCGACCTTCACCCCGTTGGCGTAGGTGAAATCGACACTCACGTTGAAGAACGCGTCGTGCAGTCCGTTCGCATTCCGCTCTCCGTGTCCTTCGACTTCCACAGGTCCGGAGTCGTCGGCACCGAGCCCCCATTGTGCGATATCCAGTTGATGGGCTCCCCAGTTGGTGACGTCGCCGCCCGAGTAATCGCTCACGAACCGAAAGTTGTAGTGGCAGCGGTCGGAATGATACGGAGCCCACGGCGCCGGCCCGAGCCAGAGATCGTAATCCAAGTCCGCCGGCACCTGCTCGGGCTTCCAAGCCTTGTTGTTGTCACCGGCGCGCGTGGGGATGTCGACTCGGATCTTCTTCAACTGGCCGATCCGGCCGTTGCGCACGAACTCGCAGGCGCGGATGAACTTCTCATCGGTGCGCTGCTGGCTTCCGACCTGGAGAATTGCCCCATAGCGATGAGCTGCGCGCACCATCCTTTGACCGTCGGCGATCGTCAGAGTCATCGGTTTTTCGCAGTACACGGCTTTGCCCAGGCGCATCGCTTCGATCGCGATACGGGCATGCCAGTGGTCAGGCGTCGCAATCACCACCGCGTCGATATCCGGCCGAGCGAGCACTTCGCGAAAGTCGCGATACACGCGGCAGTCGTTGGTGCCGGACCGTTTGTCGATGGTCTCTTTCGCCGACTTGGCGTGCTTGGCATCCACGTCGCATACAGCAAGCACCTTGTCGCCGCCCTCGATGATCTGCAGACCGCGTCCTCCCGATCCAATCAGCGCCGTGGCTATCCGATTGCTGGGAGCTGCCGCAGCGCCGCAGACCAAGCCGGCGGGCAGAATCCAGGGTGCGGCAGCAGTCGCACCGACTCTCTTGAGAAAACTTCGGCGATTCGACTGGGGACGATTCGCTTGCATGGATATCCTTCTCCCGAGAGTAAGCGGGCTGTTGGCGAGCAGGTGCTGCTCTTGTGCAACGCCGATGTCGGTGGTGCAACCCGAGCGAACCAACGGCGGGCCGAGCAAACCAGCGGCGGGACACACGATTTCGGTGGGGGCACGTGCAGTCAACGCATCGAACGCCCAGTCGTACCGTTTGCGGCAATCAGTGTATCCGCGATTTACATTGCGTTGCAACGGTTTGCCTCGGGTTTCCTCCGCCGGCTCGCGAAGCGGTGTGCCTGTGACTCGAGCGTCCGGTTCGATTGACAGAACCGACCATGCTCGCAATTGCGAATGCGACGCGATCCCGATAGCATAAAAGGCGTGCCGCCCTTTCTTTTCCACGGAACACTACCCATGTCTTGCGGCGATGCCGAGCGGCAATTGTTGCACGAAGCCATTGCTGGCAACCGCGATGCTTTGTCGCAACTGCTGTTGGCACAATACGACGAACTGAGGCAGTTCATTTCCGGGCGGATCAGCGCGGAACTTCAGGGCCTGCTGCGCCCCGACGACGTGCTGCATTCGGTACTCGTGCAGATCGCCAAGTCAATCGACACCTTTGAACCCCGGCACCCGGGGGCGTTCGGTGCGTGGGCGAGGAAGATTGCGGAGAACCTCTTGAGGGACGCGGACAAGCGGAGGCGACGCGAGCGGCGCTGGCCCAACCAAGCCCCACCGGCCTGCGGAAGTTCGCTGCCGGGAATCGTCGAACGCCTGCCGGGCGACAGCACGACTCCCAGCGATCGCGTACAGCGGGCTGATAACGCGAGGCAATTAAGGGCCGCGCTGGCGAGCCTGCCGCCGGAACAGCGCGAAGTGCTCGAACGCTACTACCTCAAGGACCAGACGCTCGAGCAAATCGCATCCGGAATGAATCGCACCAAGGACACGGTGCGGGGGATCTGTTATCGCGCGCGCAAGAATCTCCGCGCATTGATGGGACGCTCCTCCCTGTACTTCAGTGGTTGAACCTCACCGGCGGTCTTTGGATTCGTCAATTCTCTCGGTCCATCGCAGCGTGCCATGCAAGCCAGTTCGGCCAGCGACGAGCAGTTGAAACAGGGCCGGGCCGGCGTGCGGCAAATGGCGATTGAGCTGGAGCGCCGGCGCAGCCAGGGAGAAAGCCTGACCGACACGGATATCGAGCGTCAGTATGCGGAGTGGATGCCGGAACTGGCCGAAGAACTGAAGAAACTGCGGCAGATCGCGGCGGTGCTTGACCACGTGGACTCGACGCGATTTGCTCGTGCGCTTCGGCGGATCCGGGACGACGACCGGGCGGACTCGGAAGGTCAAGCGAGCCCCATGGAGCCCCCCGATTCCCCAGCCGAACTCGGTGCGGCTGTCGGGTCCGTTGCGACGTGCGATCCGGATCCGGGGACTGCTTCGGGATTCGGTCGGGACGAAGTGCCCCGTTCGATCGGACGATATCGCGTCGAGAAAGTGGTCGGAGAAGGTTCGTTCGGACGCGTATTGCTTGCACTCGACGAGGAGCTGGACCGTCACGTCGCGATCAAGCTGCCGCACGCGGACCGCGTGCGCAACTCGCATGAAGCGACGGCCTTTCTGGCTGAAGCCCGTCTGGCCGGCGGTCTGGACCATGCCAATATCGTGCCTGTATTCGACGTGGGTCGCACGCCTGCGGGCTTGTGTTACGTCATATCCAAGCTGATACGCGGCAGGGATCTGTCGTCGCACATCCGCTCCTACCGGGTTGCGCCGTCTGAAGCGGTGCGAATCATCATCGCCGTGGCAAGGGCGCTGCAATACGCCCACGACCACGGCGTGGTGCACCGCGACATCAAACCTGCGAATATCCTGCTGGACGAAGCCGGCAACGTATTCGTTACCGACTTTGGCCTCGCCCGCAGGGAAACAGACCCTGGCGAAGGACGCAGCTACGCGGGCACTCCCGCATACATGAGTCCGGAACAGGCGCGCGGCGAATCGCATCGCGTTGACCGCAGGTCGGATGTATTCAGTCTGGGCGTTGTGCTCTATGAGCTGCTTGCCGGCCAGCGACCGTTTCATTCGGACGACTACGAGGAACTGCTCCAGCAGATCATCTGGCGCGAACCGATTTCGCTTCGGCAGCGAGACCCGGCACTGCCTGAGGAACTCGAACGCATCTGCCTGAAGGCGATATCCAAACGAGCATCCGACCGTTATTCCCAGGCGGACGAGATGATCGACGACCTGCAGTGTTTCCTGGGCACATCGCACGAACGATCGAAGATGTCGTCGATCGACATCCCGGGTGGAACTGCCGGCACAGAGGTTCCGTCCCGGCGATTGAAGGTGGTTCCGAAAGGCCTTCGACCTTTCGACAGCAACGACGCCGACTACTTCATGGAATTGATCCCCGGCCCTCGCGATCGCGAGGGACTTCCCGAGGCGATCCGCGGATGGAAGTATCGGCTGGAAAGCAGGGATCCGGGCGAGGCTTGCCCGGTTGGCGTCTTGTATGGTCCGTCGGGCTGCGGGAAATCGTCGCTGGTCCGCGCGGGGCTGCTGCCCAGGCTCGATGCATCGATTTTCAAGCTGTACTTCGAGGCATCCGCCGACGACACCGAGTCGCGGCTGGCGCGGCGTCTTGTGCGGCATTTTCCCGAATTGGAACCCCTGTCGAGTCTGCACGATCGGCTGGCCGCCGTGCGACGAGGCGCGGGGCCGCCCCAGGGCCACAAAGTGCTCGTCGTGGTTGATCAATTCGAGCAGTGGCTTCACGGGCGCGGAGAGGCCGACCGCCGCGTGCTCATCGAGGCGTTGCGCCAGTGCGACGGAGTGCGGCTGCAATGCCTCGTGCTGATTCGCGACGACTTCTGGCTCGCCCTGAGCCGATTCATGCGGGAACTGGAGTTGGAGCTCGTCCAGGGGACGAATACGGGGCTCGTCGACCTGTTCGACACGACCCACGCGCACAAAGTGCTCGCCGAATTCGGGCGTGCTTACGGCCAGCTGCCGGCCGATGCATCCGCGATGCCGCAGGCACAGGCCCAGTTCCTGGAGCAGGCGATCGCCGGACTTTCGCAGGAGGAACGCGTGGTTCCTGCGCGGCTCGCGTTGTTTGCGGAAATGGTGAAAGGGCGCCCATGGACGCCGGTAACGCTGCGCGAGATCGGGGGAATCGCCGGCGTGGGCGTGACTTTCCTCGACGAGACGTTCTGCACGCGCGCCGCTCCGCCACGTTACCGCGCGCACCAGCGGGCAGCCCAGGCAGTGCTTGAATCGCTGCTTCCCGAACCGGGAAGCGAGATCCGGGGAAAAGTCAGGTCGTACGCCGATTTGCTGGACATTTCGGGTTACGGTCAGCAGCCTGCCACCTTCAAGGAACTCATGCGCATTCTCGACGGAGAAACGCGCCTGCTGACGCCAACGGATCCGGAGGCGATCGGCACGGAAGTAGCGCCGGCCTCGGGCGGAGTTCGATACTACCAACTGACGCACGATTTCCTGGTTCCGTCCCTGCGCGAGTGGCTGGCGCGAAAGCAGCGACTGACCCGCAGCGGGCGCCTCGAGTTGCGACTGGCCGAGCGTTCCATGATCTGGCAGGCGCATCCCGAAGCAAGGCACTTGCCGTCCCCCTGGGAGTGGCTGACAATCCGCCTGTTTACCCGGTCGACGCAATGGTCCGTCGCTCAGCGCAGCATGATGCGGGCTGCGGCGCGCCGGCATCTGCTGGCCGCCGGGGCTCTGCTCTTGATTTTCATGGCTGTTCTTTGGAACGGGGTCGAATTGACGGGGTTCGCACGTTCTCTTTCGATGAACCTCCGCGCCCGCAGTGCCGTCGCCTGGCTCGCACTCGGCCAGGAAAAGAGCGTGTGGCCGCTGCTGCGCAGCTCAGCCGACCCGACACTGCGCACCCGCGTAATTCACGGATTGAGCGCTCTGGTGGTGACGCCCGAGGACCTGATCGAACGCCTGGCGCCCCAGGAGGACGTCTCGGTGCGCCGCGCACTGGTGCTCGCAGCGGGAGAACTGGCCGGCGGGGAAAAAGACCGCCTCACGGCTCGCACGGAATTGCGATACGGCGACCCGTCGCTTCCGATGATTCAGAGACTTCTGAGTCTTTACCAGAAGGACCCTGACCCCGGCACACGGTCCGCAGCCGAATGGACGCTCCGCCGATTCGGACACGCGGAACAACTGGCGCGCGCCGACAGCCAGTCGGTGAACCAGCGATATGACGGAAGCCGGAAGTGGTTCGTAAACCAGCGCGGTCACACGATGATCGTCATCCCGGGACCGACCGAGTACGTAATGGGCTCCCCGTCGTCGACCTTGCCGGGACGAGGCGACGAGAAGGCTCACACGCGATGGATTCACGGTTTCTGCCTGGCAAACAAGGAAACCACTCAGGACCAGTTCCGGTCTTTTCTCGCTTCGCGTCCGCCGGTGGACCACCGGGAAGCTCCGGACAAAAAGGAGCGAAGCGATGCTCCTCAATATTACGTTACGTGGTTTGAAGCAGCGGCTTACTGCAACTGGCTGAGCGAACTGGATGACATTCCGCCGGATCAGTGGTGCTACCTACCCAATGCGGAAGGACGTTACGGACCGGGCATGCGGCCGGCGCCGAATTGCCTGGCCCTGCGGGGATATCGGCTGCCGACCGAAGGCGAATGGGAATATGCCTGCCGCGCGGGAACGGATACGGAGTGGTTTTTTGGCAAAGACCCGCAGCAACTCTGGCACTACGCGTGCAGTGCCGCGGATGAAACGGCCGAACGATCTATCGGCGCACAGCCGGCCGGAAGCCGAAAACCTAACGAATTCGGACTGTTCGACACGCTGGGAAATGTTGCTGAATGGTGCCATGACGAGTATCTTGCCTATCCAACGCGTGATGCGTTGCAGACCATGATGGACCCGGACGACGAGACTCCCGCGCGGGAGGTGGACACGCGGAGCGTGCGAGGCGGCAGCTTTCGAGACGGGCCCGAACGTCTCAGGTCGGCTGCGCGCGCCAAGCAGGCAACTGGCGAGCGATCGGAGTACGTGGGCTTTCGCGTGGCTCGAGGTTTTCCATGACCTTCGCCCCGGGAAGACCTAATCGGGTCCGAGTGCGGCTTGTCTGAAAATCGCACAGCCATCAGAATCAGGCGAGGGATGCTTGAACCGCTCCCGCACGGAGGTGCCTGGCAGCATGATAGCGGACAAAACAGCGAACTATCCGTTCGATCTGGCCCGTCTCGTCGGGGCGCAATTGGAGCCGGTGCTCGGCCGGCCAATCGACGAGGGGATTCTGGCGCAGTTTTTCGAGATGCTCTACTTCGCCAGTCTGCGGACGGAGGAAGGCTGGCAGCCCCTGTTCACGGTCAATTTCGTGGAGGCCTCCGAACCGCGGGGCGGATCCGGTCCCGAATCGCTCGCGAACAGCTGGTCGGGAGTGCCGTTCGGCGCCGCCCTGCCGCTCGACATCCGCACGCTCACCAAACTGGCCCGAGCCGTCGATCCCGAAGTCGCGTCGATGAATGTGTACGCCGACGATGAAGGGCAACTGTTCGTCTGGGGGCTTGTCGATCAGGAACTGCGCCACGGCGATCGGATCATTTCCGCGGTGGGTGCCGAATCGCTTCGGCCGGGTCTGTTTCAAGCGACCGTCGCGGGCCCCGGGAACATCTGCGTATCACGGCACGGGACGCTGCTGGGAAACCTCCTTCAGGACGTGCTCGTCGAGCAACATTTTGACGTGCTCTGGTCCGGACCGGTCCACGCCCAGATCGCCGAGTACATGCGGGACCATGTCGACAGGCATCACGGAAAACTGAGTGCCGAATGCGGCTCACCGCATCCGATGCTCCTCGAGCGCGAACTCCTGCTGCGCTGGATCAATTCCCTCTCCAGAGTGCTCGTGAATGTCCAGCAGTACCGGCACGGCGGCGGATTGGTTCTGGTACCCAAACCGGAGCTTGACAACTCGAATGTGAACTACCGGATCCGTTACGACCGGCTGAGCCGAGCGGTAGTCGCCCTGGTACGAGCTTCGCTGCTGCGGGACCAGAGCCTGGCAACCTTGATGCACGTTGTGCAAAACCACATTCCGCCCGGACTGTACGAGGACATCCAGAACTTGCGCAAACTCCACAACGAGGTGGAACTCCGCAAGGACGAAGTGCTCGGTTCGCTGCGATTCATCGCATCGCTGTCCTGCGTTGACGGTGTGGTGCTGCTGGACAAGAGCCTCACCGCTCACGGCTTCGGGGTCGAATTGCGGACCGACAGCGACCTGGATCAGGCCTTTCTCGCGGGCGACGCGGAAGCGACGCAGGCTCGACTGCGCCGCGTCGAAATCACGCATTTCGGCACTCGGCATCGGGCCATGATGCGTTACTGTTACCAGTGTCCGGGGTCGCTCGGCTTTGCTATTTCGCGGGACGGCGGTATCCAGGCCATGATGCGGATCAACGGCCAACTGATCCTGTGGGAGAACATCGACGTGGCGCTGGCACTGACGGCCCAGGGCTTCTCGCCGGAGGATCCCCTGCAATCCCTCGTCCTGCGGCGTTTCGGCGTGCGGCCCTTCCGTTAGTCCGAACTGCCGCTTAGGATTTGATCGCAGTCGGGGACCAGGGAGATCAAAACCCGGCTTCCCAACGGCTTTCGCCGATTCAAATCGATTTGTAACCGTTTCCGATTCTTTGTGTTTCATGGGGTGAATTGTGAGAAGAATCTTTGCATCGATGATTCTGGTTGCCAGCGTAGCTACGCTCGTGCGTGCTCAGGAACTCGAGTCCATTCCGTCGGACAAGGTCCGCCTGTTCGCGGAGAAATTGGCCGAAGAGGCCGGAAAGATCGACGGCCTCAAGCTGAAGATCCAGGCCGACGCCACTCAGGCCAATGGCGTCCATGTGAAGGACATGCTGGGCATCATCGTTGTCCCGCAAAAGGACATCAAGAAGGGCGAAGAGTCCAGCGTGAACCTCAAGGCGGAGAAAGGCGTTCCCTTCGCCTACCTGTTCTCCTACAAGGTCGTGCCGATTCTCGACGGCAAGCGAATCCAGGCCGACCAGTTGTTCACCCTGAAGGTTTCGGACAACAACGGCGAGGAGCGCAAGGTGCATGTACTGCCGCTGACCGCCAAGAAATTGTCCGATGACGATTATCGCCTTCAGGCTTACGGGTGCGGCGACAAGCCGGTTGTCGATGCCAAGTTTTCGTCGGAAGACGAAGTGAATTCGCCGCCGGTGAAGATCGAGATCGAAGACGCCGACTCCGGCACGTACGAAGGAACCGTCAAGGTAACGGTATTCGGCAAGTACTCCGCCAGCTTTCGCGCTGCGTACGTGGAATGACGTGCGCGTGCCGATCGCCGCGAAGCGTTTCGCAGTGAAGCCTCGTGCGACGGTTCGGGTCGACCCGGCCGCGAAAAACACACTGCGATCCGGTTTCATTGCGGCTGAGAGTATTTTCTGTCCAGTTTCGGCCGGAGACGATGGCGGTTGCGTCACGTTGTCCGGCCGAATTCGTTTCGAATGCCGGTCGCCCCGGACACGTGACGTGCCAGCATTCCTCGATTAAGATCTCAGATCGAGAGATCTGCTTCATGCCCCTGACCTCGAATTGGGAGATAGGCAAATGGACCGGCGATTTTTCCTGCAGACCGGCCTGACTGCGGCCGCTTGTGCTTCGACGGGAATGCTGCACGGCGGCGAAGCGGGCGACGCCCCGAAAACGAAACTCCGCACTCGCATTGCGGTCTCGCCGAACTGGTTCGAGGGCTCCCACGTTCAGAAGATCGAGAAGATCGCCGCGGCGGGCTTTCCCGCGTTCGAGGATCTCGGTTGCGGTTCATGGGACGACAAGGAGGCCGTGAAAAAGCGGTGCGAAGAGCTGGGCATTTCATGCGGCGCCGTTGGCGGCGGTTCGAGCCTGGGCACCATCGGCGAATGGGGGCCAAACGATCCGGCCAATCACGCCCGCTTTGTGGAAGGAGTTAAATCCACGATCGCCAATGCAAAAGCACTTGGCTCCAAGATCATCCTGGCACTGTCCGGCGCGGCGCGCCAGGGCGTCAGCAAGGAAGCTCAGATGGACTCGCTCGTCAAGGCGGGGAAACTGGTAGGCCCGATGCTGCAGGACGCCGGCATCGTGATGGTCTGGGAACTCCTGAATGTGCTGGTCGATCACCCGGGCTATTTTCTCATCCACTCCGCGGACGGTTCCGAATTGGTGAAACGCACCGAGCAGCCCAACGTGAAGTTCCTGTTCGACATCTATCACCAGCAGATCAGCGAAGGCAATCTGATCAACAACATCAGGAAGTACATCAAGGAAATCGGACATTTCCACTTCGCGGACAACCCGGGCCGGCACGAACCGGGAACGGGCGAAATCAACTATCGGAACGTGTTCAAGGCCATTTACGAAACAGGTTACCGCGACATCGTGTCGTGCGAATTCGGCAAGACAAAGCCGACGGAAGAGATTCTGGAAGTGCTGCGCCAGTGCGACCGCTGGTAAGCGAGGCAGCCGGCAGCCAAACGAACGACAAACACATCGGCCGGCGTCATCGGCCCCGTGCCCCGATCGCAATTGCCGACGGAACGGAGCCGAATCGAACGCGATGAGAAATGGCTCGGCCGACCGGAGGGAGATTTCCCCGGCATGAATACCGTGGGCCGACTATCCACCCGGATCCGGCAGATATGGAGTTGGATCTGCGAACGGGAACCCGTGGTCCTGCTGAGCTTGTTTCTCGTCACTGCCGGAGTCTGGGGCTTTATCTTCACCGCCGATCACGTGCTCGAAGGAGATACCGAGGCCTTTGACACCTGGGCCGTGCGCGCGATGCGGCGGTCCGATGATCCGGCCACACCGATCGGCCCCGCCTGGCTCCACGAAATCGGACGCGATGCCACGGCCTTTGGCGGCGTGGCGGGGCTGACCTTCTTTACTCTCGTCGCAGCCGGCTTCCTGTATCTCAACGGCAAACGAGCCATGGTGTGGCTCTTGCTCGCCTCGACCGGAGGAGGACTCGTGCTGTCGAGTCTGCTGAAGGAGTGGTTCAACCGGCCGCGTCCTGAAATCGTGCCGCACCTGTCTTACGTCTACACCAGCAGTTTTCCCAGCGGACACTCCATGCTCTCCGCCGTCGTTTACCTCACCCTCGGATCCCTGCTGGCCGCCAGCGTCACTCAGCGAAGACTGAAGGCCTATATCCTGTTCGTCGCCATCCTGCTGACGGTTCTCGTGGGCGTCAGCCGAGTCTACCTCGGCGTGCACTACCCGACCGATGTGCTGGCCGGGTGGATGGCCGGACTCGCCTGGTCGCTGCTCGTTTGGCTGATTGCGCGTTGGCTCCAGTCCGGCGGAAGAGTTCAACAGGAACCGGCAAACCCGACCGCGAGAGCGAATTGACCGACAGATTGCGCCGGCTCGAGTCGTTCAAGCGACATCACGTCCGCGTCGCCTTTTGCTCCGCAAAAGGACGGCTTTTTCGTCGTACGAAACGTTCGGTGAACGTCCTTTCGCGGGAGCGAAAGGCGACCTGACAATGCTGCGAATAGCGGACTTTTTTCGCGTCAGACCGTCATCGGCGATAGCGCGACGAAGTACAGAATGCTGACGAAGTGAAAGGCACTGCCGCCGATCACCAGCACGTGCCAGATCGCATGAAAGTGCGGACGCACGTTGTCGAAGACCAGGAAGATCGTGCCCACGCTGTAGAAAATTCCGCCGGCCAGCATGTACCAAAGCGCAATCGACGGGACGTAAGTGGACAGCGCGGGGACCGCCAGTCCGGGCAACCATCCCAGCAACAGGCAGGTCCATACCGCAACGGACTCAACGCGATGCGAGAAGAGGACCTTCGAGAAAAAGCCGCAGAATGCACCGGTCCACAGGACTGCGAGGAACACCAGCCAACCATTGGTACGCAGATAGGCCAGCGCCCAGGGCGTGTACGATCCGACAATCAACAGATAGATAAAGGCCTGGTCGAGTACGCGGAACAGGCGGCGCAGATCCGGGCGTGTGACTCCGTGGGACAAAGTCGACGCGGCATAGACGGCCACCAGCGTGAACCCGAAAACCGAGCAACCCACCGCACGCCAGAAGTCCCCGTGAGAAAACGACAGTACCACCATCAGGACCGCACCGGCGAGACTCAAGACGAATCCCAATCCGTGCGTCACGCTATTGGCCAGTTCCTCGCGGGAAAGGGCCGGTGCCGGTGCCGTCTCGAGAAGCACTTCCGGCGTGTGGTATGACAGCGATACCTCACGCTTGGCCGGTATCCGCCGGCTTCCCCGTTCCGATCGTTCATCAAGACATACTGTCGTCATTCCCAACTCCGCAAATATCAGCCCGTGTGAAAGGGCGAGTTATTCGGTGACCAGCACCGGTGCCGCGAGGTACACAGTGCCCTCAGTCTTCTGCTGTTTCGCGCTGTCGATCAACAGCAACGAATCCCAGTGAATCGGATAGTGAATCACGCCATCGTCAGCGCCGCCCCAGTGGCCGCTGCCGTCGGCCGAAATAGCAAACGTCACGCACCGCCAGCCGCGCCAGTCCATCGCACCGCCGTCAGGCTGGAAAGTCTGGCCGGTCTTATCCGTAAATCGAAGTCGCAGCCGATTTCCCGTTCCATCGCCGAATACCCACATCCGCAGTTCACTCGGCTTGCCTTCAATCGCACGCGTCGGCTCCTGCCGCGGCACGAGATTCGCAAATTTCCAGCCCGCATCAAACCGGTAGCGAATGCGAAGCGTGCTCACGCCCTCCACCGGAACGCGTTCGGGAGCTTCCGCAATCTCCAATTCCAGCGACGAGGCCACGGCCGCATTGCCATCGGGCACCATGCTGTAGGCGTCTCGGAGTTTGCCGCCCGCAAACCGCGAGAAATCATCAACGCAGCGATAAGCAACCGGCTTGTGCTTCCACTGCAATTCCCCGCTGCGATCCGACAATTCCAGGCCAAACCTGGCAGTCACAAGGTTCGTTTCGGCCACGGAAAAACGCACCAGAGCCGTCCGCTGTTCCGCCTTGAGTTCCAAGGGCATCGCGACCGGCTCGACGCGCAGCCCCTCCGGGTTCGTCAAGCGAAGCACTCCCTGAAAGGGCTCGCCGGATGGATTCTCGATCTGAACCGCAATCTGCTTCGTATCGCTCGGCACTACACGGGCCTGCAGCGGATTGGTGACGACCACTTTCACCGACTGTGCGACGGAGCCCAGCCCCTCGACGACCAACTCAAGCCGCTCGTGCCGAACCGCCGTATCGCGGGTACCACGAATTTCGTAGCTGAGAGTCGTGTTCGCTCCGGGTTCCAGCACAGTCAGAGCGGCCTTGGACGAGCCAACGCGGATCGGATGCGACAGCGGATTGGTGAGCTGCAATTTGACGTGCGTGGCCGCAGGCGCCTTGACCGACACTTCCCACGGCGTTCGCTCCCACGCGGCAGCGACCTGCAGCAACTCGCTGCGGACCTGCGGCCGGAGATAACTCGGACTGTCGGTCAACTTCAAACCCAGACCCGAGTCGTTGGCGGAGACAGCAGGCAGAGCTTCCCCTGTGTGACCGGTCACTGCAAACGCACCGGAATGAATGCCGATCTCAGCGCGCCGTTCTTCCTTGGCCGTGGTCCAGGCCACAAGCCGCTCGTCTTCTTTGCCCGCGAACAGCAGCACATACTCGTCCGGGTTGCCGGTGCAGAGCCGCTTGTTGAAACGGCAACCGCCCAACTGAGTCGACAATGTCTTAGCAGCAAGATATGCGGGCTTCGGCTCGTAGACCGGCCGCTGACCGCCTCGATATTCGTGGTGCACGGTGCCGAAGTGATGCTCGGGCCCCTTGGGATCCGTGCCGTCGTCGTGCCAGTCGTACCAGATCGAAACGGGCACATCGTTGGCAAGGTTGATCAGCCACTGCCGTGGCAGCCGCTTTCCCTGCGCCGGCTCGTCCAGCCCCGACCAGGCAGACGAGTAACCCCATTCACCCGAAAGAATGGGAACCTTCTTGCCTTGCGGGGCATACTGCTTGATCAATCCGCGCAGGCGGGCATAGTCGTCGGCGACCGTTTCCGGAGCTTGCTGTCGATAGGGATGCACTGTCACGCCAGCCCAATAATCCAGCAATCCCGCGCGGAAGCACTTTTCCAGGAACTCAAAATCCATCGTGCTCGTCGCGGGGCCAACATACAACTCGTCCGGAGCAACCTGACGAATCGCCTGTCCGACGGCCAGCGCCAGCTTGATGTACTGGTCCGCATCCGGCTTAGGACGCCAGAAGCCGATGTTCGGCTCGTTGTACATTTCCCAGAGGATGTTCTGCCCGCGAAAGTGGTCTGCCGCGGCCGCCGCCCACTTGGCAAACGCCGCCCGACCTTCGTCCGACGAAGGCGAATTCCCGTCGTCGTAGAAACGATTCGAGTAATCCAGAATGAAGACCGCCCGAATACCGTGCGGCCGTAATGCAGCCATCAAACGGTCGTAAGCGCTGAAGTCGTACTTTCCTTTTTCCCGCTCGATGCCGCTCCAGGCGAAATCCATGCGAACCCAGCGGAACCCGCCCTCGGCCAGCATCTCCATTTCGCCGGCCTGCGGGTCCGTAAAGTGGATGTTCACCCCTAACGGTTCAGGCACCAAACCGTCATTCATCAGGATCGAAGGCGGCGCAGCAGAGACCCTGACTGCCATCAACGACAGCAGAATCCCCATCCTGCAGAATTGGCCGCTCCGCATCATTCCACCTCTGAGTCGGCAGACCGTTTGTGCACCTTCGGATCGTATCGTCCATCAATCCGGTAGGCCATCAATTGCTTTTGGAGACTAACCACGGACCTCGGCTATTTCAAGGACAACCGGAGGGGCCATTAGCTAGCATACCCCAAAACATTCCGAAAACCATACCTAACCACTTACACAGTAGATATTTACGACAGTGTAAATTGATTGCAAAACTTGCGCAAAACCCCCGAATTTTCGAGAGTCCGCAGAGCTTTTACCGCTGGCGAAGGGTTTTCAGGGTCGGCGGTTGATAAGTGCTGCGACGTTTGTCAGCACCCGCGGTAACGACAAACCGCCCTTGGAGGCCAAGTATTTCGGTCGCCAGACCGGATCGAATTGTTCCTTGAACTGCCGCAGGCCCTGGAAGTTATAAAACTCCTCACCGTGCTGGAAGATCAGTGCCCCGACGCGGCTCCACGTGGGTGCCAGCGGATGGTTCTCCAAACCGGACAGAGGGGCCATTCCCAGATTGAACCACTCGAACCCTTCGGCCCGTCCCCACAACATCAGTTGCAGCAGGAGTTGGGCCATCATGTCTTTGGGGGCCGTCGGCAGGTACCGCATCAAGTCGATGGAGAGTTCAACTCGAGCGGCCTGCAGAACGTTGGCGAAGGCGAGAATCTTGCCTTCCTGACGGGCGACAGCGATCGAGCACTGGCGCATGTAATCCGGCTCGAACCAGCCAAGTGAGAACCGTTTCTCTCGAGCATGTTTGGCTTCGAGCCATGCGTCGGAAACTGCGGCGAGTTCATGGAGCAGTCCCGGCACGGCCGCAGGCGGCAGCACTTCAAACTGGAGCATGTCGCGCTCGAAGCGGTTCAGGATTTTGCGCAGCGGTTTCCGCGAACCGCCGTCCAGCGAAAAGTCGCCAAGGGGGATTCGAGCTTCCTCGCCGATCTTCACTGCGGAAAACCCGATGTCCGCGTACCAAGCCAGCCGCTCGGCGTCGACCTGATAAAACACGGCCCAGTCGTCGTACGAGTCCGCCAATTCGCGTAAGCGGAGGATCAGGCCGGGAGCTTCTTCGGGCGGACCGACCGGATCGCCCATGGCGATCCAACTGCGTCCTTCGATCGCGAACATCAGGTAGGCGTTGCGCGATTCGCTGAACAGGAACATCTTGTCGCGAAGCAGCGCGAGTTGGGCGTACGTGTCGGGAGACGACGATGCGATTGCCCGGACCGTTTCGAGGTCCCCCGCCGTCGGCAGACTCGGGCGCGGCGTAGCGCCGCTGAGCAACTTCCAGATTCCAAAAATCAGCGCCACGCTGACGGCCCCCAAACTGGCTCGCAAGAACCGGGGAGTGTCCGCTCGAAACGCGACTTGCCACCAGAGGTAGTCGTGATATTCGACGTGCTTGTGCGCGAAAATCCCCAGCCAAACCGCGCACACCAACACGAGCGCGGCCCCCGCGGCCCAACCGGCAGCGAACGGTTGGCGCAGCAGCGACCCGCGCCGATAGAAATGGCGGCGGCACGGAATCAGGGCGACCAACAGCACAAACAGCAGAATCGCCTCTTCGTAGTCGAATCCGCGCAGCAGCACGAGCATCACTCCGGCGGCCAGCATCACCAGCGCTGTCCAGTACGCGGCATCCAGTCTCCGGTTCAAACCGCGAGCCACCGGCAACAATGCGACGCCGAGCAGACTTGCCGAAAAGTGAGACATCTCGAAGACGGCCAGCGGCAGGACATGGCTGATCCAATGCAACCGTTCCGTGCCGATCGGCAGTGCTCCGGAAAAAAGCAGAATCGCTCCCGCCGTAAACGCACCGAACGCAAACAGGCGCGGCACCAGCATCGGCGCCACCTGATTCGCCACCGCGACAATCCGCAATAAGACATGCCGGTGGTGCATCAACTCGTTGAATCCCATCAAGACCGCAGCGATGATCAGCGGAAGCAGATAGAACGTAACCCGATACACCAGCAGCGCGGCGAGCACCTGTTGGGAACTCCCGGACGGAAGCAGTACCAGGATGGTCAACTCGAACACGCCCAATCCGCCGGGAACGTTCGAGATGACACCGGACACGATGGCGAGCGTGTAGATGGCGACGAAGTGGAAATAGTTGACGCCCGCCGCGCCGGACAACAGCACGTAAAGCACGCCGCTTGCCGACAGAATATCCAGCATTCCGATGCCGACCTGCTTCAACGTCAATCGCACGGTGGGAAAGGGCATGGACCAGCCGCGGACCTGGATCGGAGCCCGTCTCGTGGCACACAAGACGAAGTAAGTCGCCAACACGCCGAGAAGTATCAAGCCGAGCAGGCGTGTGTCGGCAAACGGCATGTGCAGCCGTTCGGGAATCTGAAAGGGCGCAAAGACAAAAAGAACTCCGGCAACCGTTCCCAGTCCCAGCCAGAAGGTGACACTGACCAGCGCGACAATCTTGACGATATCAACCGCGGGCAGTCCGAACGTCGAGTACATGCGGTATCGAACACCGGTGCCGCCAAGCAGGCTGCCGAAGTTGTGGCTGCATACGTAGCTGATGAACGATGCCAAAGCCACGCGCGGGGTATCCAGCGGATAGGCAAGGTAACGGACCGCAATCACGTCGTAGAACGCGAGAATGCCGTAGTCCAAGGCAGAAAGCGCGATGGATCCGGCAATCCGCCAGGTCGGAATGCTGGATACGCTCTTCATCAAGTCCACGAAGTGGTACTGTTTCACTTCATGAAAGAGCAGCCACGCTGCGACCGCGAACATCAACAGCGGAATCAGCGGTCGAAGATGTTCGAGATACTGCTTCATCGATCGACCGCCCCCATGCGGCCGCATTCAAAACCCTGACGTATCGTCGCGTCCGTGGCGAGGCTTGCTCGTTAGCTGTCAATGAGCCGCAGTGTGCCACTGGCTATGCCAGTGTTCCGGGGCGTTCATCGGACATTAACTCGACTTGTCGCACGTCCAATTCACAAAGTTCCGTCCTGGGTTCTGTCACGAAACACTGGCATTGCCAGTGGCACACGAACGAATTGGCAAATCTATTATTTCGCTCTAACCAACGTATCGTCCCGTCCGCCCGAAAATCAAAGCGAAGCGGTAATCTGCGATGCCTCGGGAGCCACGAGGTAGATCGGCGATTCACCGCACGACACGCTCGACGCGGACATCCGGTTTCCCATGATATCGAACGGTACGACTCCGCCGGACAACCGAAGCATTCGCGATGTTCCGCCATCCTGCCAAACAACAGCCGTAGCATGATCGCCTGTCTGGAAAATACAAACCCGAAGTCCCCCGCGGTTCAGCGTCTGCAGGCTTTTCCGGGGCACTCCCAGAAGTTTCGTCATCGCCGACACTCCCGCGTACATCTTCCTCGGTGTTCCTCCGTACTCGTAAAGCACGCCTCCTGCATCCGGTCCGTTGATCGGACCGCAGGTGCCTGCGTGGAAAAATATTTTGCGCACTCCGTTGGCAAAAGACAACGCGGTGAATTTGACGATGTGCTCCGTCGCGGCACGCTCGCTCGGCCAGCGACAGCGGTTCATCGTGTCGTCACCCACGGTTTGCGGAATGCAGGGAGGATCGTCATCCGCATAGCATCCCCACTCGCTGATCCAGATCGGTTTGGGGCCGCCGTGCTTTTCGAGCAACTCGGCAAACTGCCGATACGGTTCTTCAAACGTGCCGACGGGGCGCGGAGGGTCGTAGAGATGCAGATCCACCACATCGACCCACTGGAGCCCCCCGTGCGTGACAAAATCGCGGGTCATATCCGACCGCAGATTCGCGCTGATTCCCCCGACGACCACGCACTGCGGATCAACGGACTTCACGGCGCGCGATCCGATCTCCAGCAGTTTCAAGTAGTCCGCCAGCCCGTAGCCGAACTTGCGGGGCAGGGCGTAGTCGGTGTAGACCGGCTCATTAAGGAACTGAAAGTGCGTGATCCCCCGCCCTCTTTCCTGCCGGTAATGCCGCGCCACCTCGGCGGCATATCTGCCGAAATCAGCAGGGTCTTTCGGCGCAAAGGCCATGGGCAGTCGTGCTTTCAGGTAACTGTCGTTTCCAGCGGCCTTGCGAACCTGATCTTCGCTGGCCGACGTTGACCAGGCGGCGGAAGGGAACGGCAGCAGCACTTCGACGTTGCCGTCCAGCCGCAAGACGCGGCGGATCTGCTCGTCGGGGACGCTGAAGTCAAAGCGGCCGCGTTGCGGTTCAACCGTCTGCCACTTCGCGGACCAGTCGCGCCACCATGCAACGCCCGCATCGCGGGACAGGCTGACGAGAAAATCCCACGGATAGGCATGATTGAATCCGAAGAGCGAGTCGGCCAGATCGGGTGCCGCTGGCTCGATGATGGAACAGCGCAGCGAGTGGTTCGCGTCGCCGACCTGCCAGTCGGCGCGATAGTAGCCCGCCTGACCTGCACGAGCGCCGCCGACGATTGCCTCTCCGCCGCAGCCGGCCGGCAACTGCAACTCGACGTCTTTCTTGAACACCGGCGCATCGAAGAAATCCGTCAGTTTGAGCTGCCCTTGCACCGAACGGGCGACCGCCCCGTTGTTGAAACCGCGTATGCGAAACACAGCGCCGGCGGCCACGTTCGTGAATATGTTCCCGGCCGCGTCCGATTCCACGAACGACTCCACATCAACGCGCGGTTCATAGGTCGTGGCTCTATCCCCTCGCTCGAATTGAACTGCATCGATCCAGAGTTTTGCAGCGCTGCGATGCGAAGCCTCCAGATCAAGCCCGACAGCGACAAAGGCGTAGGACTGCGACGGAGAAAAGCTGAATTCGTATCGCTGCCAATCGGTCCCGACACGGACCTGCTTGTGCTGCAACCGGCTCGGCGCTTCGTTCACCGCCAATTCGGCAGCCGCGCCCGGAGCATCGGACTTGAGAAAAGCCGACAAGGTGTATTTCTCTCCGGGCCGAACGGAAAACCAGCCTCGATTCGCAGCAAGAACGCGGCGCACAGGCTGCTTCACGGGCTCGTAGTAATCGAACCAATAGACCGGCAGCGACGTTTCGTCCAGCGAAATCAGCAGGCTGTTCTTCCCGTGCTCGGCGGTGGCATCCACCTGAGTTCCTTCGAGTCGATACAGATTGCCCGCCCACCCGCCCAAACCCCAGGTAAAGCTCCCCCAGTTGGCGCTGCCGCACTCGAAACTGCTGTTCGGAACGAGGTTCTTTACCCCCTCGGCAGAGATCTCGGGAAGCCAGCGTTGGCCTTCTCGAGTTTCGACAAGCGTGACATCATCGAGCCAAAGCGTGC
This sequence comes from uncultured Planctomycetaceae bacterium, assembly GCA_903863885.1. Lineage (GTDB taxonomy): Bacteria > Planctomycetota > Planctomycetia > Pirellulales > Pirellulaceae > CAIPEB01. The sequence goes on along the minus strand of CAIPEB010000511.1, from coordinate 7,287 downwards.
CCGTGCTCTTGAACCAGAATTGCAGCCGGCTGCTTTCGGCCGGCACATCAGACTTGGCCCGAAACACAAACTCAAACCGCTCCCACTCCCCCCGCGGAAGAAACGCGTCGGACAGTCCACCGTTCTGCCAGCCGTTCATGTTGGACAGCGCCACCTCGACGGATCCCTCTTCGAGATCGCGGGCCTTTGCCCAGAGCGAAAGGCGATACCACCTCCCCTGTTCCACGCTGACCTTGCCGACTTGGCAGATCATCACGTGGAAATCCGCGCCGCCCGGCACGAAGTGAGAACACTCGAGTTTCGCGCACATTCGGCCGTCGCGCCCGGTGTCGGATACCAGTTGCTGCCTGATCGACGAGTTGCCCGACGTGGACCATTCGTCCGGCACGCCGGCCTTGCGCTGGCTTGCCTCGAACGAACCGTTCGCCACGAGGTTCTGCTCCTCCGCCGCAACCGCTGCGAGGAACTGGACGGACCAGAGTGTCACTGCGAGCATTGTGATTCGCATCGTTCGACCTCCCACGGCAAATGCCATCGATCGCTGACACCGCGCGGCCTTGAGTATCCCCGACGGCTGCTCACGAAGCGGACGCCTGTTTGCGAGACAGCGATATTCGCTTGCGATCCAGATCGACGTCCAGGACCTTGACGCGAACAACGTCTCCAACCGAGACAACTTCACTCGGGTCTTTCACGAACGTATTTGACAATTCGGATATGTGGACGAGACCGTCCTGGTGAACGCCGATATCGACGAACGCGCCGAATTTCGTGACGTTGGTAACGCATCCCTCGAGCATCATGCCCTTGCGCAGATCTTTCAGTTCACTCACGCCCTCCGTGAAACGGGCCGCGCGAAACTCGCTGCGCGGGTCCCGGCCTGGCTTGGCCAACTCAGCGAGGATGTCCTGAATGGTCGGCAGCCCGACGGCATCACTTACATAGTCCTTCGCGTTCAGTTTCGCAGCCAGACTTGCGTTGCCGACAAGTTCCTTCGTCGTAACTTTCAAGTCCGCTGCCATTCTCTGCACAAGTTGATATCGCTCGGGATGGACCGCGGAATTGTCCAGCGGCTGAACCGCGTCCCGGATCCTGAGAAAACCGGCCGATTGCTCAAACGCGTTTGCCCCGAGTTTCGGCACGTCGCGAAGCTGCTTCCGACTCTCGAACCTGCCGTGTTCATCGCGATACGCAACGATCCGTTCGGCCAGTTTCGGCCCGATGCCGGATACGTACGACAGGAGCGGGGCACTCGCCATGTTCACATCGACACCGACAAGATTCACGCACGACTCGACCTCGGCGTCGAGCGATTTCCGCAGGTCCGTCTGGTTTACGTCGTGCTGGTACTGGCCGACCCCGATGGCTTTCGGATCGATCTTCACTAACTCGGCCAGCGGATCCTGCAAACGCCGGGCGATGCTCAGCGCCCCGCGGACGGTCACGTCCAGATCGGGATGCTCGCGGGCCGCGAGTTCGCTCGCCGAATAGACCGATGCTCCGGATTCGCTGACCACGACCCGGGTGACATCGAGTTTTGCATCGCGAAGCACCCTGGTTACGAAAGCGTCCGTTTCCCGCGACGCGGTCCCGTTGCCGATCGCGATGAACCTGACCTGAAACTTCGCAATAAGCTCGCGAAGCACGGCGGCCGAGGACTCGAAATCGCTGCGCGGAGGGGTCGGGTAAATCGTGGTGTTGTGAAGAAACTTCCCCGTGCCGTCGACGACGGCAATCTTGCAGCCCGTCCGAAAGCCCGGATCGATGCCGATCGTCGAATGTGCGCCCGCCGGCGCGGCCAGCAGCAACTCTCGCAGATTTCTCGCGAACACGGCGATCGCTTCGGATTCGGCTCGTTCCCTCAACTCCTGCAAAACGGTCGATTCAATCGCCGGAAACAGCAGTCGCTCAAAACAGTCGTCCACCGTCTTCAACAGGTCGGAATGGAACTCGAATCGCGGATTCTGAAGCAACCGCGACTTGAGCCGTCGCAGCATGGCTTCGCTATCGATCTGGATTCCGACGCGAAGAACGCCCTCTGTCTCGCCGCGCCGCATTGCGAGAAAACGGTGCGACGGGACATTCTTGCACAACTCCTGGTGTTCGAAGTACATCTCGAACTTGCTCGCCGGTTCGTCCTTGCCGCGTTTCACCCGCGAATACACGTAGCCGGCTTCCGACGCGTGTTCCAGCAGGACATGCCGCACCGATGCGTTGTCGGCCCACGTTTCGGCAACGATATCGCACGCCCCGGCAAGGGCCGACTCTTCGTCCGGCACGCCCAGCTCAGCCGATACGTAGGGTTGCAGCACAGCTCGCCGCGACTGGTGAAGCGTCTCCTGGCGGAGCAGGATTTCGGCAAGCGGTTCGAGCCCCCGTTCTCGCGCCGCAGTCGCGCGGGTGCGGCGTTTTGGCCGATACGGGAGGTAGATCTCTTCCAGTTGTTTGAGATCCTGGCAATTCTCGATCTGCCGGCGCAAGGCATCGGTCAGCTTCTCCTGCTGCTGAATCGTCTTGAGGATTGTCTCCTTCCGCTGCCCCAGTTCGCGGGCCTTGGCCATCAGCGAGTCGATATCCCGCAGTGCCTGTTCGCTCAGACTCTGCGTCGCTTCCTTCCGATACCTCGCAATGAAAGGAATCGTGTTTCCGGCGTCGAGCAACTCGACGGTTGCGCGGACCGAATTCCGATTGATGCCGAGCGTCTCTGCGACCTGCGAGACCGCCCGCTCAGGATCAAAACACTTGAATGCCTCGCCGTCCATCGATTCCTCCGTGCGAAACAGTCTCGAGTTTGGAGCAAAACCAAAATCCGTCCGCGGTCGACCCACCGGTACCCGGCGTCCGGTCTCTGAATCCCGTCGAGATACGTTAGCTCATTGCAACGTGGCGAGCCAAGCCCCGTTGCCGCGCAGCCGGCCCGCGGCGGCTCGATGGTGCAGCACCCGCGTCTCGCGCTGTATAGTGACGCAATTGACCGGGCCACGTGCCGGATGCCGAAGAGTGCCTTGATCCGTGTTTCATCCGTGCAAATCCGTGGCCTCTTCCGCTCCAAGTACTCCTGATTCAATGAGACAACCATGAATCCACCGGATATTCGGCTTCGGCCTTGGGCTTTGGCAATCATGATCGTACTGGCGGCAGGCACGGCGGCGGCCGCCGCTCAGCCATCGTTCGAGTTTCAAGCGGGCCAGCTGCAGGTCAAGAACGACGGCCAGGTGATGACGGTTTCCCTGCAGTCTCCGGTGCTGACCGTCGACGGCCGTCAGATCGCAGGCGTCGCAGCGATTGGCGGCACGGCCAAGTCGTCCGGTGAGAACACATGGGAGATCAGTTATCCGGATATTCCACTCGACGCATCGACCCATCTGGAAATCATGTCGTATCTGCAGTGGTCGGCTCGCGAGTCCGTGCTGCGCAGGTGGTCTCGCATGCGTACGGCCGACGGAACCGCTGCGCCGCTGCTTCAGGAGGTCGTGCTCGACCGCGTTGACCTGCAGGGGCAGGAGGCATGGACGCACGGCACGGGCGAGGCGTCCAACCGATACGTTCTGGCCGAAGGCCCGCAGAGCCATCCGTTTTTCGTAACCGGCCAGTTCATGGGAATCGAGTTCCCTGTGTCGGCGACGCGTTGCGCCGACGGGGCCGTGCTGCTCTCCCATCGTCCGGGCAGGAAGCTGCGACCGGGCGAGTGGTACCAGACACGCACGGCGATTCGCGGTATGGCCGCGGCTGGCGAGGAACTGGCCCGCTTCCAGGAGTACATCCAATTGAACCGCCCCAAGCCGGACGGTTTTCACGTCAACTACAACAGTTGGTGGACATCACCCGTCCCGTATCGCGAAACCGATATCGTGGGCCTGATGAAGAGGTTTGAGGACGGGCTGTACAAGGCGCACGGAGTTGCCTTCGACACGTTCTGCATCGACATGGGCTGGTCGAATCCTAAGACCCTGTGGGGCATCGATGCCCAGCAGTTCCCCGACGGATTCAAGCCGCTTCAGGAAGCAGCCGCGAAAATGAACTCGCGATTGGGTCTGTGGATCAGCCCGAGCAGCTACTACCCGCAGGCCCTCGATAACGACTGGGCCCTGTCCCAGGGCTTCGAGGCAACCACAATCCGGCGCGCGGACGGCCAGTCCCAGCGACTGCTCTGCCTCGGCGGAAAACGTTACTCCGCGAAGTTTCGGGAGACGCTCGTCGAAATGGCGGCGAAGTTCGGTGTCAGCCACATCAAGCTCGACGGCATCAACCTGGAATGCACCGAGAAGGACCACGGACATGAGCCGGGGGCCGAGTCATCGGAGGCAATCGCGGAAGGCCTGATTGAAGCAGTGGCCGCCGCTCGGCAGGCGAACCCGCAACTCTGGGCGGAATCTACCTGTTTCGGTTACAACCCGAGCCCGTGGTGGCTGTTCCACGTTAATTCGGTAATCGGCACGTTCGGCGATGATTCGCCGGTCGGTCGAGTCCCCTGCCCTGTCTATCGCGAAAGCGGAACGACGGCACGGGATTTCTTCAACCTCCAGGGCGCCCAGTTGCTTCCGGTTCCAACGGTTGGACAAGAAGTGCTTGGCATTATCCACCAGACGAACGATCCGCTGCTCAACGACGCCGTGATGGTTGTCATGCGCGGCCACATGTTCCTTCCGTTGTATGTAAATCCCAAGTACATGGACGACGCGCGCTGGAAATCGCTGGCTGCACTCCTTCGTTGGGCCCGGCAGAATGCGGACCTGCTATCCAACACACGGCCGTTGCTGCCGCCGTCATGGCAGACCGGCAGCCTGCCACATCTTACCGATGCGGGAACGATGCCGCGCGAACCGTACGGCTATGCTCACGTCAAGGGAAATAAGGCACTCATTGCCGTGCGAAATCCCTGGGTTGCGCCGCAAAGCTATTCGATCATGCTGAGCCGCCAACTCGGGTTCACCCGTGAACTCTCAAACGCGACCGCCGTTCGGCTGTATCCCGAGCATCAAAGTTGCGCTAAGGGCCTGAGCTTCAACGACACGCTGAAGGTCCAACTGAACCCCTATGAAACGGTCGTGATCTCTCTCGGAGACGAACCGTCTGCCGCTGTGCCGAGTCCACCGACCGGGCCGACGCTCGAGGCTCCTCGGTGCGAACACCGGTTGGAGCGAATTCAATTCACGCCGGGCGGGGCGGCACTCGGTCCGGACTGGACGTCGCGTGTGGGAGATGCCGACGCAGCCGTTCGATTCGCCCTGAAGGCTGACATTCGCGTCGCGGCGCCGAGCGCGGAACTACTGGTCCTTTATGAAGGCAAGACATCGCCCGGCGTACCGATCGGAACGGTCAAGCTGGACAACAAAGACGCCGAAGCGGAGACAATCAGTTCGGCGGCCGGCTGGAGCGCAACGGTTCTCCAGGCGCCGGAACACTGGACCTTCCTTCGCGTGCCCATTTCCAAGGGCGAACACGCGGTCGTCATCGAGCAATATGTCACGGCCGACGTCCAGAAGATCTCTGCGTGGCTTCGCGCTTACAAGCCAGGAAGCCCGCAGATTGAGGAAAACGGTCTGCCACAGCCGGAGACGATTCCGCTGGATGGCGTACTGCTCATGGAACCGCAGGATGTGGCGACGGCACCGGCCGGCAAAGACCCGATGACTCGGCCGGTCGATCGAATCCAAGGGGTTTTTCTCGATGCGATCGACCCCGTAACCGTCAAGCAAGGCTGGGGAACTCTGCAGAAAAACCGCAGCGTCTGGGAAAAGCCGATGACGATCGCTGGACGCCGGTTCCTCAGGGGACTGGGCACGCATGCCCCGTCGCACATCCGGTACTCGCTCGACGGCCAGTTCCGACGATTCCAGAGTTGGGCCGGAGCCGACTCGAACACTTCGCCCACCATCAGATTCGAAGTCCGCCTGGATGGCGTATCCAAGTGGCAATCGGAATTGATGACGCGAGACAAGGCACCTGTCTTTGTTGACGTGGATGTCTCAGGGGCCAAGTCACTTGAGCTGATCGTCGATGACATGGGCAATTTCGGCGCGGATCACGCGGACTGGGCGGAAGCTCGCCTGCTCAAGTAACAACCCTTTGCGCCGAGAGTTGGACAACTCGCCCCGCGGCGTTATCATCGTGGCGGAAGCTGTATCGTTCTGTAACAACGTCTTTTGATGCGGAAAACCCGAGGGAGAGCAACACCATGATCAAGAAGATGAGCCTTCTGGCGGTCACGTTATGGCTGAGCAGCCTCAGCGTCTGGGCCGCGGATACCAAGGAGTCCACTGTGTACGAACTGCGAACGTATTATGCGCCGGCGGGACGCCTGGACGATCTGCACGCGAGGTTCCGCAATCACACGCTGAAGCTGTTCGAGAAGCACGGGATCACGAACATCGGGTACTGGGTTCCGGTCGACAACAAGGACAACAAGCTCGTCTACCTGATCTCGTTCCCCAGCCGCGAAGCCCGCGAGAAATCCTGGAAGGAATTCGGTGAAGACCCGCAATGGAAGGAAGTCAAAGCCAAGACCGAAGCGAACGGTCCGCTGGTGACGAAGATCGAGTCCGTGCAGCTGAAATCCACCGATTTTTCGCCCAGCATCGCGCCGGGTGCTCCCGGAGAAAGGGCGTTTGAGCTGCGCACCTACACGGCCTCGCCCGGAAAACTCGAGAACCTGCTCGCACGCTTCCGCGACCACACGCTCAAACTGTTCGAGAAGCACGGCATGACCAATCTGGTGTACCTCACTCCGATCGACGGCCAGACCGGTGCCGGCAACACGCTGGTCTACATGCTGGCCCACAAGAGCGCGGACGCCGCGAAGGCCTCGTTCGACAAGTTCCGGCAGGATCCCGCCTGGGTAGCAGCAAAGAAGGCCTCCGAAGACAAAGCGGGCGGGTCGCTCACGGTCCAGGACGGAGTGAAATCCGAATTCCTGAAGGCGACGGATTACTCGCCGCTGAAATAGCGAAGTGCTTCATGGAGAACGAAGAGGCCACGGATGGCCACGGACAAATGCGCAAATGCTCGGCACTGGCCATGACAAGACACAGCACCTACTGCCAATTGTGTGGCACTGGCTGTGCCAGTGGAAACACGCCTTGCCAATGGCCTGAAGCACCCAGTGCAACAGTAAGCCGGCAGGCATGCTGTCAGCACTCTCGCGCATAATGCCCTATTTCACTGGCAGAGCCAGTGGCACACAGAAGAGACAGAAATTTGCTGACTCCGAGGCACGACATTTCAAGAACGAAGCACGCAGCTCAGGTCCATTTGCAGAACTAAAAAAAACACCGGACTCAACGAGAC
>CAIPEB010000510.1 GCA_903863885.1 uncultured Planctomycetaceae bacterium | reverse complement strand
CGGGCCGACTCTCCGCAAGGGGAGAGTGAATTATTAAACACCTTCGGAAGTCAGAACGAAAAAACGACTTTGACAGGAAACCGAATGGCCGAGTTGAGTAATCGACAAACGGCGGGAGGAAATACAATGCGAGTGAAACAGAACAGGCTGATGCTCGGGATGTGGCTCAGCGCTCTCGCCCTGCTTCAGGGGATCTCGGTTGCTCAGGAACCCATCGTGCGTGAAGGCGATGCGCCGCAATTGGATCGGCCGCTGCTGGCTTACTGGAATTTTGACGAGCCGACCCGCAGAGAGTTTCTCTGCCGCAGCGGAAAGGGGACGCTCGAGTGGAATCCGTCGCTCAATGCCCAGTCGGATATCGATATCGCCCACATCCGCGGAGTCCACGGTGGGGCGATCGACCTGACCGGCAAACCTCGGCTGTCCGTCAATATCGGCCCGGCGCTTACCGAACTGTCGCAGATCAGTTTTTCGACGTGGGTTCGGCCGATCGAACTCAGCGGCTATCGCGAGATCTTCCGGCAAGAATGTCCCTGCCGGGTGTTGTTCTCCTTCCAGGGCGACGGCACGATCCTGTCGCTCGGCTTAAACATCGACGGTTACCTCGAGTGCGATGCCGAGATCAAGCCGGCTCAAGTCGTTGATGGCCAATGGCATCACTGCGCCGGCACCTACGACGGCCGCTTCATGCGAGTCTATCTCGACGGGCGCGAAGTAGGTTCGCTGGAGCGCGCGGGCAAACTCCAGGTTCAGAACGATCAAGTGGCCTTTATCGGTTCGAGCAGCGGAGACGGCGAGTTTTTTCAAGGAAGCCTCGATGACCTGCGGATCTACCGCGAGGCACTGAGCGCCGAGCAGATCGCTCAGCTGAATCAGCAGGGAATTCAGGCGATCGCGCGACTCTCTGCGGAAATGGAAAAGAAGATCAGCGAGATCTACTGCGAGAAGGAATCGTTTGCCGACACGCTGGCCGAGATTCGCCGCCGCACCGTCGAAACCGGCACGCGGTTGGACCGCGATGTGTCGCCGGCGATCCTGGCACGGCTGAAATCGCGTTTTGAATCCGAATATCAGCAATTCGTCGAAGCGACGGGAACGACTCCGATCGAGTATTTTTCCAGCGCCAACAATGAGTTCCATCAGCGGCACGTCGGGCGCGTAGTCGATCTGATGTTCGAATACTGCCCGCTGACTGATTCGCAGCGAGCCAAACTGACTCCCGACGACAAGAAGAAATGGGAAGCCGCCGAAGCGGTCAAGAAACGGTACGACGAACTCGTCAGTCAGGGGGATGCGGCGAAGTTTTCAGCCGAGTGGATCAAGCTCCTGCTGGCCGCCGCGCCGGGCGTTCAGTTCCGGCCGGTCGTTTCGGAACCGGTCGCCCCGTACGTCAAACCGGAGACTCCGGTGACAAAAGCCCTGAGCGCCGAGGAAGCTCGCGCGGCGCTCGAACGCGACTGGTTGCACCAGGCCGACCAGAACCCGAACCCCGAGCGGATTCTCAACGAGATTCGCTGGACTCGCGAACTGGCCGAACGCATCGCGCAGTCGTCCGGAGTCGATCTCGCCGCGGAACTCGCGCAGCTCGACGGGTTGCAGCAGCAAGCGAGTCTGGTCAAGGCGGCGGATGCGTCGCTCTATTTCCAGGTCCGAGAGTTGAAGCGGCGGATTGTGTTCCGCAATCCGGTTGTCGATTTCGACCGGCTGCTGATGGTGGACATGCCCTACCCGCAAGGTTCCGAATGGCAGCACGAGACGCGGCATCGGCTCGGCTACATGGCGGTGCCCGGAGCGCGGTTGCTCGTGCTGCAGGGCCTGAGTCCGTCGGGCAAGTTGACGCAGTTGATGCCGCAGGCGCCGCTGCACGGATCGTTCTGGCGGCCCGATGTCTCGTGGGACGGGACCAAGTCGGTGTTCTGTTACTAGCCGCACAACGAGAAGTCGTTTCATTTATACGAGATCTCGCTGGACGGCAGCGGGTTGACGCAGTTGACGGATGGTCCGTATGACGATTTCGATCCGGTCTATCTGCCGGACGAGCAGCACATCGTTTTCTCAACGACGCGCGGCCACACGTACGTTCGTTGCATGCCCCCGACCAATGCGTTTGTGCTGGCTCGCTGCGACCGGACCGGCAAGTCGATGTACTTCATCTCGCGCAATAACGAACCGGATTACCTGCCGTCGGTAATGAACGATGGACGGTTGATCTTCACGCGGTGGGAATACACGGACAAGCCGCTGTGGCGGGCCCAGAAGCTCTGGACGATGAATCCCGACGGCACGCAGGAAACCACATTCTGGGGCAACCAGAGTGTGTGGCCCGACCTGCTCAAGGATGCCCGCAGCATTCCGAACAGCCAGCGCGTGATGTTCACGGGCAGCGCGCACCACAACTGGTTCAGCGGTTCAGTGGGCATAATCGATCCGAACGAAGGACTGAATTTCCCCGAAGGTCTGCGGAAGGTCACGGCAGATGTCGAGTGGCCGGAGTGCGGAAACGGGCCGGTGGATCCGGTTGAATCATCGCGCTACCACCGCAGCGGCAATTACAGCGGGTACTATTCGCCCTATCCGCTGAGCGAACGGGACTTCCTGGTATCAGCCAGCCGGAACGGCAAGTTCGTGCTGTACCTCATGGATACCGACGGCAATCGCGAACTGGTGTATGAAGGCGTCCACAATATCTTCCACGCGATTCCGGTCCGGGCTCGCGTGCGGCCGCCGTTGATTCCCGATCGAGTTGCGTGGCCTACGCGCGAACAGAAACTGACTCCCCAGCAGGGCGTGATCTTCAGCGCCAATGTCTACGAAGGCGCGCCGACTGAACTTAACGGCAAGGCGAGTTTCCTGCGGGTGATGAACATCGACCCGAAGACCTATACGTATTGGCATAAGCGGCCCTACATTTCCACGGGGCCGGTGGTTTCGATTGTTCAATCCGAGGGCGTAAAGCGAATCCTCGGCACGGTGCCGATCGAGTCCGATGGGTCTGTGTCGTTCTATGCCCCGCCGGGCATGGCGCTGCATTTCCAGTTGCTCGACGACCAGCATCGGGCACTGCACACGATGCGCAGCTTTACCGGCGTGATGCCCGGCGAGACACGCGGCTGCCTGGGCTGTCACGAAAGCCACAGTCGGTCGCCCGAGCCGTATGCGAAGAATGCGATTGCCCTGACGAAATCGCCGAAGGCGATCACGCCGCCGCCATGGTCGGACCTGACGGTGAGCTACGATCGGTACGTGCAGCCTGTATTGGACCAGTACTGCGGCAAGTGCCATCAGGGCGACGGCGAGGCGAAGAAGGATCTGGACCTTACGCGCCGCCCCGGGTTCCTCATGTTTGACGAACCCTACGTGACGCTGACGGGCAAGCCAACCTGGGGCGCGCCGTACCAGAAGCCGGAAAAGACTCCGCCGGGTTGGGGCATCGCCGGGATGCTGATGGTCGAGGCATACGCCACGACGGACCCGGCAGCATACAAGACACCGGCGCCGATGACCGCGCTGTCGTACAAGAGCCGTCTGATTGAGCTTTGCTCCAATGGCAAGCACTATGACGTCCGCGTCGATCCGGTGAATCTGCAGCGTCTGATGGTCTGGGTCGATGCCATGTGCCCGTACCTCGGCGAAGAGGAAGTGCGCGCCATGCCCGACCCGGTATTCCAAGGCGTCGACTGGCTGTCCGTCCGGCCGCTTATTCGCTCCGCTCCCGTTATCGCAAGGCCAGGGCCGATTGAGTAGCAAGTTGTGACATTGCTGCAACGGCTTGGCGTACCTGTTTACCGTCCCGCTTGCCGGCTGCGGTTCACCTTCACCCGCCCGCTTGCGGGAGGGTCGGAAACGAGCGATAGCGAGTTGACGGGGAGGGTCTTCCGAACCAGTCGTGAATTCTACGACTAGCGGACAAGTAGCCCTCTCCGGGCCTTCGGCCCGACTCTCCCACAGGGAGAGTGAAGCATAAATCACGACGGTACAGCCACTTCTAAACCGCACGACCTCCGGCGGGAGGGTGAAGGTACGCTATAACATATGTGTTCACTGAACTGCGGCGTGAGGATCCAGGCGTTCCTGCATGCATCGCGCCACGAAGTGTTCAGTCTCAGTCGCTTCGCAGCAGTGTCTGAGTCTCCATGACACGATCTACAGCATGTTGGAATCCCCAATTGTGGAAGACGGACGAAACCTGGAAGCCAGTGAGCGAGCGAGGGCGTTGCGTAAGACACAAACTGTTTCCGAAGGTTTGCTGTGGGGTGTCCTGAGAGCGAGACAACTGTGCGGTCTGAAGTTTCGTCGCCAGCACCGGATCGGACCTTGGATCGTGGACTTTGCGTGCCAGCAAGAGATGTTGGTTGTGGAAGTCGATGGGGGCTATCACGACGTCATTGCAGAGAACGATGTGGGGCGGCAACGGCACCTGGAGTCGTTGGGTTGGAAAGTCATACGATTCTCTGACAAGGAAGTGGAAGAGAATGTCGACGCCGTCGCACGTTACATCGCTCGGGAACTGAATCTGGCGTACGAGTTTCGGCGTCGCGAAGCGACAGGCTCAGGGGCGAGGCAAAGCAATACGAAACCGAAACGATAAACTGTCCGACACCTTCACCCGCCCGCTTGCGGGAGGGTGAAGTAAAGGACCGACGTTCGGCGGCATGGAACCGCGGAGTGCGGGTGAAGTTGAGGTCCGACATTTTCTGACATTGAACTCGCCACGATTATCCGTGCGCATCCGTGGCCTCCTCGCCAGGGAGACGGATCAACAGATTGCAGGATTGATTCTCAGCAGCGTTGCACGACATAATAAAGCAGACGCCTGCTCCGATCGTGAAAGTCTCGGAGTCGGGTGCGGGGCAAGGCCAGATTGACGCAGAGCGGAGCCTGGGCGAACGTCGAGTTCGACGGCGCGTCGGATCCGCGGTTGCGATGAGGATGGCATTCATGGCTGCACTGCACCCCTGTCTTGTTGCGGCGTTGATTCTTGGTGCTCAGGCGGCGGCGGGCGAATCGGGGCCCCCTTCCCCGCCGGCCGGTATCGGGCAACTGCTGATCCAGGATACACAGAGCAACTCAACCGTGCGCTTGAACGTGGCTCGATACCACGTGCATGCCGTGCTTAAGCCCCCCGTGGCGCTGGTTCAGATCGACCAGTCGTTCTACAACCCTTTCAGTCAGCAGCAGGGAGGCGAGTTCGTCTTCAATCTGCCGCTCGGTGCATCGGTCAGTCGTTTTGCGATGTACGTTTCGCGCGAGCAGTTGATCGAGGGCGAACTGGTCGAGCGCAAACGCGCTTCGGACATCTACGAGACGATCGTGTCGCGTCGGCGAGATCCGGCGATCCTGGAACAGCTGGGCGACAACCTGTTCAAGATGCGGGTGTTCCCGATACCTGCATTCGACGAGAAACGAATCCTGCTGGACTTCACGCTGCCGCTGGAGCGTCTCGCCGGTCAGTATCAGTTTCGCCTGCCGCTGTTGTCCGACCAGACTCCGATCTGGGACTTTCGTATCAGCGGCGTGATCGGCGACCAAGCCGACCAGGGATCCGTTGCGTGCGCATCCCACAAAGATCTGAAGTTCCGGTCGCAGCCAAACGGCAGCGTTGCGTTCGAACTGATGCAGCAGGATTACAGGCCCGCAAGCGACCTTGTGATAACTTTCGCAGAGCGAGTCGATCGGAAGGCGTCCTTGCGTACTTACGTGGCCGATCCGCCTCCGAGCGTATCAAACGCAGCATCCGCCGGTGGCGAGAACTCGCCAGCGGATCCATGGGCTCGGAGGACTGCAACCTATTTCCTGGCAGAGGTGCCTTCCGCGGAGACTTCAAAACAAGCGGCAGCGCCGGCCGACGTGCTCGTATTGGCGGATACGTCGTCGAGCATCAGGGATCTGAACGCCGTACGTCGGGCCGTGCAGCAGGTCTTCGAAAGTCTTCGTCCGAACGACCGGGTGCGGATCGTATGTGCCGACGTTTCCGTGCGACCGTTGCATGCCGGATGGTTGAGTGCAAACGAAGCAAAGGATGCGCATGGCATTGACCAGGAATTCAGCCTGGGTAAATCGGACTTGGACGCGTGTCTTCGCCAGGCCGTTAAAGAGTTTGACGGCACGGCCGGCGGGCGGCGAAGGCTCTTGATTTATGTGGGCGACGGAGCGGACGATTCGATTCCGATTGCGAAGCCAGCGGCGAATCAAGCAGCGTGCCCGTGGTTTGAAGCGTGCGGTGCCTCGCTGGTGGTGATCGAAACCGAGGATATAAACTTGAAAACGGACTACCTTCGGTCGCTGGTCGCAGCCAGTTCCGGATTGTGGTTCGACCTGGCCCGCGATTTGCGCGCGACGCGTTCTTTGTCGGGTTGGCTGAAGGGCGGACTTGTGTCGCCGCAGCGGGTGTTGAGTGCGGCGGTGGACGGCGCGAGCGAGGATGATCTGTTTTTTTCAAGCGGCTGGGTGCCCGGCGAACCGATGTACATATACGGGCGAGCGCCCGAGACCCGCGAACTGAAGCTCCATTTGAAGCTGCAGGTTGGAGATCGCACTTCGACCCGAGATTGGACTTTTCCGGTGACTCGCCGGGATGACGACGTGTTCGTAGGCCGACTGTGGGCGCAGCAGCGATTGGACCGGTTGCGGCGCGCGGACCAGCAGCAAGAGGCGGTTCGCACCGCGTCTATCGCTCTGTCGCAGGAGTGGAGTCTGCTCTCGCCGCACACGGCCTTTCTCGTGTTGGAGAGTGAAGAGCAATACAAGCAGTGGGGTTTGGCCCGCAGTTATCGCCGACGTTATTGGAAGCCGGCGGAAGCGCGTCCCGACTCGCCTCTTCCGCCGAAATGGATCGAACAGGTCAGGCCGACTCCAACGACGGAGTTATCGGACAGCAGGTTTTCGGACTCGTTACGAACGGTGAAAGAGGCGTTGTCGGCGCGGGATTTCGAACGGGCTCAGCAACTCTTGCGCTCGCTCGCTCACTCGTCGCAAGCGGCAAAGTCCGGCGACTTTCAGGCGTTGCGACGTGAAACCATCGAAGGCGTGAAATCGCGGATTGCCGACGAGCAACGTGAAAGGCGCCGCGGTTTTCTCGACCCGACTTCACCGCTGGCATCGGCGGATCTTCAGGCAAGCGTTGCGTCGCTGCTGGGATCCGCGTTCCTCGCCGATCCTGAATTCTCGCGCCGCCATCCGCACGCGGAGCAACTTCTGCGGGAGATCGAGTTTTCCCGGCTTGCTCAGGGCAAGACACTGGATGGGTTTGCTCGGCAACTCTCGGAGTTGATCGGAACCGATGTGCAGTTGGATCGCAAGGCGCTGGCTGACATGGGAATCGAGGAGACCCAGCGATATGAAAACGGAGAGTGGAAATCACCCCGCTATCCGGAACCGTTCGGGGGCAAAGATAAAGAAAAGCCGGTGCCTGTCCGGCACAGTTCAGGCCGAATATCGCTGAAGAGCGGAGTGCGACAGATACTGAGGCAGTTGGGGCTGGTGCTGATCGACGAAAAGGACCGGATTCTGATCACGACTCCCGAGGTCGCAGAGAGTCGAATGATCACCGATGTGTATCCCGTCGCGGACCTGATCTTTACGGATCGCGTCACTCCACTCTGGATGTTGATGAATCCCATACTGGACCGGCAGGAGCGTTTGCAGCGGGAATGGAAGTCCCGACTGAAACAACCGCTGTCACTAGAGGTCCACGAAACTCCGCTTGAAAAAGTTGTGGAGCAACTTGCTACGTCTCTGCATGCGGCAGTACTGCTGGATCACAAGTCGCTGGCGGATTTGGGAATTGCCGACGTGACGCCTATGACCCTTTCAATCCATGACGTGCCCGTAGGGAAGGCGCTGGAGTGGATCCTGAATGACATGGGGCTGACATACCTGACCGACGACGACGCGCTGGTCATTACGACGCCCGAGAAGTCGGAATCCGCGCTGGAATTCCGGCTGTATTCGGGACGCGGTCTGCTGTTTGAATACCCCGCGGATCGGCTCTGGGAAATGCCGAATTACGGTTGGGGCATGGGCGGTGCCGGCGGCGGGATGGGGGGCGGTTTCGGCGGAATGTCTGGGATGGGGGGCATGGGCGGATTCGGCTTCGGGATGGGTGCCGGTCCCTTTGGAGGTGCAGCGAGATCGAGCGGAAGCGAAGCGAGTCGCGCAGCCGCGGGAATGTGGAGCGGTGATGATGTCGCACAACCTTCCGATGGTGTTTCAGATCAGGCCGCGCCTGCGGACAGTACGATCGTCGCCTCGGGCACCAATCCGATGCTGGCGGAAGAGCGATATGAGGCCGACGTCGACTCGATCATCGAAATCGTCAGCAGCACGGTCGCGCCCGACTCGTGGGATGCGGTGGGCGGACCGGGTGCCATCGAGTTCTTTCCGTACAGCCTGGACATCGTGGTCGATCAGACTCGCGAAGTGCATGAGCAAGTGGAGGAACTTCTTGAGCGTCTGCGGAAGGTTCCGCCTGCGATCAGCAAGAAATCGGGCGGCCGTCCGGCCACCATTCCAACGGCGACTGTCGAAGACGCGAGTCCAGCCGATCTCGAAACCATCATACAACTCATCACCACGGCAATTGAGTCAGATTCCTGGGACAGTGTCGGCGGGCCCGGCAGCGTCGAAGGCGAAAGTTCGCGAGCCGCCTTGGTCGTTTCACACACGCAGAACGTGCACGAGGAAGTCGAAAGGCTGTTGACATTGCTGAGGCGACACCGCTTCGAAGCTCTGTACGGAAACCGGCCGTGGGATGCCTCGCAATGTGCGGGCCTTCGGCCGGCGGCGGCCTTGATGAGAGGCGATGAATCAGTTGAGCCGTCGCGCCTGTCGGATTATCCGGCCGCACAGCCATCGGAGTTGGCGTTGCTGCATGTTCGTCGCGAACCCGATCCCGGATTTTGGCGATGGAATCGCACCACGCCCGCACGGACGAGCGAGCAGATCGCGCTCCAGCGCGAAGGAAGCCGACTGCAATGCGAATTGCCCGCGTACACGCTGCGCACTGACGGCGATGCATCGGCGATCGCGTGGCGCGGATTGCGGTTGGTTGAACTTGGCGTTTATCCCGAAGTGCTGCTGCGCGTCGTCGATGCGAAAGTGCCGTGGTTGCCGCATCGCAGCAATGAAGAATTAGCGCGGCTTTTTGAAATCTCGGAATCAAAGCCAAGTGATGCGAAGGTCGCGGGAGACGACGTAGCCGCGAATGCCGTCTGGCTGCGTCTGGTACCGGCCGGTTTGGCTCGCGACGGAGATACGTATCTGCAGATCGCGTACTCGCGGGAGCATGGACGAACGGTGGCGTGGGAATCCTACGTAGGCGGAAAACTCGCGGCACGCATTCGCTTTTCCGGGCAATCGTATAACGGATCTCGTGATGAGTGGCAAATCGCCGAGCAGCAGGATGCGGAAGGTCGCCAGATTGCTCGATGGGAATTGATCAAAACATCGGCCGAATCACCAGCAATTCCCCCAGTCGACGAAGGTTGGAAGGGATACGTTCATCTTGACCGCAGGGCCGATCAACCTGCGATCGACGCACCATTTGCCGGGTCGCTGAAAGCGATGCGGGATTTCGATTGGGCCAAGGCCGCCGAGCAACTCGGAAGTCTGACGGATGACCGGGCTCGACATCCTCTTGTGCGAATGCTGCTGGCGTGGTGCCTGGAAAACAACCCGAGCCTCGGACAACATGATCGGCTGGTCGCACACCTGCTTGATGTCGCGCAAAGTGATGCCCCTGATTTGTTGAAGTTCGTATCCGATGGCCACTTCACTTCGTTGACCAGCGACGAACGATACGCCGTCCTTTCACTGCAACCGGATGCAACGCGCACGGCTGAAGACTGCGATCGAATTGCCGATGCCGCGATCGCTGCCGGCAAGCAACAGGACGCACTGCGTTACGTTGAGGACGCCATAGCGCGAGGACGCGAAGGTGACCGCAATTCCGAACGCCAGCGCCGTTGCGTGGAACTGCTGCTGCGACTGGAGCGGACTCAGGACGCGTTGGCAAAAGCCAATGAATGGTCGACGGGCGATCGTACGCCCCACGACCTGGTATCCATGGCGGAGCTACTTTCGCAATATGCTCAATCGCAACTGGCTGAATCGCTATTCGGGCGGGCTCTCGATGCAAAGAACCTGCCTGCTGAAGACCGCTATCGCCTGCTATGTCGATGGGCTGGGGCGCGGCAAGGTGTCTCCCGCTGCGAAAAGTTGTTGGAGGCAGCGAAGCTGAAGGCGTGCGGGTCGCGCGAGCGATTCGAATGCGTCGGCCTCGTTCGACAAGTACTGTCGACGGCGGCTCAGGCGGAAACGGCTGGCCAATTGGCAGCAAAGATCGACGACGCTGAGTTGTCGGGGGAGTTGCTGCTGCTTCAATCCGAACTCACGCACGACAGTTCGCTGGCGGACGAGTTGGTCTGGCAACTGCACGAAACCGGCCGGTTGAATGTCGCTCGACTGGCTTGGGCATGCCAGGTGTGGAACCGGGTGCATCAATCTCAGCGCGTCATCGCGGCCTGCGAAAAGGCATTGCGTTCAGGACTCATCCTGCCAGCCGAGGCAACGACGGAACTTGCTGCAGCGTATCGCGAAGAAGGGCGAGACCTGGACGCGAAACGTGCTTCCGCTCAGGATGTGTTGCCGAAGGTTGAGGGCCAAGTCGAGACCGGGCCGGGGCGGTTTGGCGGAAGTGGCATGTTTTGACGAGTCATGCCATGGTGTATTTCTGTGAAGAAGCCAAGCGGCTCAGCCGGTGATGGACACTGTGTGGCGGTGGCCAGGCGAATCGGCCGATGCAAAATCCCCACATCGGCCGACGATCTTCAAAGACGAATGGAACGGTACGCTCTATCGGCCATAACCTACTGACGCAGTCGCATGAACGGGTAGCCGTTCAAGGGGTGGGCCCGATCGCCGTCCAAAGGCAATGGTGACAGAAGAACTTCCGTCCCGAAGGGACAGCCCTATCAAAGCCCGGGGTGGAGACAAGGCGAGTTCCGCGAGCCTTGACGCAACCCCGGGACGTAAAGCCCGCATTTCGATACGGGAGTCCTGAAGGGACGGCGCTAGGGCCGCCACGTTGTGGCTATCGTTCTTTGGGGCCGTGTACCCTGGGCAGCGACTACGCTCGCGATGCTCGCGTTGTCTTGCCCAGGGCTTTGATAAGGCCGTCGCTTCGCGACTGAGTTTCCATCACTCGATTGGTTTCGATCGCTCGCCACCCTGAAAAACCGGTGCACCTCCTGAACAGTTACCGTGAGTGGACTGGCACGCGAGAAAAGGGTCCCGACCTTTCTTTTCCTACTTCAGTTGGAATTCCACCATGACGGCGATTCGGAATGAGACCAGGCCGGGTTGGGGGCCGGCGATCTCGTTTTCGATTTGACCTTCATTCGCCATTTGCTGGAGATACATCATCTGGGCGTATTGCCGATAGTTGTTTCCGGACATGTCGTTGACCGGGCTGGACATGGAGCTCAACGAAATCAAGTCTCCCAACTGAGCTCCCGCAGCCGTGGCAAGTTGCCGGGCTTCTGCCTTGGCTTTTGCAAATGCGTCAGCCAATGCCTTTTGGCGTTGGTCATCCGAAAGCCGCGCGACGTACAGGAACTGCGGTTCGCCCGGCTTGAGTCCTTCCTCGCTCATGCCATACATGTCGGCATTCTCCATCTCCTCCGCCACTTCCTGCTCCTCGGGTGTGGGTTCCTGCGGTTGATTTGCACCACCGAGGTCGGCTTTCCGAATGGCATCTTCGAGCTTGTGCGTTGAGGTAAGCAACTCGTCCGGCGTCTTGGCGGTCAGCTGCCATTCGGCGCTAAGTGTTGATTGAACAGCAATTGAGGGTGCCGGCGGTTTGGCTGGTACCCGCCGCCCTTGAGCCCGCATTTGCACGAGCATTCGCTGCATCTGCCGTTGCTGGTCGGACGATGCCCCGTCGATTGAGACGGGGTCCGCGGTCACGATGGTTTCCTTGGACGCGCCCAGTTCAGCGACCTTCAGCCGGGCAGCGTCGCGCCGGTCGGTCAGTTGCGCCAGCGCCTCCTCCATCGTCTTGCCCTTGCCCGGCAACTGAATCACAAGTCTGACCATGCTGGGCTTCAGCTTCACCGTCACCGATCCGTTCGCGGCGACGGAAGGGCCGCTGCCGCCGGACATACCGGGCAACTGGCCGAAACTGAATGCTGGCGAAAGAACGAGGACCGCTGCGGTCGAAAGTGCTGCGAACAATCTGCAACGTAGCATTCTGCACCTCCCGAATTTGTTAAATCCGTGCCTTGCCTGTTGGAGTGAGGTTGATTTACTTGAGTTGCGACATGCCGACTTCCTGCCGAATTAGTCGGCGAAACTGCAGGATTTCCGGTCCGGTCATGCTGCGAATCGTCCAATAGAATTCGCTTGCATCCGCTTTGGATAGCTGGGCGTAGATTTCCCGAAGTTCGGGCAGGTGGGCCGGGTCGTCCAACGCCGCAATCGCGCGGTAGACAAGTCGCGTGACACTTGCGTCCGGCGATTTCAGTGAACGCCAAAACCGCAGCAACGGCGGCAGTCCCTCGGGCTCGCCGAACAATGTCAGCAAATAGCCGCCGTACGCGGCAGTTTCCGGATCTGGATCACTCAACAGCGGACGAATAGACTCCGGTTTCAAACGACTCGGCGGCATCGGCACGATGGGTTCACCGGACGGAGCGATCGATGAACGGACGCCCCATTCACCGTCGCTCGGAAGATGGACGGTGAGTTGGGCGTGGGGCAGATACGACAGGGTGTCATTGCCGATCGCCAGGAACTTCAAGGCGGTCATGCGTCGTTGAGTGTCTGGTGCCGCAAGTGCTGCCGTGGCCGCTTCGGTCGCTTTGCCCGCAGTCTGTCCCGCGAGATAGAGCTGAAAAGCATCCGCACGGATTTCTGGGGGCACCGCGGCGTCCTCCATAAATTCCTGGACGAGCGTCAGTGCTTCGTCGGGCGCCGCCTGCAGCATCAGGTTCATCGCAACAAGTCGCTTGAGTGGGGAGCCCGATTTGGCCTGAGGCGTCAGTGCCGCCGATGCCTCGCGCCGCATTGCGGGCGTAACTGATGACGAATCGTAAAAACGATCGCCCAACAGCGCCTGTTGCAGCGCGGTGTCGATCGCGTCGATCGCTTCCCGGGTTATTCCGGGGTGTTCGAGCGCGGGCCAGCACAACTCGGCATTCCGCGCATCCGGTACTGCGTTCATGGCCATGATCAACTTGGACCGTTGCTCGCCCGACTCCGACATCGCTTCCAGGGCGTGGAAACACGTGAGTCGCTGGTCGCGCGGGAGCCACTTCAGCACTTCACAACACTGCTCGAACGCTTTCGGTGTGGTTGGCGCCATCTCGAGCAAAACGGGCATTGCCGGCTGCGGCTTGCCGAGAGCCGCCAGTGCCAGGCACGCGGCCACACGTTCGTCGCCGGATTCCGCCTTCAGTAATGCTTCGAGAGGCTGCGCGAAGCTCGACGCCCATTCGGGGACATGTTTGCCGACGGCGAGTTCAGCCAGCCAATCGTCCACGTTCGGGTTTTCCGGTAGCCGCACAGTCCGGTTGAAATTGGAGAACGTCGGTTCCTCACTGGCATCCGGCCGGCCCGCGGCAATCACGCTGAGCAGGCCTTCTGCGGCTGCAATGCGGACCAGCGACTGCGAATCCAGCAGGGCCGCACGCAGCGGTTGCTCGGCATGTTCGGCGTCCATGACGGAAAGACCTCGTACGGCGGCAGCGCGTACCATCGAATCCGAGTGCGTCAGGAAGTTCTTGAGATGGGGCAGCGCCGCGGTTCGCATCTGAGTTCCGGCCGCCAGGACTTCGACAATCTTGGCCGCCAGTTCCGGGTGTTGCTGCGTGGCCTTCACGAGCGGCTCGACGGCTTGCCGGGCATTGACTCTTTCAAGGGCCTGCAGCGCACGGCTGGCAGCGAACGCGTCGGTGTCCGCGAGCAGTGCCAGCAGACCATCGTAAATCTCCTCGATCGGCTGAGCCGTATTGGCGGAGTCCGACAGATTCTTCAGCACGGATCCCAGCGCTTCCGCAGCGTCTGCTCGCACCTGCCAGCTTGTGTGCTTCAATAACCGTATCAGACTCTCCGTCGCGCGGCGGCTCTGTGTCTTGGAGAAATAGCGGATGGCGTGCACGATCAGGTCCGGGTCCGGCTCCTGTTCGACATAGTTGGCGATGGTTGTGAGCAGTTCGGGCGCACCATCCTCGGCCAACTGCTTGAGTACCGCGGCTCGCACGTTCGGCTCGGGGTCCTTGAGCAATTGGGCGAGGGACGCCACCGCTTCCTCGCCGCCGATGTTCTTGAGACCGCGAAGGCTGATTTCCCGCACCAGCGGATCGGGATGGCTGAATAGCTCCAGCAACAGCGGTTGTGTGGCGGATGTTGCGATCGAGGCCAATTCCTCGGCCGCTTTGCGGCGCGTCTGCGGGTCGTCATCCGCCAATCGTTCGAGTCCTCCCTGCCATCGGATTACCAGCGACGGATCGGCGGCAAGACGCAATCGCAGCGTCAATAGTCGCCGGCGCTCGTCATCGGTGCGAGCCTGCTGCAATTGCCGGGAGACCTCCGGCAACGCTGCCGTTCCAAGTCTTGCGATGCGTTCGCGCGCGGCGACGGACTCTTCCGGATTGCCCGCCAGCATCTGCCCGATCTGCTCGCGCAAATCCTTCACTTGTACTTCGGTCAGCTTTTCAACTGTCGGGTTTGCTGTCGCATCGATGTTCCGCAACCATTCGTGAAGTGCAGCGATTGTCGTGGGAGTAATGCTCTCGGGACGCCACGGGTCCAACTGACCCAGCGGCGCTTTCCATTCAGTCAGCAATTCGCAGGCGGCCAGTCGCGCAGACAGATTTCCTTCCTCGAGCGTTTTGACGACTGCCGAGGCCGATGCTTTGGGAAAAGGCAGGAGTCGGCGGATGGCCGCTTCGCGAATCAGCGCGTCGCGCTGCCGGAACTGACGGACCAACCGCATCGTTTCCGTCAGGCTCGGTTCTCGATCGGCAAGCAGCGATTCATCGGGCGACCGGGCGACTTCCTCGCGGCTCTTTTGCAGCCAGGCCAGCAACTCATCAGCCGGCCGATAGCCGTCGAGCGACGAGACCATCCGCCCGTTCGGCGTCAGCACTCGCAGTGCGGGAATCGCGGTGACCGCCAGCAAATCGGCCTCTTCGGATGACTCCGCATCGATTTTAGCCAGGGTCCAGCGGGCCAACTCGGACTGGACGGACGTCTGTTGAAGTTCTTCATCGAGCTTTGCACACCACGGGCAGGATGTACCAAAGAACTGGACGAGGATCGGCCGGCGCCGAACCATCGCATCCTGACGAGCCGGGGCCAATTCAGGTAACCATTGCAGACCTGGTGATCCAGGGCTCTCGGCGGAGGATGGCTTGGCTTCGGCAGCGGCACCGGCCGGTTGCGGCTCGGCAGCCGCGCTCGCCGCCGAACTGACGAAGGCGAATACCCAAAACACTCGGCTTATACAGCGAGGGATGTTGTTCATGATTACGCACCGTCGCTCTCAGTGGTCTTTAATGCCATTGGCTGCTTCCCCCTCGCGAACGTTCGATGGCGGTCCGATCGCCGGGTCTGTTACCTTCCGCGCCGGTTCTCCATGGCGGATCTGCTTCCAGT
Organism: uncultured Planctomycetaceae bacterium; assembly: GCA_903863885.1. GTDB lineage: Bacteria > Planctomycetota > Planctomycetia > Pirellulales > Pirellulaceae > CAIPEB01. The sequence continues at coordinate 14,409 of CAIPEB010000510.1, read as the reverse complement.
ATTTCTCGTAGGCGAACTCGGGGCTGTTTTCGCGGTCATGGCATGACGTGCATCGTTGTTCCGCCCGGCGGAAATTGGGCGTTCGCAGCTTTGAATCGCGCTGGTGAGCCAGCGAAGGTCCGTGGCAGCTTTCGCATCCGACATTTACCAACGATCGGCTTTGCCGCAGCGATAAGAAACCGCCGGGAAGGCCGTAGCCGTTGGTGTGACACTGCTGGCAATAAGGGTCGACGTTGGCCCCCCGCTGCTCGAGCGCCGCCCATGCTCGTGCGTGCCGCATCTGGACACAGCGTTCCGAATCCTCCGGGTGGCATTCGCGGCAGGACGCATCGCCGGCAATGCGGTAGTCGCGCGGAACGCTCGCGGGCAGCGTCCGCGCGAACGAAGTATCGGTCGCGGAGAGATCTGCCGCAGCCAAAGCGTCGTAGAAGCGAGTCAGGTTTTCACGCTGTCGCGGATTATCGACAAACTGGCTGTTTAATTCGACGAGGTCTCCGTTCCAGCTTGCAGCCGCGTCGTTCTCGGCAACGTCCAGCTTGACGAGGAACTTCGCTTTGTTGGTAGCGGAAGTGAGCAGCACTGGACCGACGCGGCACGGTGTCATCGCTTGTCCCGTGGGACCGCCCACGATGACGTGCGCCTCCGGCAGGTCGCCGGCCAACTGCCTGAGTTCATCCTCCGCGAGATAAGCCAGCACGATCACGGCGTCAAACGGTTCTTGGCCCTCGCGCAGCACTGCGGAAATCGACTCCCGCGGCGGGCCGATCGAGAGCCCGTTGATGTTCAGACGATCGGACAGCACACCGACGAACGCCAGACGCCGGCCGCCTGCGGTGACGATACGCAGCGGGTCTGCAACCGGCTTGCCGGATGCGTCGCGAACATTGCACGAGACCCAGGGAACAGCCAGTCGGCGGCCTGCATCGCGCAAGTAGTCCGCGCCCAGTGCCGCCTCGCTCGCTCCGACGTTGTGCGCCGCGACCCGCATTTGTTTCTCGCCGGCAAGGATCGCTTCAAACTTCATACGATCATAGCGCGACGTGCCGCTGGCAGCTCCGCCGACATCGACGTAGACCACGTCCCGCTGGTGCCTTAATTCGGAGAGCAATGTCCCGCGGCGCAGCATTCCGCCGGATTGATTGGAAGTACAGCCGCAGGGGACGATCCAGCCCTGCGTGTCTCCGCTGACCAAGACGGAGATCGGCAGGCGAGGTTCCTTCTTCTCGCGCGGAAGGCAGCCAGCGACGAGCGGACAGAGCACGGCCAGTACCGCCAGGAGCGGCTTCGGTTCCACTGCGACGGCGAAAAGCGGCGCGCGGAACCGACCGGCTCCGCCGCTTCCGCGGCCGGACTTTCGGCGAGCAGACCGTCGCAGTTCAGTAGGCCAGTGCATAGGCCAGAACATTCACGTTGATATCCATGGCGTTGGCAAGTTCATTTCCACCACAGCAGCAGCAGCCGTGCGTGTGTTCGGTATCGTTCAAGCCGTCCTGTGAATACAGCACTGCCAGTCGGTTGTCGCGGATGAGACCCTGGAGGGCGTGCGGCTCTCCGTGCCTGGCGTGCAGCGCCGAGATGTCGGTCACGGTATGAAATACGGCGTGGTCCATTCCAAGCGGCTGCAGCGGCTGTTCGGGAAAGACGGTTGCCATCTCGCGGCGGAAAGAACGATCCCACTCCAGCGACGAGCAGCCCGCGGACGCCAGCAGAAATCCGCCTCGATCAATGAAATTCCGCAGATTCTGCCGTTCACTCTCCGGCAGATCAAAAGTTCCCTCGCCGGTCATGATGATCAGCGGATAGCCGAAGACATCGTCGCTACCCAGTTTCACCGCGTGAAACCGGCGGCTTGTGGAAATCGCCGTCCGCTTTTCCGCCTCGACAAGGAAATGGTCGGCAAAACACTGGCTGCTTTTTACGCCGGCATATACGAGATTGGCGACCTGCACCACGCTGTCGGACTCGCCGCCAATCTGTTTCGGATCGGGGATGATGTTGACTCTCTCATCAGCGGTCGGCGTCGCGTTCGTATCGGCGGCCCGCGAGGGACCGAGTTGCGTGCAGATCACCAGCATCCCTGCGAGGGGCAGGAGTGCAATCGCGAGTAATCGTGTGAACGGGTTGCGGATTCGCTGAGAACGTGCGTGAAAGATCCACTTCGCCCTTCCGCAGCGCGGGAGGGTTGGACGCGATAACGTCCGGCGAGTGGCAGTGCCTCCTCCCCGGCCATGTCGGGCCGACTCTCCGCAAGGGAAGAGCGAATTGTGAAACTCGTTCTGAGGGAACAATGTTGTTCTGTGCAAGGGCACACCTCGCTAGTTCTTGGACTCGTCCGCGATCCGCTCGAAGTACTGGCCGACTCGCTGTCGATAGCGGGGCGGTATCAAACCCTGGCTCGCGCCGGATGCGCTTCCCTGTTCGGCAAGGGGACTGTGCGGGAAAGCACTGCCGCTGTCCGCTGCTTGTTGTTTGGACTCGCCAGTGCCCACAACTCCGGACTGACCTCGTCCTTCGCCCCCGGAGGGGCCAGCGGTCGGCAGAGATCCGTAGAGCCCCACGTTGTTCAGCGTGCTGCGCATCGTGCTGTATCCTCCGCCAGCCCCGGCCGCTTGGCCAAAGGTCCCGCCGGAACTGAGTCCCGCTTCCGCGAGGAGTTGCTCCGCGGTGTTCCCCAGTGAATCGCTCCACGAAGGATTGAAGGCCAGGCACGCTTTGCCCTCGCTCCCCATGCCCTTGCATTTGCCGATGAAGCTCTCGAGAACGTCGGCTGCTTGTGCGGCCTGATCGGACGCAGTCGTGCCGGAGAATTCAGCGAGAGCCGTTTCCGCACCCGACATCAGCTTGGCGGCGGGGCTGTTGCGGACGGCCGCGGCAAATCCTTCGGCCGTGCTTCGCAGTTTGCGGAACTCTTCCAGGTCGGGCAAGGCAGTCGCGTGCTCTTCGATGTCATCGAGCAACTCCAGCAGATCGGTGCGCACCTTCCGCTGCTGATCCTCCAGATCGCGCATGCGCACTCGCAGTGCCGGATCGTCCTCGCCGCCGCGCCCTTTCAAGGCGGTCATCCGCTGAGCCAGATCTCGCTGCCGCGTCGCGAGCATCAAGAATCGCTGTTGATCCTCCATCAATGGATAGGCAAGCCGCAGATGTTCCAACGGCTCAATTGCCTGCTTCTGGTATTGGTCGCGTTCTCCCTGCAGTCGCTTGGCCAGTTTCCGCAGTTGTTCGGACGCGCCGGCGTTGGTTTGACTCGGGGACGATCCCGTTTGCTCCAGGGTGCGTGCGGTCTCGTGCAGCATTTGTGCCAACGGCTGAAGTTGGCTCGATAACTTGCGATCCGCATCGAACGGCATGGCGGACTTTCCCAATTCTTCGATCGCCTTTGCCTGTTCCCGCATGTTGTCCGCCAGGCGTGTCAGTTTTTTCTGCATCTCTTGTGCGAGTGGCGAGTCGGGCGGCGCGGCGTCGAGTGCTTTTTGCGCCTCATCGATTTCCTGCTTCAGTCCTTCCAGACGCCGCTGCACCTGCTGGTACTTTGACAGCAGTGCCTCGACGCCCTGACGCATCCGCACCATGCGGTCGAAGTCCTCTTGGGAGATGATCCGCACCGTCACGACGGAACTTTCGGAACCCTTTCCGCCGGCCGGATCGTTGTCTTCGACTCGAGCGAACATCTTGATCTCGTCGCCCGGCGTCAGGCCATATTCGTTCAACGCCAAGTAGGTGCGCTCCTGAAACAGACGCGGAGGAGGAGACTTGATCGGCAAATTCATGGGCAACGGGCGCGAGTTGTTCAGGCTGCGATACAGGTCTGCCTGCCCCACTCCGTAGTCGTCCTCGGCGGACACGGTTACGGGCAACGTCGAATTGGGAGTAGCCAGCGAAATACCGGGAGGTTCGAGCAATCGCACAAAGGGACGCTGATCGAGCAGCAACGTGATTGTCCCGGCAAAGTTCTCTTGCGATCTCTGTCCGTTGATGTCCACGATATGCAGTTCAAAACGACCGGCCGAGGTCACTTCAAAAGCACCCTGTGCCGTGCTGTTCGCCTTGCCTGCAGGTCGCAGAGCAACTTGTCGTGATTGTCTTTCGCCTGAGAGTTCGATCGCACCGCCGGACAGCGGCCGGTTGCTGGTAACCTGGACTTCAATCTGCGTGCCGACAAGTGCAGCGATTCCGTTTTTCGGCAGCGGCCCCTGGTATTCCGCAGCGCGTGTGTAGGCCGGCGGACGGATGCGGAACCGCACGGACGCGATGCGCGGAACCGTGATCACCTCAATTCGGAAACGTCGCGATCGTGCCCGCTCCGCGCGGATGAAATAACGCCCCGGTTTCTCGATTCGCGCCAACGTTGTCCGGTAGACGCCTCCAGCCTCGGGAAACATGGGAAGGACTTCCTCGCGTCCGCCGCTCGAATAGACCAGCTCGATGCGTTCCGGGGATCCGCCGGACACCTTTACGCGAACGTTCATGGCAGCAGCGTACGCGACCCGCGCATGTCCGGGTGTGACCTCGAATGTCAGTCGCGAATACGGGGGAATGTCCGCCCAGGGGCGAGTGAATCTCAGCCATTGAGTGCGCGACAGCGCCGGGAGGCAGAATGCAGTCGCGCAGATGACCGCCGCGATCGCGGCGCAAACAGCGCATGCCCTGCCGATCGGCCGCAGAGAAACGGCGGCTGAACCCGAAACGCTGCCGGCCAATCTCGCCGCGCGTTCCACGGCCATGCTGGTCAGGCCGGCGGTAAGGAGTTCACGGTCAGGTACGCTCGGCACGGAAGAAGAAGCAGAAACGGCAACTGCGGCAGCGGCAGGTGCAGGCCGGGCTACTCTGTCGCTGTCCGTCGCGCGTTGCGGGGGATCGCGGCGTGATCGTGAAGCCGCGCACAACTCCCAGCCGCTGACGATAGCGCCCGAGGAGGTCGCCACACGGTCGAGCCGCCGGGCGACTGCAGAAAAACGGGCAGACCGCACCAGCAGGCAGACCTTGGTTGCGAGGGCGACGGCAGCGATCGAGCCGGCGACAATCCAGGCCGCCATGCGACTCGAAGAAGGCAATTCCCAGATCAGATCGAGCCATGCGGCTATGAGCAGCGCGATTGCAGACGCGACGATTCCCCAGACGGTGCCTGCCGCCGTTTCCACGAACGCCATTCGGCGTACGCTTCGGATCAGGATCGACTTCAAAGACGGCTCGGGCATCGATTAACCACCGTTAGACCAGTCCTGATTGACGACGGATGCTCCACGCCACACACCAGACCGCGAGCAGTCCCGCGAGGACCCACCAACGATCCCACGCCGGGGTCCGGGAGGATCGAGGCGGTCTTGCATCGGAAAGATAACGATCGAAGTGGCCTGTAAGTTGGTCGAGATTCGCCGCCGTCAGCACCGCGCCGCCGCTCTCCATCGCAATCCGCCTCATCAGATCGGGACGGGCCGCGACATCGAGACGCTCCGACAGATTTCCTCGCACATCAAAGGCCGTTTTCGCTGCCGTGTCCGCTGACCCTGCGACGCGTGCTTCGTACTGTCCTTCAGGCAACGTTCCAAACGTCACACGAAATTGATTCGGCAGATCTCCGACGGGCTGCGGGACAATCCGCTGAGTCGTGGCGAACCGATCTCGCGACAGTTCTACTTCGGGCGGTTTGCCGGCCTTGGCGGTGTCCTTCACAATCAACGTGGCCGTTGCCGCTTCGGTCGCGGGAAATGTCACCTTGTCACTGCGCAGGGACGTCGATTGTGTCGGCAGCAAAGCGATGTTGCTCACGAGCCATCGCATCAGGCTGCGCCACAGCGTCCCGTAGATGTCGTGCTGCTGCTGGTGCTGCGGAGGCAGGAAGGCCCAGCGCCACATTCCTGTGCCTTCCACAACAACGACGCGTCCCCTGCCGACCGGTTGATAGGTGATTACGGGAGTCGGATGGCCATCGTCGGCCATCGTCGTGGCCAGGACAACGGCCAGCGGCTTGAGTCGCTCGGGTTGCGAGGCCGTGGCCAGCGACGGCAATGCCGTGAGTACATCGGACGTCTCCGTGTCCGTTTGCGGCAGCCAGCCCATTGAGAGGCCCTCTAATGTCATCTTCACCCGATAACGCGACTCGCGCGACGCACTCCAGGCGACCGGCATGAGTTCGTTCAATCGCTGGCTCACCTGCGCGGCCGGCGCGCCGCGGAAGCATACCAAAGAGCCTTCATGATCGGTGAGCCATTTCTTCAGCTGCGGAACCGAGTCGTCCTGGAAATAGGCTTCGGTGTCGCGGCCGAGCACGATGATCTGATAGGACTGCAGGCCGCCGCATTCCTCGAACAAGCTCGGGATACTGGTGCAGATCTTCCATTTTTCGCCGCCGGTGGCAGCGTCGGCGTTGGAAGATGACTCGCCCGCCTTTAGCGACGGGTCCGCAGGTGGTTTCGCGCGGGAGATGCTGCGGACCAGGAACCGGTTCGGCGTCATGCGTGTGACGCTGGTCAATTCGATCGATGCGTCAGCGGCCAGCGTGCGGTTGAGGAACTTGGCGTCCCAGTACGGCTTGCCTTCCAGCAGCAGAACTCGCACGGGTTCGTCGATCACGCGCAACAGAAATGTGGCACGATTGTTCACGCTGGTTACTTCACCGGGTTGCGGTGCGGCCTGGAACTCGTAACGGTACAGGCCGGGCTGCTTCTGGCCGATGCGGAACACGGCGTCGGTCATCGCATTGGGTTGAAGAGTTACATTCCGCCGCTCGACCTGTTGGCCATTGAGCGTCAGCGCTACGGGCAGGCTGCCCCCAAAAGAGCCTCGCTCCCGGATAATGAGATTGACGGGAACCTGCTGATTGACGAACGCAATCTCTTGCGGGACGGCCAGCCAGACATCGATGTCGCGGACTTCGGCGGCACCACCGATGGTCGTCACATAAATCGGAGCCGCCATGGCCCTGGCCTTTTCGACGCTTTCCAGCACACGGCCCGCGCCGCCTCCCGCATTGTGAATTCCGTCGCTGAGCAGCAGGATTGCCTGCCCCTGGACGCGGTCCTCGAGCGACTGCTCGATGGCGGCCGCCAGATTGGTGCTGTTCCCGTCGGGCTTGCGACCGGGCAATACCGAAAACTCAGAGGTGCCTGCGGCGGACGTGGTTTCGGCGAACGTTCGCAGGCGTACGTCAAAGCGGTCTTTCAAATTCTCGGTGGCCAGCGCAAGCAAACTGGCCGCCTCGAATCGCGACGCGGTTGAACCTTTGTCCCGCGTCGCCATGCTGGCCGACGAATCGACGAGGACTGTCAATTGAGGTTTCCCCTCGGGCGGCGGAATCGGTTCGATCCAGAGCGGATTCAGCAGAATGGTCAGAGGCAGTGCCAGGGCCGCGCTCATGAGCACGAGCACCATGAGCCGGCGACCGGCGGGCAGTCGTTTCCGGCTTGCCAGACCGTAGAGTCCGAGCAGCATCCCGCTCACGACGGCCAGAGGCAGCCAGAGTGCGATGGGAATGCGGGGATCGAACGCGAGGCCGCCCATGCTTGCTTCAACTCCGGAACGACAACAACAACAGAAGTTCGGAGAGCAGGCAGCCGACACAGGCCGCCAACAACCAGGTCCATACATCATCCTGCGATGGATCGGAAGCTCCCGCCGAACGGATTTGAACCTGCCGCCCGGCAGCGAGCCGGTCCTTTAACGTGCTCAGAGGCAGGCTCTCGAGCGGCGATTCCTCGGCCGCAATCGATACGGCGACGGCCATCACCGTGTCTTGTTCGCGAGTGTTTTTTTCGCGGTTGATTCGATATACGCCGACTCGATCGGGAGTCGGCCAGTGCCAGACCGAGCCGGTTGCGTCAGCCGTTAGCTCGCCGAGGGATCTCCCGGCAACAGACTCGGTCGGTCCGCGGATTGTGAGTACCTCACCTGTGCCGCCTGCTGCCGGCAGACGGACCAGCAGCGATTCGCCGCAGACAAATGCCGGCTCGGATGTTCTCGGCGAGAGCAGCCGAACGACCAGCTCTTCAATAATCGGCACGAACGCTTCGGTTTTCGGAAAGTTCGAACGCGTCAGGTCCGCATTGAGCACAGCGAGTGATCCGGCGTCCGAACCGCTGAGCACGAGACAAGCCGAGCCGTCGTTGTAGGTGGCGAGGACATCGTCCTCGAGCGCATCGGTGAGCTTGCGCGTGTTGAGGCCGCCGGCAAATCTCAACTGGCCCGTGATCTTCGCTGCGTTTTCGGCAAGGACACTGAACGGCGCCGTGTCGTTTCGCACAGAAGTCAAGAACAATCCGCTGCGTTCGGTGTCGGTTGCGTCGGCGAGGAACTCGACGGGCAGGCGCAGCCCCGCGCCCAGCAGATTCGAAAGCGACCGCAGGTTTCCTGCGTCGATGGGTTCCGCGGCGACATAGATTGAGGCTCGGCCGCGCCGCAGCAGACCGGCCACGAACTCAACGGTCTCGGCGGGCAATTTGCCCGGATGGTCCAGCACGATCAGGTCGGCGGCGGCCAGAGTCTGCCGATCCGGTTGCTGCGGATCGATGCGAACGATTTTGCCGGATGCTCGATCGTCCTTGTTCGCGTCCGGCACCAACGCACAATCGAGGTAGTGACTGGACGTCAGTCGCTCCGCCGCGGATTCGCGGGTGACGAGTGCAAAGAGCGGTTTGCCCCGGACCTCGAACGCAATCGGGCGGGAGTTGTCCGCGGTCAGCGCATCGGCGATATCCACGAGCCTCGCCTCACCGATCTGCCAGCCCGATTGCGGCCACTGGATTTCCTCGGAGATCGTCGTGCGCCGTCCCGCCGGGCAGATGCCGCCGAGTCGAAAGACTGCATCTCCCAGTGCGACTTCGACCGTGACCGGACAGGCTGCGGCTGAGAAGTTGCCGACTTCCACTTCCAGCGCCGCAGTTGCTCCCTGCGTCACACGGCCTCGCACTCCGGCACGCAGCAGCGCGAGATTGGCCGGCGTATCGCCCTCGCGCACTGTCTCGAATTGAATCCGCGTGTCGGCGGGAATCGCCGAGAGGTCGACCTGCGACCAGTTCGACCGCTGAAAATCGCTCAGCACCACCAGTTCTCTGACTCCCTGGGAATCCGAACCCTTGGAGAGCATCTCGGCAGCGAGTGTCACGGCCCGCTGGGTGTCGAGTCGTTCCGGCAATGCCTTTGCATTCGACAACTCACGGCGCAGAGCTTCGAGGTTGTACGATGCGTCGGGAAACACGGCCCGCGCCGATGCAGCCGCGACGATCAGATTCGCCCGGAGACCGGGGCGGTACCGCAGGTACGAGGCTGCCGCAGTGCGTGCCCGTTCGATGCCTTCCGTTCCGTGAGCTACTGCCGCCATGCTCTGGCTGGCGTCGAGCAGGATTATGCGCACTCCCGAACCGGCTTCCGCATCGCGCACCAAGGCTTGCTCGCCGAATCGCGGCCGGGCGATTGCGGCCGCAATGAGCAGCACGGCCAGCGTGCGCGTTGCGAGAACAAGAAAGTCCCGCAGGCGGTGCCGGGCGCGCCGCTGCCGCAGTACCTCGCGCACGAAGCGGATCGTCGACAGCGGCATGAGAACCGGCCGCGGCTTCGTCAGCAGGTGAATCGCAATCGGCAGGGCCGCGGCTGCGAGCCCCACGGCAATCGCCCACGGATGTAGAAACAAGAAAAACCTCACCCAGTCCGCTCGACAAGCAAGCCTTGCAGTGTCTGCAAGTACGGAATGGCCGTAGACACCAATCGATAATCAACTCCGATCGCCAGCGTTAACTGCCGCACAATTCCCAAATGCGTCGCGAACTGCTGTTCATAGGCGGTCCGGATTTCGGCGGGACAGCACGCAACAGCCCCGTCTGCCTCCATCCCCTCGAAACGAAACGCCGTGCCCGCCGGCAGTCGTTCCTCGTCGGGATGCACCAGATGCAGCGCGATGACCTCCCAGCCGCGATGGCGAAAGAGCCTCAGCGCCGCGATCAGTTCCTGCAGGTCGTCCATCAGGAAATCGCTGATCAGCAGCAGCACGCCCCGGCGGCTCGATCGTTCGAACAACTGGTTAAGCGAGGTCGCCATGCGCCGCGCGGATTCGGCTCGCAATCGCTCGACCTCGGATTGCACCAGACGGATATGCGGCAGCGTGCTGCCCGGCGCGAGCGTCTGGCGCAGTCCCTCGCCGAGCACTGCCAGGCCGACCTGATCCTGGGATCGCCCGATCAGATGGCTCAGCGCGGTGGCCAGGAATTGAGCGTACTCCAGTTTGGAAGCAGCCCCCTTATTGCCGCCGCGAAACGCCATCGAACCGCTGGCGTCAATCGCGACTGTGCAGCGCAGGTTCGTTTCGTCCTGATGCAGACGCACGAACGCCTTGCCCGTCCGGCCGAACACTTTCCAGTCGACTCGCCGCAGATCCTCGCCGCCCGTGTATTCACGGTATTCGACGAACTCGCCGGCTCCCCCCTGCTGCCGCGATCGATGACGACCGCTGTACGCGCCGTCAATGCGGTGACGCGTGGTAAACCGCATATGCTCCAGGGCGGCCAGTGCACGTAAATCCAGAAATCGACTGCACGTCGCCTGGCTCATGCCGCCACTTCTTTCAGCAAGTGCTCGATGATCGCCTGCGAAGTGACGGAATCGCCCACGGCGCGGTGATTGACAATCAGGCGGTGTCGCAGAATCGGCCGGGCCACCGCGCGAATGTCCTCTTCCGTGGGCGCCGTGCGTCCCATCAGCAGTGCGCGGGCCTTGGCCGCGAGCACCAGATTCTGCGACCCTCTCGGGCCGGCTCCCCAAGCCACGTACTCTCGGGCCATGCCCGTGGCGCGCGCGTCGTCCGGTCGACTCGCGCCGCAGAGTTTCACAGCGTACGCGGCTACATTCGCCGGTAACGGAACGGCGTACACGAGATCACGCAACTCCAGAAAGTTGCGGTGGTCTAACGCCGCCTCGGGAAGATGCAGAGGACCGGCCGTGGTTCGCATCACGATTTCCTGCTCCTGCTCCGGCGTCGGATAGGCAACGCGGATTTCCATCATGAAGCGATCCAGCTGCGCTTCCGGAAGAGGATAGGTTCCCTCCTGCTCGATCGGATTCTGCGTCGCCACGACGAGAAAAGGACTCTCCAGAGGATACGTCTTGCCGCCGACCGTCACATGATGCTCGGCCATCGACTCGAGCAGAGCGGACTGGGTTTTGGGCGCGGCGCGGTTGATTTCGTCCGCCAGCACCAGATTGGCGAAGACGGGACCCGGCCGAAATACCATCTCGGGCGCACCATCCTCGCGGCGCCCCAGCAATTCGTAGCCCGTGATGTCCGAGGGCATCAAGTCGGGAGTGAATTGGATGCGGGCAAATTTCCAATCGAAGGCCGCAGCGAGCGCTTTGACCATCAGCGTCTTGGCCAGACCGGGCACGCCGACCAGCAGCGCATGCGAACCCGTCAATCCGCACATCAATAGTTGATCGATGGCGTCATCCTGCCCGATCACCACCTGATGCAAGCGGTCGCGGATCAGTCCGACTCGCTCCGCAAATTCATCGAGCCGCCGACCGGCCAAGGCCACGGAACTCTCATCGCGGTCCGACATGAGCAGCCTCCCGGGAGTTGGGGCCTGACGGAAGCAGGTCGCTCTATCGTAAGACTTGCTATGGCATGATTCAATCGACTTAGTGCCAGATCGACGACAGCTTCCACACGTTGAGTTTCACGACTTTCGCTTCGCCCCCTTCAGCGTTCAGGCCGAGGCTCAGTTTGTCGGGATCGGGCACGAAACACGATGCCATCTGAATGCGGCCCTGATTGGCGAAAATCTCCACGGATGTACGGTCCACAAGCACTCGCAGCCGGATGCGTCCGTTTTCCGGGACCAGCGGAGCCTTGGCCTCCAGCGCCGACAGTTGCTGTTCTTTCACCGCGTATTCGATCTTCGTGCCGCGCACCTCGAGCAAGATCTTCGAGGCCTTGCCGACTTCGATTTCGGCATCGATGTCGAGCAGGTCGCCGGAGAGGCCCTGCAGCAGGTTGTTGCCCGGAACGAGCGGCTTGTCGGCCAGTGCGTGATTGTCTTTGCGCAGCGATTCGAGTTCCCGCACCGGTTCCGTGAACAGGCGAACGCCTTCGGGCGTTGTGCGCAGCGTCAGAACGCGGGGCACCGTCATCTGCTGATTGAACGGCATCTTGGGATACTGCCCGCCTGCCATCCAGGAGATCTGAATGCGGCGGCCGTCCTCCTGCGGAATGTCGCTGTACGTCTGGGCGGCGTAATCGTTCCGTCCGTAGCGCGAGACGTGCGGACCGCTTTCTTTCTTGAATGATGTGCCGTCGAAGGTGCCGATCAGGTAGTTGCCGTTGGCTGCCCAGAAGACCCACTTGCGCTGGTTCGTGTTGCCGTCGACCGGCAACTCGAACATGTCGGGGCACTCGCTGCCGCCCGGTGTCGGAATGTCGCACAGGCGATCCCATTTCTTCAGGTCCTGCGAGGTGAACAGGGCATACTGCTCGCCGTCGAGGAACAGTGCCATGATCCACTTCGAGGTCGGCTCGTGCCAGAACACCTTCGGGTCGCGATTGCTGCCGATGATATTGCCGAGTACCGGATTGCCCGGATATTTCGGCCAAGTCCTGCCTCGATCCGCGCTGTAGGCGATCGCCTGCGTGAAGGGGACCTGCGGACGAGCGAGTTCACCCGCGGCCGTATAGATGCAGACGATCGGATCGTCGTCGCCCGTCTTCCATCCGCTTGTGTTCTTCCAGTCCACGATCGCGGAGCCGGAGAAAACCGTTCCCAGTTTGTCCGGATAAATCGCATCGCCGATTTCGACCCAGTGGACCATGTCTTTGCTGATCGCATGGCCCCACGTCATGTTGCCCCACGCAGTGCCGTAGGGATTGTGCTGATAAAACAGGTGGTAGTCGCCCTTGTAGTAGACGAGCCCATTGGGGTCGTTGTGCCAGCCTCGCTTCGAGGTGAAATGGAACTGCGGACGAAGCGGTTCGCGGTAGATGGTCTTCGCGTCGGGCAGTTCATCCGCCTGTGAAATCGAAGGAAGTCCCTTCGACCCGAAAGGCAGTCGGTCGATGTGGATCTTCAGTTTCTGCCCTTTGAATTCCGTGACCTCCACGGGAACCTGAAAGTCGGCCTCCGCCTCGGCCAACTCGATCTCGAATTCGCGCACGCACTGGTTGTCTTTCTGCAACTGCAGCCAGCACTTCGAGCCGCCGCTCTTGACCGGCATCAGCAGGTATCGCTTTTCGATGACGAGTTCGCGTTCGGCCGGTTCCGCACCGTGTTTCTGAGAGCTCTGGATGATCTGATCGATGTTGATGTGCCCCCATCCGCCGCGCTGTTGATCCACGATTTCCAGCGAGGCTTCCTTTCCGGCCAGGTCGGCGACATCCCAGGTGAACCAGTCGAGTCGTTCAGTGCCGCCCGCGCGATCGTTGGGGCCGGTCGCGGAACGGACCGTCTTGCCTTCCACGTTCAGATTGATGCAAGCGGTGCGGGGAAACAGACCGCCGCCGATGAGAAAGCAAATGTACGGCCGCTCGATCCGGAACTTCGGAGATGTCAGCGTGCCGGTCGTGTCATCGCCTTTGAAGTAGCTGTTGACCAGCCTTTTCCCGAGGAACCCGCTGACGGGCATTTGATTGGGCAGCGTGCCTTCGGCCGGTCCGGGACCGAATGCTTCGCCGGTTACCTTCCAATCGCCGTAGGTGCTGCCCTCGAAGTCCGCGATCACGATATCGGGTGCTTCCTGTGCTGCACCGAGAAGCATCGTGGGACACAGCAGGCAGAGCGACAAGGCCAGGTTTTGTCTCATGGCGTGGTCTCGCATGGGATGGATTTCGGTTAACACTTCAAAGATGTCGACTCGCAGTTTTGACTTCCGAGTGCCTGCGATTCTACCGGAAAAGAGGATGGATCGCTGCCACCCATTCGCCATGCACGGTGCCGGTCGGGAGATTCTCACCGATGCACGCCCGGCCGCCATGCGCGCCAAATCCTGCACGTCGCGCTCAGCCGATTCGTTATCAATGCGTTTTTTACAAAGCCCGTCGATTGCCCGCCAAAATGAATTGACTTTGGAAGCCGCGTTTTGCTACAACGGGCGGCGTGGGGAGGTACGTGCAAATGAGAATTTACTCTCGCGCCGTCGGCGAATCGCTCATAATCGGTGACGATGTAACGGTGACCGTGCTGGAAGTCGCTGAAGATTTCGTGCGGCTCCGCATACAGGCCCCGCATCAGCAGGAAGATTTCGAGCAGGAGACTTTTGAAGTCACTGTTCCGGCTGCCAGTGCTGTCGAGCGCAGGCTTCCCCGCTAGTCGGCAGGCAGCATCGCTCCTGTTCCGAACAGCTGCCGGCAAGTGTCGGACAAGTCACGCCACGCGTCCGCGGGTGTTGTGTCGGGCTCCACGCGCAGTTCGGCGATCGACACCCCTCGCGAACGAT
>CAIPEB010000509.1 GCA_903863885.1 uncultured Planctomycetaceae bacterium | reverse complement strand
GCCGGCCTGGTTTGACGCACCATTGGCCGGCTTTTTTCGGGGGGTCCGACGTGGGATTAGAGACCTGAAGCCATCAGTTCAGCGTCAGCTTCAGTGTTCGTCGGCACGCGAAGATTCAGCGTAGATAGGAAACGCCCAACAGCCTTTTCGGTCGTATAGCGTTTTCCCCCGATGCAGAACGACTCAAGGCGAACGCCTCGAACGCCCCTCGTACTCCATCGCCACAGGCTGGAAGTGCTTGGCCGTTTCGGGAAATAGCGGGCGGACTCAGCGAGACTGATCGGTTCTTCTTTTTTGAAATTCACGACCGAACTCCTTTTGCGGGTCCGGTCGCAAACAAAAAAAGCCGCGACCGGACGGAAGGTAACTTCTTCCATTCGGTCGCGGCTGAACCAACCTCAATCGCGAGCCTATACGTGGCCCCGTCAGGATGACTTCAAGACAGGGCGGGTTACGACGGGTGGTCAGGCCTGCATCGCCCATTTTCTGCGGCCCTTGTTATCACGATTGGTTACGTGTTCCCCTGACCGCAGATTAGCTGTTGCCGTACCGTAACCCTGCAAAATGCACTTACCGAATTATTCCGTTCTTGCAGTTGATGTCAAGTAGTTCAGTTATCCGAGTTTTTTCGCAGCCTCTATTGCCAACGCCTCGTGACGCTGGGCGTAGACTTCGCTGACCTTCATGTGGCTATGTCCAAGAACTGCCTGCACGCTTTCCAGGCCGAACGCGGCGCGGACTTCAGTACCGGCGGTGTGGCGCAGTTGATTCGGTGACCATCTCGGTTGCTTAGCACGTTCAGCGGCTCTATGAACTGCTCGCCGGTAACTGTCTGTCGAATAGCGCGTTCCTGGTCGGCTCTGAAAACACCAGACTTCGGGTAGTCGCAGCAGGTACTTGGCGAGGATCTCTTGCGCCCGTGGCCCCACGTAAATGATGCGAGTCTTGTCGTGGTGTGCGGTCTTGTGGTCGCCGAGTCGAATCCGCCATATGTCTCCGCTTCGGTCCACGTCGCAAGGGCGAATGCGAACCAACTCGCCGGGTCGGCAGCCCGTCGCACGCTGGAATAGCACCATGTCGCGAATAATCGGCCGCATACTCGGCACCGTTGCTTGAACAACGTCGTCGTCGACCGGAAGAATCGGGGCGGTTTCACGCGCGTCGGTAACTCCGCGTCGCAGTCCCTCGACGGTCGTTAATGCCTGGTACGTGGTGATCGGGATGTATTCGAGCGACGCCCCCCACTTGAAAACCCGTTTGATACGCTGCAGGTTCTCGTTGCAGTATCGACGTGCCCAGCCCATTTCGGATGGCATGTCATTCAGCATGGCCTGCAGCTTTCGGGGGCCGAAACTCGCAGCCAGTTCTTTACCGTGGCGTTGCCGCAGCCATCGAAGAACACGACGCCAATTGATCGCCTCGCCCCATCGGCCGCGACCCTTGCGCCCGTAGCGAGTCTTGCAGAATCGCCAGAACAGAGCGACCAGTTGATTCACCGTCAGGCCCGCGTCTTTGTCGTGGCGGTCGGCCAGCAGTTTCGCGACCAGCTCATCGTAGCGGGCCTTGCTGGCGTCGGAGCCGAATGGACCTAGCCAGTGCTCCACGCCGTTGATGCGGACTCGTGCCTGACCGGACCGCTTGTGAAGGGCGTACTTCGGGACGTGGTACTTCTTCGGCATGTGCGGGGCCTCCTGAAAATGTCAAAAATTCTCGACACTTTCTCTGCGGGGCTGCACTGCCGGTCGGCAGGTAGTTGACCGGGGGTTCCGGTCCGCTTCAGTCCGTTTCGGGGATTCGCGGGGATTCAAATCGTCGTAAGTCAGTGGGCGGTACTGGATTCGAACCAGTGACCTCCGCGGTGTGAACACGGCGCTCTAACCAACTGAGCTAACCGCCCAACTTTGCGAATAATCTAGCCGATCGTTTCGAGTCTCGCTAGCCGAAATGGCGAATCCGCGGACTCGAAATCGCACGGATGCGGCAACAGGCCGCTTGGGCATGCCGTTACGCATTTTCGACGTCAGCCTTGCGGCGATTCGGTCGCCGGCTGGGGCGAATTCGCGGCCAAGTGCGGCTCGCTCGGCGGCGGCTCGAACTTCGGCGCCGTCGGTTCGTCGTAGTCGTCGTACTCCGAATACGAACCCGACGACGCTGATGCCGAACCGGAACCCGAAGACGATGAAGACGGCTTGTACGGCGCCGTCAGCGAATTGATTGAAAAGTCCGAGACGTTCAGCGAGGACTGGATCTCGGATAGACCTTTGCGGAACTCCCGGTATTTCGCACCCACGTTGCGAGCCACCTCGGGCAGCCGCTTCCCAAACAGCAGGATCGCAATCACCCCGACAATGACGAACTCTTGTGCACTCAAGCCAAACATGGAAACAGCCCTGACATGATGCGGAGAAGGAGCCCGCCTGGAACCAACGGACGCGGCAGCGCGACGAACGGCAATTGACGGGGGCTGTCTCGTCGCGTGCAGCGCACGCTGGTGCCGACGCGGGCACATCGGTTATCGGCGAAGCTCGCGGGCACGGCGTCTACGGAAAGCCGATCAGACGTTGTCGCTCTTCGGCTTTGCTTCCGTCTGCGAGGCCGAACTGATTTCGTCCTCGATGCCTGCCACGCCCTTCTTGAACTCCACCACGCCACGGCCAAGAGATCGCATTACGCTGGGCAAGCGGTGGCCGAACAGCAACAAGGCAATACCCGCAACGATCAGAAGTTCCTGGGTTCCGATTCCGAACATAGCTAACTCCCGGCCGACATCTTTACGCTGTCGCTCTGCAAGGTCTTTTTGAGGCGAAACTGCGCAAACAAGTTGGCGAAAGCGGGAACTCACCCGGGTGGGTAGCTCCAGGACCGACCTGCGTGCTGCCGCGCATGACGCTCGCGGCTCATGCCTTTGACGATTTCATTCTAACGAGCACAAAGGTGCTGTCAATCGAATGCCCTGCCGGGATCCGCCTGCGAAAGTCCGGCCGTTCTCAGTCGGACTTGCCCAGAATTGGCAGGTATCGGTAGTAGACTTCCAGGCACATGGCGGCCAGCGCCGTCGAATAAACCCGCCCGCCATAACCTCCCCAGACGTCGTCCGGATCCCAACTGCCGGCCAGCGGCGGTTCGGTCGATTGGAGCCGCAGCAGTTGCTCCTGCATGGCCGCATTCCAACGCTGCCAATCGTCGCCCTGGACTTGGAACAACGCGAGCGTTGCATAGTACCAGTAGTACATGTTGACGGGACCTTCGCCCGGCTTCTCGCCCATCACGAATCCCACCGCCTCGCTCACGACCGGTTCATCGGGTTGATGGAGAATCAGTCGGCAAAGCAGGGCCTCCGCCGTCATGCTTCGCGACGGGGCCTCGCCGGCCCGGTAGCTGGCCAGCCCTTTCTTCGATCCCGAGCTCACGGTGGCCAGAAATCGCTGCGCGTTGAGTTTCGTGCGGGGCGGAACATCAATCCCGGCAAGCTGAGCGCTGCGGATCGCCAGGATCTGCCACCCGAGTTGACTGGTATCGCCCTGGTCGCCCGGTTGATACCGCCATCCTCCCGTTCCCTCATGCTGAGCCGCGATCGTGTAGCGGATCGCCCGCTCGACGTACGGCTTCATGCGATTGTCTCCGGTCATCGCCAGCGATTCGCACATCGCAAGAGTGGCAATGCCGTGGCAGTACATCTTGGCGAACAGGCGCGCATCGCCGGACAGACAGCCGTCCTCGCTCTGCACCGAGATCAAGTACTCCAGCGCGCGTTGCACGGTCTTTCGGTGCGGGCCTTCGTAGTGAGTGTTGCCGGCACCAAGAAAGGCAAGTATTGCCAGCCCGGTGATTCCCGCGTCAGCGCCGACTCCGGCCAACTGACGATCGTGTCCGAACGCTTTGGTTTCCGTTGTGCCGCCATGGCGGGCCGCGTCCCAGTGGCCGTCCGCTTCCTGGTTGGCGGCCAGCCACGAAAGGGCCGCCTGGACGGCCTCTTCGGCGCGGGGGCTGCCTCCCAGTTGCTCGGCAAAGCCGCTCCGTCCCGGGGCATTGCGGAGTTTGTACAGGTCCGGCAGCGGACTGGTGTCTCCCAGTCTTCGAACGACCGGCACGGCCGCCAGCAGGGCCGCGATTTCGCCGGTCGCTCCGATTGCCGGAGCAGCGGCCGCAGGTATCTCGGTACTGCCGCCGATCGCCGCTCCGGCCGCCGCGTCCATCTGAGCGGCCAGCGCCGCGTCGGCCGATGCCGACTTGATGGAAATGTCGGTCAGATGCTGCAGGCGTTCCGAGTCGTTCAACAACTGCTGTGGCAGATTTTGAGCAACTTCTTCGCCGGGCGATTCGCTGGCGGGAGGCGGAGCGGGTGTCTCGGGTTTGGCCGCTTCGGCCTGCGGCGGGATTTCGCCCGCTACCGTCTCGGGGGCCGCCTCGGCCGCAGGTTCGGCAGGCTTGGGGGGGGCCGGTTCGGAGGGAGTCGGCGCCGGTGCCGGCTCCGTTTCGTGCGGGACATCACCGGAGTCGTTTGTGACCGGATCAGGTTTCGTGGGAATCTCGGACGGATCCGCCGGGGAGGGCTCCTCGGCGGGCGGTTCATCCGGAGTGCGGCGGGGGAGCGACGAAACGTCTGGCTCCGCCGGAGCCGCGGCGAACGCTTCGTCCCATGATTCGGTCTGTTTGGAACTGGCCGCCAACTGGTCGCCCGGGCCCACCAGCGCGAGCGGCAGAACGTCGTCGCGTCCCCCGCCCGGATGATTGAAGACGAGCTTCGTTCCCGAGGCGTAAGCCAGAAACAGAATGTGAGCGAACACGGACAGCGCGATGCACTTCGACAAGGGCTTGGTCTGCCCCCATCGCGTGCGCATCAACAGCACCAGGGCGACGGTCAGCAGGGCCAGGCCGGTCCATAGCATCAGACCCAGGGCACGCGGCGATACCAGCCGCTCCCAGAATGAAGGATCGGAGAGTGCGAAACGCCACTCTGGATTCATCGTTGTCTTGCTTTGCCGCTCCGGTTCGGGCCGCCGGGCCGATTCAATTCGACGCTTGTCCTTCGATGCGCACGGAGATGCCCAGGTCGTTGATGCCTGCCCGGCGGCACGCGCCCAGCACGCTGGCCACATTCTGGAACGGGCCTTCGGCGTCGCCCCGCACGAGCACTCCCAGGCCGGCATACTCCCGCCGCGCAGCGGAGAGCCGGCTCTCCAGCTGATCAAGCGTGACGATCTGCCGGTCCATCGAGATCTGGCCGTCGCGGTAGACGTTGATGACCCGCCGTTCGGGCGCGGGAGTTATCGCTTTGATCGCGGAAACCTGCGGCACGTGCAGAGCTATGTCGCGTTCCATTTCCGCGAACTTGGTGCCGACCATGAAGAACACGATCAACTGAAACACGACGTCCACCATCGGAGTCATGTTGATCGTCATCGGCTCGTCGACGTTCGTCTTCAGCGGCATAGCCGGCGCTCCCTCGAAACCTCGGACCGTTCACGCGATCGCCGTCGGAACCGGCCTCGCTCCGCTGTCTGGGGTCAAGCGGCTTTCGTGCGGGCTTTCTTTTTCGACAGTTCGTCCTCCGAGTCCCGCAGCCGCGAGTCGGATGCGATCAGGCCAACAACCTGCTGGCCGAGCGCATCCAGTTCCATGACGAGCCGGTCGGCTCGCCCGGTGAAATAGAGTTGTGCAATCAGCGCCGGGATCGCGACACACAGGCCGGCCGCCGTCGTCAACAACGCCTGACCGATGCCCGACGCGAGCATCTCGGGGCGTCCGAGCGCATTGAACTGCGCGATGGCGTTGAACGCCGAGATCATGCCGACCACTGTGCCGAGCAGCCCGAGCAGCGGGCCAAGCGTGGAAATGCCGTTGAACATACGGATGTACCGGCGCAGATCGTTGGCGACACGTTCGCCTTCGTCGAGTATCGCCTGTTCGACCTCGACGGATGGCCGCCCCCATTTGCGAACTGCCGCGCCGATCACCATGGCCGCGGCACTCCGGTTGTTCTCACACAACTCCAGAGCGGCGTCCTGGTCGAGATCGCCCTCTTTCATCTGCTCGAGGATCCGTCGCACGAACGGCTTGGGGATCACGCGGGCACGCCGCAGACTGATCAGCCTCTCGAAAATGAACACGGTCAGGACCACCGACGTCAGCCCGATCGGATACATCAGCAGACCGCCTTCGCGCATGATGCTCAGCAGGTTCTTGGTCGGGATGTTCCCCTGCTGGATCGTCGGCGTCTCGACATCCCGGGCGGCGTCCGGAGAATCCGAATTCGGAATCGCGACCGGAGCGTCCTGGCCCGACGGAACTGCAGACGGCTCTGCCGATAAAGCGGTCGTCCAACCGGCGAAAGCAAGCAGAATTGAGGCAATCGCGAGTGGTGTTCCGCATATCGCAGGCGGATTGTGTTCGACTTTCATCCATGACTCCCGAACGTGCGGAAAAAGGGGCCCCGTACCTCGTCTTCGCAGTACCTCGCGCCGGGAATTCCGTTTCCGGAAAGAGCGAGCGGGCCTGTGCGGCCGGATCCCTTCTTCAGTTTCCTTTTCGAATGACCGTCAGTCCGTATCGCGCGGGCGGAATCCCACGTTTTGACCTGTTGACGCATTTCCCAACTTGCCGAAGGCCTTCAGACGCTCCGCCGCGTCTTTGGCAAACTGCGTATCGGGAAATTCCTTGACCAATTGCGAGTAAACCTTGGCAGACTCGCCTTGCTGCCCGTTCAGCTCGTGGCATTTTCCCGCCTGCAGCAGCGCGGCTGCCTGCCACTTCGGAAATGCGTAGACGTTTTCGACTCGCAGATACGCATCGATAGCCTCTGCGTATTGCTTCTGGTGGAAATACGTTTCGCCGATCATCCATTGAGCCATGGCCGCCGTCTCCGAATGGCTGCCGGACGGCGAGCGGATGACTCGCTCGTACGCCTGGCGCGCTTCGGCGAATCGCGCCTGGCTGCTCAGGCACCGCCCGAGCAGGTAGTCGATTTCGTACTTCTGCCGGAAATTCGGGAAACGTTTCGGCAGCGTCTCGGCCAGCTCGGCCGCTTTATCCCACTCGCCCTTTTGCGCGAGAATCTGCGCGCGGCGAAGCGGGACCATGGCCACCCAACTCTCCGACCGCTCGTGCACCTTTGCCTCGAGCCTCTCCAGAACCTGGTACGAGTCGTCGTAGCGGCCCAGCTGAAACAGCGATTCGGCGATCCAGTACTCCGCAGGTTCGCAGAGCGAATGGCCCGGGAATTCCTGATCGAGTCGCTCGAACACCGGGAGGGCTTCGGACCAGTGCTGCTGATCCACCTCGGTCTTGCCCCGCAGATAGATCGCGTGTGCCCTCACGTCCGGTTCGCCGCTCGACGCGACGAGCTGGTCCAGCCACTTGATCGCGCCGGTGAAATCGCGGGACTGAGCGGCCAGTTCCGCGAGTCGATACATCGCGTCGGCGCCGTATTTCGTCTTGGGATGACTCTCGGCAAGCGTCCGGAAGACAGCCGCCGCTTCGGACTGCCGCTGCGTGTCGCTGAAGATCCAGGCCTTCTGGTAAAGTGCCGCGGGCCGTTGCTCGCACGTGGGGTATCGCGCCAGCAACTGGTCGACGAGCGCCAACGCCTCGGTCTTGTGTCCCTGGCGTTCCTCGATCTGAGCCGCGGCGTCCAGGGCTGACGGTGCCTGCGGAGATTTCGGGAATCGCGCGGCCAGTTCGCAATAAGCGGTGACCGCTTCCGCTGCTTGCCCCGCCGCTTCGAGCGATCGGGCACGCAGTCGTGCGGCCTCGGCTGCCTGGCTCTCTTCCGGAGACTGCTGCAGCAGCCGTGCCAATGGCTTGGCCGAATTGTCGTTCGTGCCGGACTTCATCTGCGTCCGGCCGACTCCCTTCAATCCCTTCGCCACGAAATCGGGCGGATTGCCGTTCTCGGACAACACCGTGAACAACTCGCGGGCCTTGCCGGGCTGGTTGCCGCCCAACAGTCGTTCCGCGAGGTACTCTGTCGTGGGCAGGAACAGCGGATCGTTGCGGAACGGACCGCGGAAGTTCTCGTAGACCGCAACGGCGCCGGCCAGATCGCCCGATTCGGCAAGCGATACACACAGTCGCGCGGAACTCTCGGCAGCGTCCGGCCCCTGCGGCTGGATTGCCAGATAACGGCGAAGCGGCTCGACCGCGTCCGCATACTGCTTCATGCCGATCAAGGCGGACGCTCGAGCGACAAGCATTCCTCCCTGCAGATCGGTCTCGTCGGGAAGCGGCTGGATCGGATCCAGTGCCTTTATCGCCGCGTCGTACCTGCCATCGCCAATCAGCGCAAGTGCCAGGTAGTAGGCGCTCGCCCGGTTCAATGCCGCACGGGCAGCCGCTGCCTTCTCATCGTTGGCGCCCCCGTCCGGGCTCTTTGCGCCGTCGGCCAGTAACGCCTGGAATACACTGGCCGCTTCGGCGTACCGCTCGCGTTTGAGCAGTACCCGTCCGAGTGTCTGGGAAATGTAAGGTCGAAGAGAACTGCCGCCGTACTTGGCCGCGAACAATCGCCCGAGTTCTTCGGCGCGATCGAACTGGCCGGCCCGCAGGGCCGCATCGGCGAGTGCCTGACACGCGTCGTCGCCCCAGGGCGAGTCGGGCCATTTGTCGAGCAGCATTTGACACTGAGCGTTGGCGGAACTCTCGTCACCCGACTTCCGCAATGCGTCCGACCACGAGAATCGAATGGCCGGCGCCAGATCGGATCTCGATGTCTGGTCCGCCGCATCGGCCGCGTCTCTGAGGACTGCCGCGGCCTCCGCGTTCTTGTGCAAGGCCAACAGCGACACACCGTGCCAATAGCCCGCGTCGGCCCGCAGTTCGCTTTCCGGAAATGCCGCCTTGAAGGACTCCAGCGCGACAATCGCCTCTTGAACGGCTCCCTTGCGGTATTTCAGCACGCCGATCTGCAACTGAGCATCATCGATCAACGTGCCGCGATGATTGTCCACGAGAAACTGATAGAAGCGAATCGCCTCGTCCGTCTGTCCCTGTAACTCCAGCGATCGAGCCATGCCGAAGCGGCATTCACTCTCCAGCGGTCCCTGGCCGAACTTCTCGATCGCCTTGCGATAGAAACCCTCCGCGGCCGCGCCGTCGGATTGTGCCAGCGCAATCTCGCCGAGATACGCCAGCACATGGGCATTCCGCGGATCGTCGGCCGCAGCGAATTTCAACTCGCTCAGACGCTGCCTCGCCTCCTTGTATTTCCCTTGAAAAAAGGCGATCTCCGCTATGCGAAAACTCGCCTGACTGGCGTTCCGGTCCTGAGGCGAGCTTGCCAGTAAGTCCGAGAACTGCCGGGTCGCGTCGTCGTATCGTTGCAGTTGGACCAGCGTCTCACCCAGAAAGAACATGGCCGCGCTGCGCCGCGCATCATGGGGGAACTGGTCGAGAAAGACCTTGAACTCGTCCGCCGCCGATTGCCATTGGCCGTGGCTGTAGTGCGTTGCAGCCACTTTGTACTGATCCTCGGCGGATGCCGCGTGCAGGCGAGAAGCCATCAGCAGCACGGCGATCACGACGATCCGACAGGTTCTTTGCGTTGCAGTGTACATCCTGTACCTTTTCCACCCGCTGCATATGGCCCGGGCGGGTCCCTCCCTGACCCAGTAATGTACCCGCGCCCTGATACGGCGAACAAGTCCGATCTGTCGAACCGGACCGTCTGCTATCACTGTGGACTGAAAAACGGGTCCTTTGACCAACGAAAAAGGCAACTCGATGCGGCAGGCCCGCCGGTCGAGTTGCCATTTTGTGCTAGCTGTTTGGGCTACTTCCCGAATGAGAACCGTTTGTTCCTCCGATTTGTGGGCCGGTCTCCCGACCGGTCCCAGACTCCAGGAACGGTCTATTCCTTTTCCCTTTCTTTGCCTCGCTCGCGCAGGCGTTCGCCAGCCGCTTTGAGTTCTTCCTGATCCAATTGACCGTCGCCATTGGAGTCCAGGCGATCAAACAATGCCTGAATTCGCTCGGGTGCCTCGTCCTTGCTGATCTTGCCGTCGCCGTTGGCGTCAAAACTCTTCAAACGCTCGGCCAGATTGCCGCCGCCGGGTCCGCCCGCAGGACGGTTCGGGCGACCGCCGCCTTCAGGGCGACCGGCACCGTCGGGACGATCGGGGCCATCCGGACCGCCGGGACCTTCGGGTCCGTTAGGTCCGCCAGGCATTCCGGGGCCGCCAGGACCATTGGGTCCGCCGGGACCTCCCGGGCGGAATCGCTCGACCATCTGCTTCAGTTCGTCCATGTCGACGAAGCCGTCGCCGTTAATATCCATGCGGCTGAAGTTCTCCTGCATGCGTTCAGGGAATTCAGCCTTTTCGAGTTTTCCATCCTTGTTCTTGTCCATTTCACGGAGTCGGTTCAGCATATCTTCGCGGTTGGGCATACCGCCGCCCATCCCCATGCCTCCACCCATCGGCATCGGCAATTCGTCGCGGGTCAGTTTTCCGTCGCCGTTCTTATCCAGTTTCTTCAACACGGCCGGCGCGTTGTTGATTTCCTCCGCGGACAGCTCGCCGTCGTTGTTGGTGTCGAGCAAACGCAACAGAGGATGTTGCGGGGGTCCGCCCGGCCCGAACCCGCGGCCACCCGGGCCACCGGGTCCTCCAGGGCCTCCCGGTCCACCCGGTTGTGCCAGCGCGAGGCCGGCGCACAGCAACAGTCCGCTCGAAGCGCCCAGAAACCACGAAAGTCGGACCATCGTCATTCTCCAGTAAGCGGTGAAGTGAACTGCGAGAACATTGTCAATTCGAGTGTCGTCGAAGAGATGGACAAGACTAAGAACCCCGCCGGTGCCAACGAGTTTCGCCCGGTCCGGTTTGAATTGGATGGGAGCAAATCGGCAGACGGTTCGTTTCTGCGTGAATCATGCCAGAGTCACGGGGGAGATTCAATCAAATCGATCTCAATTGCTTTCCCGGTGTGTCTTCAGGCGGATCTCGAACAGCTTCGGCCAGTTCTTGCCGGTGACGAAAAGGCGTCTGGCTTGTGAGTCGTAGGCGATGCCGTTCAGAACGGCTTCGGCGTCGACGCGTTCCTGGTCGGGCAGCAGGCCTTCCAGGTTGATCCACGCGGTGACTTCTCCGGATTGCGGCGAGATGCAGGCGATGCGATCCTGATGCCAGATATTGGCGAAGATCTGGTCGCCGACGTATTCCAGCTCGTTCAGGTCCCGGATTCTGCGCCCCTCGCTGCGGACCTGCAGTCGCCGAACCACGTCGAAGGTGCGGGGATTCAGGAATCGCAACGTGGACGATCCGTCGCTCATGATCAGGTTCCGCCCGTCGTGCGTCAGGCCCCAGCCCTGGCCGGAATAGCTGAAGCGACCGTTCTGCTTGAGAGATGTCTTGTCGTAGACCAGAGCAACTCCGTTGACCCACGTGAGCTGGATGACGCGATCTTCCCAGACCGTGATCCCTTCGCCGAAGTACTTCTGGTTCAGTTTTACCATTTGCAGCACCTCGCCCGTCTCGAGGCGCACTTTGCGCAGCGTGGATTCGCCGTACTGACCGGTCCCTTCGTACAACGTTCCATTGTCGAACACCAGGCCCTGGCTGTAGGCCGAAGTGTCATGCGGAAAGACGTTGACGACTTCAGCGTCGTAAATCACGGGAGGTGTCTCGCGGTTCAATGCCCAGAGCGTTCCTGCCACGGCGCCCGTGCCCATCAGGCACCAGACGGTCAGACTCCTCCACCAGTGCTTTCGCATCGGCTTCGCCTCCTCGCGTTCGACGTTCTGCGCCGGCTTGTCGTTTCGTTTCGCCCGTTTCATCGCAATCTCTGCCCGTCGATCGCCGTCACTGCCGTCGATCGCGTCCGCATTGGCTGGTTCCCGCGCCGGTTCGTCCGGAACGCTCGGGCACCTCTCCCGGGATTCCGTCCGACTGTCCTTCGATCCACAGACCTCCATTGGCTCGAATATAGCAGTTATGTTTCGCGGCCGCGCCTTGGCGTAGAACGAGCCGCCAGTAAGATGATGCGGGGTCGAATCGGTAATCTCAGGGTCCCGGGGGGCGATAAGGACTCGCCCTGGACGGGGAAAAGTCACATCGAGGAGAAGTTACATGGAGTTGACTCGACGGTTTCTCCGGCAGGCATGTTCGTGCCTCGTCGCGAGTGCGATCGCAATGTCGTTGGCCCAGGTTCGCGGCGATGAGGGGATGTGGCTTTTCAACGACCTGCCGACCAAGCAGCTGAAGGAAAAATACGGGTTCGAGCCAACGGCCGAATGGGCCAACCACGTGATGCGGTCGTCGGTCCGATTCAATTCGGGCGGGTCCGCTTCGTTTGTTTCGAGCACGGGTTTGGTGCTGACGAACCACCACGTCGGAGCGGATACGCTGTACAAGGTCTCAACTCCGGAGCACAACTACCACCGCGACGGCTTCTATGCGAAGACTCACGAAGAGGAGATCAAGGCTCCGGACCTGGAGCTGAATCAACTGATTTCGATCGAGGACGTCACCGATCGCGTCAATGCGGCGATCAAGCCGGAGATGTCGGCCAAGGAAGCCGTGATGGCCCGACGGGCGGCGATGTCGGAAATCGAGCGCACTTCGCTCGAACAGACGAAACTCCGCAGCAACGTCGTGACTCTGTTCGGCGGAGCGAGGTATCACCTTTATCGTTACAAGAAATACACTGACGTGCGGCTTGTCTTCGCGCCCGAGGCTGCCATCGCTTTCTTCGGCGGCGACGCCGACAATTTCGAGTATCCGCGGTATGACCTCGATATCTGCATCTTCCGCGTTTACGAGGACGGAAAACCGGCGCACATCGATCACTTTCTGGAAATCTCGAAGGAAGGCGTCAAGGACGGCGAGCTGATTTTCGTTTCGGGTAACCCGGGCAGCACGCAGCGAATCTACACGGCCGGCGCGCTGGCTTATCAGCGGGACGTAGCGCTGCCTTACTCGTTGAATCGGCTGCGCCGCCGAGAAGTCCTGCTGCAGCAGTTTGGTTTCGAGGGCGTCGAGCAGGAACGCCGGGCCCGCGATGATCTGTTCGGGGTTCAGAATTCCCGCAAGGCGCTGTCCGGCAGACTCGAAGGACTGCAGGACCCGAGCTTTTTCGCCAAGAAACGCCAGGACGAGACGGCATTGCTTGCACGTCTGGCTCAGGACCCGAAGTTGCAATCAAATGCCGAGGCCTGGAAGAAGGTCGAAGAAGTCTGCATACGCCGAGCGGAGTTGATCCGGCAGACGGCCGATCTGTCCAGCCAGTTGTACGGCATCGCCAGCAATATCGTGTTTCTGGTCAGCGAAGACAAGAAACCCGACGGCGAGCGGTTGCGTGAGTACCAGAAGTCGAATCGCGAATCGCTGCTGCAGCAGTTGCTTTCGCCGGCCCCGGTCTTTCCGGATCTCGAGCAGACGCTGCTGGCCGATTCGCTGGCCTCGCTGGCCGAAACCCGCGGCGGGGACGATGAACTGGTGCAGAAGGCCCTGGCCGGAAAGGGCCCCGGCTCGCGGGCCGCGGACCTGGTCGGTGGAACGAAGCTCGGCGACGTTGCCGCTCGCAAGGCACTGATCGACGGTGGGCTGGCCGCGGTCGAAGCCTCGACCGACCCGATGATCCAGTTGGCCCGTCAGATGGAGCCAGAAGCCCGCCGGCTCCGGGGAATTCGCGAAGAAATGGGCGAAGTTGAACGGCAGGCCTACGCAAAGATCGCGGATTCCATCTTTGCGATCCAGGGAACGGGGACTTACCCCGACGCCACGTTCACGTTGCGTCTGTCCTACGGCGTTATCAAGGGGTACGAAGAATCCGGCAAGAGCATTCCGCCCTGGACGACGCTGGGCGGAGCGTTCGAGCACGAGAAGGCTCACGGAGGCCGCGAACCCTGGCAGTTGCCGCCGCGGTGGCGCGACAGCCAATCGCGTCTGAACCTCGACACTCCGTTCAATTCGGTTTCGACGGCGGACATCATCGGCGGTAACTCGGGGAGCCCCGTGATCAACCGTGCCGGTCAGTTTGTGGGGATCATCTTCGACGGCAACATCCAATCCCTGACGGGCGACTTCATTTACACCGACAAAGAAGCGCGGGCCGTGTCGGTCGATTCACGGGCCATCATCGAGGCCTTGAAAAAAATCTACGACGCCTCGGCGCTCGCCGACGAACTCGGGTCATGAACGAAACTGCGTGCAGCCCATGCCTCGCGGGTGGCAGTGCCGCCCGCGAGGATCGGGGCCGGCCTGGGCGGCACGGCGTACCAGTGGCGGTGAACGATTCCGTAAGCGGGCCTATTCGGCGAATTCTTTCTCGGCCCGCGTGAGTCGCCGCCGGAGGTTCTCGCGCCCCACGTACAATCGCTGATCCGGGGCAGCTGCGGTCAGTTCATCGAGTTCCTTGAGCACCGCCCGGTTTCGGTCCGCATGCGGCGGATGGCTGGGCAGAATGGCGGCCAGTCCGACCGGTGGTCCGGCCGCTTTTTTCATGCGCAGGAAAAGTTTCGCGAACTCGCGCGGATTGTAGCCCAGTTTGAACATCCAGCGCGTCGCATCGAGGTCCGCCTGCGATTCGTCTTCCGGGCGAAACGGCCGCAAAAAGGCACGCAGCAGCATCGGGCCGTTCTGGAACATGGATCGCGGATCGAAGCCTTGTCTTCCCGAGAACGTCTGTTCGGCGATCTTCATCCGCCGGAGCATATTGAGCTGATGTCCGTGATCCACGTGCGACAGTTCATGGGC
>CAIPEB010000508.1 GCA_903863885.1 uncultured Planctomycetaceae bacterium | reverse complement strand
TTCCGCCGATAACGTTGCCGACGATTTGGACAGTGCCGGATCCTGAATTGTAAATCGCAAGACACTGCGTAGCTGTCACGTTGCCGACGATAGACACCGTGCCAGTCGATGCGTTTTGGACTACGTAATTTGTGTTCGCCCCGCCAAGGCAATGCCCCGTGATCGTGATCGTGCCGGTTGACGCGTTGTACACGCCTGCAGGACTGCCAACAGCAGCAACCAGCGGTGAGGCCGAGACGTTTCCTAAAATGGCTGTGATGCCCTGCCCCGTCTGCAAAACTCCGTGAGATAGGTTGTACGATCCGCCGACTACGTTTCCGGTGATCGTCAGCGTTCCGCTGCTCGCAGAATGCACCGCGCCAACACTGTTGGATCCTGGTCCACCAGTCACGTCCCCGATAATCGCAGAGTTTCCGATTGCAGACTTGGTAATTACCGTGGAATTTGACGTTGATCCGGCAACTAAGTTGGCCGTGACGGTGAATCCAGTAGTCAGTACAAAACCGCCCCCGCCAGTCCCGCCGCTTCTGGTCTCCGTTGTGAGTGTCGCCACAGTTATGGATTCGTCAATCGTGACCGTTTTCCCGTCCGCGTATACGGTATCGCCAACGACCGGCTTAGTGCCGTCGTTCCAATTCGCGGCGTTCGACCAGTTGCCGTTTGCCAGGGGCCACTTGTCAGCCATTGCTCAGTCCCTCCGTCAGCTTCTGAAGCTCAGCCAGCAGAGCGGACAGCCGCGAATCGTCGGCGGCCTTCGCCGTGGCGAGTGTCGCGACCGTTGGCCCATTCACAAGGCGACCATCGACCACGGCACAGCGAGTCACCCGCAGCATCACGGACTGAGACTGCGGAGACAGATTCACTGAGAGGAGCACCGCCGTGTCAGTCCACTCGGGATCAACTTTCGGAGTCTCTGCCGCAGCTCGTTCGGTCGCGAACTGCTCGACTGTGAGGCTCGCGTAAGGCAAGCCGCCAGCCAGGGCGTAAAACTCGTCCCGCAGCCGTGCCCCATCGGGAATCGCCACGGCAATCAGCCCGGCGACTCGTGCGACGCGGGCCGCAATCTCTGGCCATGTCGTGCGGATCGCTCCAGCTTGACCCCCAAGTGTCGAAGCGTACCACTCACCGAGCCCGGTCTTGATGTCCAGGTCGGCTGTCGCAGAGTACAGGTCGTAAAGCGTCCCCGCGTGCCCGTCCGGCAACACGGTCCACAGTCCACACTCGCGCATCCATGTTGCAACGTCCTGTCGGTCCACGTCGCGGGCACAGAGCGTCTGCAGCACCGCGACGATCTCCGCGTCGGTGCCGGTCAGGTTCAATTCTTTCGCCTTCAGATACGCGCTCATTCTTTGTTACCTCAAACTGCTTGAACCCCGATGATGCCGGCCACCAAATCGCTGGTCGGCACGATGTAGAAGGCATCCCCTGCTGTCACGGTTGTAGCAAATGCACCACGACTTCCAGCTCCAGTGAATTGTACTCGCTTTGTCGATCCGGTGTACGCCTGGATCATCCTGCCAGTACCCTTGTTTGGCCCGTCAGTGAAAACTAACCAGCAGTATTTGTAAAGGTTGTCAACCGATCCAAGATCATCGCTTGTAAGCGTAAAGTCAGCGTTTGACGTGACAGCATTGACGGTTCCGGCGATGATCGCTCGGTTCACCCAATCGAGACCACTGAATCCAGCGTCCACCGCGTCCTTGATCGCCTTGAGATTTTCCGTTGTCCAGCCTGCTCCCTTGATCGCTGTGAGAATTGCCACGATGTCCCCGGCCGTCTGTGTGGTGCCGGAGACGAACGCAACATCTGCCTTTGGGTCATGGTCTCGCACTCGG
>CAIPEB010000507.1 GCA_903863885.1 uncultured Planctomycetaceae bacterium | reverse complement strand
GTGGCTCCGGCGACAACCGCCACGAGATTGGCGAGGCCAAGCATCCGGCAGACTGCGTACCCGAGTGCAAAAGGAAGCACGACCCCGACCGTCGCGACAACTGCCGAGGCACCGCCGACTCGAATGAGTTTTCGAAGATCCGTCTCGAGACCGATCTCGAACAGGAGAATCACCACGCCGATCTCGGCAAGCAGGTGCAGGACATCACTGTGCGTATCGACGATGCCCAGCGCCGAAGCCCCCAGCACGACGCCGGCCACCAACTCACCGAGCACCGCGGGCTGCCCGATGCGCTGAGCCAAACCGCCGAACAGCTTTGCCGCCGCCAGCATGATCACCAAGATTCCCAATGTCTGGGGAACGTCCAAGTGCTCCATGATTTTCGCTGCCTCGCCTCATTGCTTCGAAAACGGGATCTCGACAAAGTCCCATTCTATATTGCCGGACTCTACCACATACGGTATCACGCGGAAGAAGCCAAGAATGCGCACCGTTTGACACGGACTAAAACTGCACGCACTGGTAGACAGGCCGCTTTTGCCACGCGAATATTCACATTGTTCGACGCAGCAGTCGCGGATCTTCACGGGGAATTCGATTCAGGAGCCACAACATGAAGCGGGCGGTTCTTTTTGTTCAGTTCGTTGCTGCGACGATCCTGACTTTCGCTCCGGCACGCGCCGCAGAAATTCCGGTCGAGCCGTACACATCGCGTCCGACGGCAGGCGAGTTGGAATTCGTTGCGCAATGGAAGAACTTCCTGCTCGGCAAAGGGGAGGCAAACGCGGCCCGCTATTCGGCCGATTTGCCCTTCTCGTTCAAGTGCGGCGATCGAAGCAGCCGCGAGTGGATCAAGATCGGAACGGCAAAGATCGAGTCGGGCGATTGGCAACCGGACAAGACCCGAAAGCACGTCCTGAGCTGGAAGGACGGCAAGACCTCGCTCTATTGCGAGATGGAACTCACCGAGTTCCAGGACATGCCCGCGTTCCAGTGGGTTGTGCGTGTCCGAAACGATGGTCAGTCGGATTCGGCCAAAGTCACGGACTTTTGGGGAATCGACTCGAACTGGAACGCTGCCGACGGCTCGATGCCGATCCTGCATCGCTCCGTTGGCGCGCCGGCTCATGAGGATGATTTTCACTTCATGAGCGAGATCATGCACAATTCGATGTGGGACAAGCGCCGTCGAATTCCGATGGACACACCCTCGAACGAAAAGTGGGGGCAGGCACACGCCTACCTTAGTCCGGCCGACAAACGTTCGAGCGCCGTCTGGCTGCCCTTCTTCAACTACCAGACCGGGGGCGACGGGCTCATCACCGGACTGGGCTGGAGCGGCGCGTGGCGGGCGTATTTCGATCATCAGGGCGGCGGAAGATCGACGATCCTCGCCGGAGTCGAAAACTTCGACTCGATCCTGCATCCCGGCGAGACGGTCCGCTCGACGTTGAACCTGGCGATCTATTGGCAGGGCGAGCTGATGCACGGCCAGAACATGTTCCGCAAGATCGTCCTCGATCATTATTCGCCGCACATCAACGGAAAACCGGTCGAGCCGCCGATCCCCGCGGTCGTCTGGGGAGGCGCGCCGACCAAAGTGCATCTCGAGGTCATCGAGAAGATCAAGCAGCTTCAGATTCCGTTCGACGTCTACTGGTTCGACGCCGGCTGGTACGGAACGGGAACCGTTCCTTCGTATTCGGTTTTCGAGGGCGACTGGGGAACTATGGCGGGCGACTGGCGGCCGAATCCCAACTGGCACAACGGCACGCTCAAGCCGGTCAGCGACGCCGCCCATGCGGCCGGAATGAAATTCCTCATCTGGGTCGAACCGTGTCGCGCTATTCACGGACGTCCCATAACGCTCGAACACCCCGAGTATTTCCTGACCGGAAACGCCGACAAGCAGATCCGCAACGGGCAGACGCTGCTTCTGGATCTCGGCAAACCGGAGGCTTTCCAATGGGCGGTCGACGTCGTGGGCGGCCTGATCAAGGACTACGATATCGATTGGTATGAAGAGGATTTCAATCTGGAACCGAATCCCTATCTCGAAGCAGCGGCGGAGCCGAACCGCTGGGGTATGAACGAAATGCGGTTCATCGAAGGCCACTTCGCGTTCTGGGATGCGCTGCTCAAGAAATTCCCGAATCTGGCAATCCTCAACTGCGCCAGCGGTGGCCGTCGCATGGATCTCGAGTCGATCCTGCGAGGTCAACCTCTCTGGCGCAGCGACTACAACTGCTGGCCCGAAGCAACCGCCGAGTCGACTCAGGACCACAGCTACGGTATCTCGCACTGGCTGCCGTTGCAGGGAAGCATGATTCGCGGCTGGTCAAACTTCGATACCTACGAAGCACGCTGTGCACTGAGCCCCGGCATGGAGCACGGAATCGCGGCGAAGACCGACGAAGAGTGGCGCCAACTCAAGGCGAATGTCATCCAGGCCAAACGCTGCAAGAAGTACTTCTTCGGCGATTACTATCCGCTGGTCAATCAGCAGCGGAATCCGGCCGCATGGACCGCCTATCAGCTCTATCTGCCCGATGAAAAGGCGGGAATGATCCTCGCCATGCGCCGCGCCAAGAGCGATGTGCGCTCGATGACGTTCGACCTCCTGACGATCGACCCGGCGCGTAACTGGAAGTTTGAGGACTATGACTCGGGCAAGACCTGGGTCGTCTCAGGCAAGGAGATCCGCGAGAAAGGACTGGAAGTCGCCATCCCGCAGCGGCGTGATTCGCGGCTGATCTTCTATTCCCCCGCACCGGCGGAGTCAGGCAGGTAGTTTAAGGACCAAACTGATGAAGCAGATCCTCTATCAGCTTGAACCCAACCTGACGCCGGCCGAGTTCATCGATGTGCTGCGGCGATCGACGCTGGCCGAGCGACGTCCGGTAGATAACCCATCGATCATTGCGGGCATGCTCGCACACGCCGATATCATCGCAACGGCGCGAACTCCCGAAGGCTTGCTCGTCGGCATATCGCGGGCCGTTTCGGATTTCAGCTTCTGCACCTACCTCTCCGATCTCGCGGTGGATGAGGCGTTCCAGGGGCGCGGAATCGGCCGGGAACTTATTCGCCGGACACACCTCGCAGCGGGACTCCACACGAGTTTGATCCTCGTGGCTGCTCCGAAGGCGGAAAGCTACTACCCGCATATCGGCATGGAGAAAATCAGCTCGGCATGGCGCATCGCCGCCCAGCCGCTATCCGATCCGCGTCCTGATTCTTGACGATCGGCTCAGTCTTAATCCGGTAACTGAACGCTGTCATTCCCCGCAACCGTGATCATCGCGTGAATCGTTGCGGGCGTCGTCCTTGAACTCACGAATGCCACCGAGCCATCAACGAATGCGACGTTGATTCCGCCCGAATGCGGCAACTTCTCAACGTTCCCCAGGCTCAAAAGCCACTGTTCATTCACATCCAGCGGCGACATCCAGGGCACGCTGTGCCTGGCATCGACTTCCACCACCATCAGAGTCGACCTTGTCCCGTCGGTAATCTCGGACAGCTTTCGCGGCACTGTTGGCTGAAGGCAACTGCCAGGCGCAACGATGGCGACGTAATTGGTGTGATTTGGAGCACAATTGGCTGATAGACACTGGTAGGACGGGACCCTTGTCTCCCGCGCTTCTTTGTTCGCGGGATCATCCCAGGGCTTGGATAAATCGATCGTCTCGTACAGTGTCATTTGCTCCATGAACGGCAGAATCAAAGTGCGCCAACTGTGGAGAGGTTTGCCATTCGCATCGACGGTACAGGCCGGTGGCAGACAATGGTAGAGCGACTCGTAGTTGGCCAGCGCTATCGCGATCTGCTTGAGATTATTCGAGCAGTGCATGCGCCGCGCAGCGTCTCCCGCACCTCCACGAAAGACGGGGAGCCCCATGCAGATGAGGATGACCACCACGCCAAGGACCGCAAGCGCAATAGCGATCCTGCGTGCAAACGAACCTTCCTGCCGCCCGGGCGTACCGCCAGTCGATTGCGGGCTTTCATACGGATCGCCGCTCATGGCCTGGATTCCTCTCCGAAGTTACAACGCGCTGCTCTGAAACCGAAGATAACACCAAGCGAAGAAACCAACTTAGCCGTTCATCGCACGGTGTGCGAGCAACGGATCGCGTATTCTTCCCCGAGGTCTATTCGATCGCCGGATGGAAGAGGCCACGGATGGGCAGGGACGGCCGAACGATCGCGCAACTCAATACGAACTGACAACTCACACGGACGGACAAGCCTCCCGTGCGACAAGCCTCCCGTGCCACCCAAATACGGACCTGCGTGATACAAGCGACCTGAAGGCGCACAACCGGTTTCCGGCCGTTTTCGAGAATTCCGACGCATTTATTGAATAGTCGGATCTTCAGGAGCTGAAACGACTTCAGTCAGAAGCACGAAACCTCTCCTGCGAAAATCAGTTCAATGGCTGTAACCCAGGGCCAGGCGCTGCCCACTATGACCAATGAAACCTCCGATGCTGCGGCCGAGCGACGGGTGGTCAAACAACAACACTTTCGACAGAGGAGAAGAAACATGTTACGCAGCGCAGTGATGGTGGGCGTCATCGCGACAGGACTGGCCGCAGCGGGGGCTGCTGCGCCGACAGATGCGGTGAAGGGCGGACTGGGCCATTGGCTGGCAGCTCATCCGAAAGTTCAGCTACTGGTCTCGGGCCAGTTCGGCCGCCTGCTTGTGTTGCGATCCGATCTGAATGTCACCGACGAGCAGCGTGCCGAGATTCGCAAAGTGGTCGGTTCGCATCGCGGCGAGATTGTGTCCACGGTAAAATCCGTGCGAGCAAAGCGAGTGGCCTTGCGCGACGCGGTCCTGGGCGGAAAAGACGAAGCTGCGATCCGCGCGGCGGCGGGCGAGTTCAGCCAGGCGATCGCCGATGCGTCCGTCAAGGCGGGCAAGCTGCGGAACGAACTGGCGCCGATCATGAGCGAAGAACAGCGGCAGATGATCAAGAAGTTCTTCGCCGACAGTGATCACTCGGTAGATGACTTCCTCGAACAAGCCGGCAAAGAGCAATGACCGCCGACTCGCTGTTACTTCGGAAATGGGCCGGGAACGAACTGCGGTTGTCGCAGTTGCTCCCGGCCTGTCCGCGCGCGCAGACCGGTACCTTCTGCCTCGACCATCGCACTGCATCCTTCCGACGCCAGCTCGAGCGGTGGTTGCTGGCGGCCGCCGCGGGTGATGCATGTCAGGAATCAAACTCGGCAGCGATTGCCATGGACTGGACCGACATCCAAGCGTCTCGCGGCGGAGACGGCGATGCGTACGCTCGCCTGATCGCCCGTTATCAGCAGCCCGTAGCGGCCTACATGTGGCGTTTCACAAGGGATCGGACGCAGTGGGAAGAACTGGTCCACGACGTATTCGTGGAAGCCTATTTCAGCCTGAACAGCTATCGGGGCGATGCTCCGCTGCTTCATTGGCTGAAACGAATTGCCACTCGAGTCGGATATCGACTCTGGAAACGGAAACGAAACGCCCCGGCGCGCACGCTGGAGGCCTCGGATCCGCCGGCCGCGCACCGTGACGACCCGGCGCACGCTTCCCGCGAGGCCGCGGAACTCGTTCATATGCTGCTCAGCCGCCTGGCTCCGAGGGATCGATTAGTGATTACACTGTCGTACCTGGAAGGATGCTCGATCGCAGAGATAGCGCAATGGACGGGATGGAGCCGTTCGATGGTCAAGGTTCAATTGCACAGAGCGCGCCAGCGGCTTGAGTCGCTGTGTATCGAGATGGGGATCGAGTTATGAACGGCGATCAGCGGATGAACTTTGCGAAGCTGGTCGAGGCAGCCCGCCACGAGCGGCCGCCCGCAGTCGATGTGACGGATCGCGTCCTGGCCAGCCTGATGTCCGGCGGCGCAACACAATCCAGCGACTGGGGCATGTGGGTGGCTTCGCTCATCTCCGTAGCGGCAGCGGCCGCTGTAATGACGCTGGCCGGCTACCAGGGAGCGCTTACCGTGGACCCGCTCGTTGAACTAATTCGCGGCTTCGTGCCGACAATCCAATGAACAACACGCTCAGCAATCAACCGCAACCGGCAATCCCTTCATCAGCGCGACGGCGCACCTGGCTGCGCTGGTTCCTGACGGCCGTGATCTTCTTTTCCGGGTGTCTTGTCGGCATCGGCGGCACGCTGATGTTTGTGCGCCAGCAGACGCTCCTGAGCATCCATAGTCCGGAGACCATCCCGGCTCGTGTCACGGCCCGACTGCGCAGACCGTTGGGGCTGAGTGCCGATCAGGCGCTGCAAGTCGAGTCGATATTCCGCAAGCGGCAGCAGAGCCTGCAGCATATCTGGCAGAAATTCCAGCCCGAATTCGACGTGGAATTGAGCCAACTCGAGCGTGAAGTCGGCCAGGTGCTGGACGAGCAGCAGCGCAGCCGCTGGGAGCGGGTGTTCGAGCACGTGCGACGAACGTGGGTTCCCGCGCCGCAGCCGTCAGGGGCATGAAAGAGGCCACGCGTGCGCACGAATCGACACGGATGAAAAGCGCTCGCGCGACTCGGCACGCACTCATTGCTCACTTGGCGTGAATCAACTCGATAATCTCGTCCGGTTCGAGAGTCACGGTCGGGGGACTGCTGCCGGGATCGGGAATCGCGATTGTCTGACGTTTGCCGCGAATGATACGCACCGAGGGTTGGCGTGTATCAACCGGAAGCACATGGGCCAGCGGCTGATTCCATTCGGGCGGCGCCACCAGTCGTACTCGAGCCATCGGAAGCGGTTCGTCCCGAATCACCATCGGCGCTTCATTCCGCTCGGAGACAATTCCGTCCCCTCGAACCAGATGCGAGTACGAGCGAAACAGCACGCCATGATTCACTTGCATTCCCGTCAGGCCCGGAATGAGTTTCTCCCAGCAGGGGTCTGACGGAGAGTACCTGTTCAACCAGTAAAACGTCCCGTTTGCAAGCAGCGAGGGAACCATTGGCAGTTCGACCCGCAGTTCGAACACACCTTTACTCTGCCTCCCGCGCCGTCACCGTGAGCGATCCCGCGGGGAACTTGACGATTCGTTCTTTGCCGTGACCGCTGCCGCGAAGGAGAAGACAGAGAAGAACGCGTCGTTTGATCCCAGCAGATCCGGCATGCGCATCCAGACATACAGGTTACGGCCGCCCTGAGGCGATGTGTTGCGATGTTCGATATACGCAATCCCATCGCCGTAGCAATTACCCTGGGCGTCCTTCAGGCGGACCAGCGGAACGTAGACGTCATCGGAGCCAACCAGCGATTCGATGGATGGCCGCCAGCGTCGATCTCCGTCCGTCGGAAACGGGACTTGTGCCGGTAAACCAGGCAGTCGCTCGTTGTTCACATGGAATGTCAGCGCTGTGCCGGATGGCGGCGATTCCCACGACCGAGCGTGCGACAGGTCCGCGTTCGCTCCCTTCAGCGCCGGTCCGCTGCCGAAAATCGGAAAGCCCAATCGCCCCGCGGCAATGTTGCCCCGTCCTGTCTGGTCGTAACAGAACGGATATGGCTGATGGCTGCATGCGATCAGCAGGCCACCGTCGCTGAGGTATCGATGCAAGGCAGCCTCGACATCACCCTCCTCGCGGAGCGTTCGCACGTAGTGTTCGCCACCCGCATAGAGCAGCATGGGCAGTCGCTTCGGATTCAGTACCTCCGGATCAAGTGTTTGCGTCCAGCTCAGTTCCTTGAGTTGGATCCCGGCGGTCAGCAACCAGAAAACGGCTGAACTGCCGTAGTCAGGCAGAATGCCAATTGTCTTGCCGCGGTACAGGTCCTGCATTGCTTTGGCCTGCGCCTCGCTGAGACCAAGCGACTTGTCGGCGGCGGACGCCGGGGCCGGAGCCGTTTCGAGGAATCGCCTGGCATAGTCGCTGGTCAACTTGACGTACCTGTCGCCGTCTTCCCAACTTGGTTCGATCTCCGACCCTTCGTGCCATTCGTTCCACGATGTGATCAGCACCCAATCCGGATTGGCCTTGATCGCCTCCTCCCAGAGCACACGATAAGCCTCCCCATTGAGCCGCTCCGCTTTCAGGCCCGGCTTGCGGATTTTGGTATCGTCGTATCCCGGAATAATCGTCAGGCAGCTGAGGCGTCCGCGGGAACGAGCCAAGTGGACAGCGTCCGAAAAGGAAGTGGCAGCGGTGCGTCGCAGTTCATCGGCGGTCCTGCCCTGGACCCAGCCGCAGATATTGTAGGTGTGAATGCCGTCAAACAACTGCGCGTTGGCATCGCTATAACCATCCGCGATCAGGAGAAAGTCGCGGCCGGATTGCTGGCGAGTCCGTTGGATGATCGCAGGCCATGAGGTCAGCGGCACTTCATTCATCACGCGGCCGTAGACGAATATCACGGGCTTGCCGTCCACTTTCAGGAACGCATCCGCTGCGCCATATCGCTTCAGCAGATAGCAAAGGTCGTCGACGGCTTTGTCAACTTGTTTCGCTCCTTCGCCCGGCGCCGTTTCCCAATAGACGGTGACCTTGAAACCTTTCCTTCCGGCGTGTTCGAGCAGCGTGGCAAAGGCCCTGTCGTGGTAGACTCCCTGCCCCCACCACGTAGCAATGAACCCGGTGATCCCATGCGACTTGGCCAGATCGATGTGTCCGTCGATAACAGCCGGATCGTGAGAGTCATACGCGCCCTGAGCGGGATAATGAGTCGACTCGGGTATATCGTGCATGGCGACATTCTCGCCGCCCCAATGAACCCAGCCTCCCTGCCGTTCCGGGCGTCCGTACCACGTGTAATAAAAGGCGAGCACTTCGCGGGGCGCCTGCACGCCGCTGTGGACCTGCCGCTCCTTCAGAAACTGCAGCAACGTCGGCGGCTCTCCATTCGCAATGCGGGCTGAGGCCGCCAGCAAGAGGCCCAGCAACAGAAGACGCTGCCATCTCCCAAGCACACACGCCACGTTGCATGCTCCTTTCGCTCGAGGTTGCCTGTTCAGCGCGCCGCGGGCCGACACTTCACGAAGTCGTGTCGCCATGAATTCTGCCGGGATCCATCTTGTCGGCATCCGCCTCTCCGGGATCTCTGCGCCGCTTGATCATCGTGATCTCGTTGCCGGCCGAATTGAAGAACACTTCGTCCATGAACATCCGGATCAGTACCAGTCCGTGGCCGCCTCCGTCAAGAAGCTGCGACGGGTCGGCAGCCACATCGGGGACGCGATTGATATCGAAGCCCGGCCCTTCATCGCGAATCGTGAAGCGCGCTTCATCCGGGTAAAACACCGCGTGCACGTGAATTTGTCCTTTGCGGTGCGCGGTTGAGTCGCCGGCAGGTTGCGCGGGACCCGGAACTCGTTCACGATCACCGTGGCAGGCGGCGTTGCGCAACGATTCGACAAGCGCCTTGGCCAACTGGACGCGATCGCTGGCGTCAACCAGCCCGAATTCCGCTGCTGTTTGCTCAAGTTCATCCACCAGCGGCGGAATCAGAAGCATGTCGCAGTCCAGGTCATAATGCAGCTCTTGAAACCGCAGGTATTTCGACAATCGCTGGTGTGCCCGATCTCCCGCGGTAATCGCCAGGACTCCGTCGACGGCCTTGCGCAACCCAGCGACGAGATGCGACTTGGGAACGTAATCTGCAGCGCCGGAAGCCAGTGCCTGAAATGCGATGTCCTCGCTCCCGACCGCCGTCATCATGATAATCGGCACCGTTGGAAACCGGCGGTGCATCGTCGTGATCAGTTCGAGGCCATCCATTCCCGGCATCTGCATGTCCGTCACGAGCGCCAGCGGGAGCTTGGACTCGACCAGCTCAAGTGCTTCCAGGCCGTCCGATGCGTATTCAACGTGATACCGAGGCTCGGATTCCAGAAGCCGACCTGCAAACTGGCGATCCATCAATGAGTCGTCAACTACCAGTACGTACGACATTGCCGATGCGCCTTATGTTGGAACGATAGTCAAGAGTCGAACACGCTCCCGCGATTGTGAGGAACTGGCGGCGATTCCAGAAGCCGCACTGAGCGGATCTCTGTCTTGTCATGGAACACCATCTTGCCGGAGACCCGGTCGCTGGAAACCCTGTTGAGCAATCGCTCAACCTCAATTATCCGCGTTTACTCGGCATTTGGAAATTGTCGAGGCAGCGGATTGTTTTTGAGCGTCTGATTGCTCAGAGCATGCCGCTCGAAGTCAGCGGTTTGCCCGCATCTGATATGATGACGAAGACTCGCGTCGCTTCCGCAGTCCACGAATCGACGTATCCGATCGGCGAATCAGAACGGAGACGGAACATGCTTGCCCGCAAGCCGACCTCAACGCTCGACCGGCTGATGTCCCATCCAATTGGCCCGCGCCGCTCGGTGTCCGGGATGATGTTATTGACTTTCGGTTTGCTTCGGTGTGTTTGTGCCGAGAGTGTGCTGTTCGTTTCGCCACAAGGAAGTGACGCCTCGTCAGGCCGCGCGCCTGCAGTCGGCAAGGGAGAAGAAGACGGTCCCCTGGCGACGCTGCAGAGGGCTGTTGAACTGTCACGAGGCTCGGAAGGGCAACCTCGACGGATCGAACTTCAGGCGGGAGAGTATTACATCGAGCGTCCCGTGGATATCGGGCCGGCAGATTCCGGTTTGACCATCGAGGCTGCCGAGGGAGCAACCGTGGTTCTGTACGGCGGCCGGCGAATTAACGGATGGCGTCAGGACGGCGATCACCTGTGGTCCGCTGACGTGCCCGCGGCGAAGGACGGCACGTGGGACTTCAGGATGCTGTCCGTCGCCGATCGCATGTGCCCTCGGGCGAGGCTGCCTCAAGAGGGAACTTTCACTCACCTCACCGAGTTCGAAGTGCCCTGGATGAGCACCACCGGCGGAGGCTGGAAGCGCAAGCCGACTCGCGAAGAATTGACCACGATGAAATACCGGCCCGAAGATCTGGGCTCGTGGCTGGATGTGAAGAACGCGGAAATCACGGTCTACCACATGTGGGACGAGTCGGTTGTCGGGCTCGCGAGAAACGATGCCGAGAAACACGTGCTCGAGTTCTCCAATCCGTGCGGCCATCCGCCCGGCGGCTTCGGCGTCAAGAAGTACGCCGTGTGGAACGTCCGCGAGGGATTGACCCGGGCAGGCCAGTGGTACCTGGACCGCACGGCCGGCAAGGTTGTCTACTGGCCGCTGCCCGGCGAGGACATGACATCCATCAAAGCGGTCGCACCGACCGTCGAGTCGATCCTCCGCATCCGCGGCCGGGAGGACAAGCCGGTGCGCGGTGTAACGATCCGCGGCCTGAAGCTCTCCGTTGCGAACACGCCGCTCGTCGCAGGTGGATTCGGGGCCGGGAACTTCCCCGGCGCGGTGGAATTGTACCGCGCGGAGGAGTGCCGCCTGGCGGACCTCACGATCGACAACGTTGCCGGCCAGGGCATCAAGGCTGCGAACCTCACAACGTGCGTTATCGAAGGATGCCATGTGCACGATGCGGGCGCGTGCGGATTGAAATTCGGCGGCCAGTGCGCCGTCCGCAACAATCACGTCCACCATATCGGCCGTCTCTACCCCAGCGCGATCGCCGTTTGGGGCGAAGGCAGCGCCGGCAAGACGTGTCTCATCGAGCACAACACGGTCCACGACACTCCGTACACGGCAATATCCTGCGGAGGCGAAGATCATCGCATCGAACACAACTTGATCTACGACGCCATGCAGGTGCTGCACGACGGAGCGGGCATCTACATCACGTTCTGCAAGCGGATCGTGGTGCGAGGCAATTACATCCGCGACATCGTCGACACCGGCGGTTACGGCGCTTCCGCGTATTATCTCGACGAACAGGCCGAAGACTGCCTGGTCGAGAACAACCTGAGCGTGCGCGTGGCGAGGCCGTCGCATAACCACATGGCGCGGAACAACACGCTGCGGAACAACATCTTCGTTTGCGAAGGCGATGCCGCGCTGACATTTCCCCGTTCCTCCGACTACCGGCTCGAGAGGAACGTGATCGTCTCGGGCGGCAGCATTCGCATCACGCGTCCCGAAGCAATAGCAGTCGCCGCGGACAATGTCGCCATGAGCCAAGCGGGGAAGATCGACGGTGTGTCTCTGGATTCCTACCGGCAGACAAATACGCGATCCATCGAATCCGGTTCTGGCTGGCTGCTTGCCGATCCGAAGCTGACTGAATACGCCAACGGCAAAGTGAGCTTCGCGCCGGACAGTCCCGCCGTCGCAATAGGCATCAACGCGATCGACGTCAGCGGTGCCGGGTGCGCGAAAGCTCCTGAAGCCCGTCGTTGACCCGCATTCCGCCACGGATTCGAATTCGCGACTCGAATCGTGCCGGCACTTTCACACTCGAAGTTGATCGCAAACTCAAATTGAGATCATGGAGCGAGCCGCCATGTTCAAGTTCATTCATGCCGCCGACATACATCTGGACAGCGCTCGCGAGGGCGTTCACAGGGAGTTGAATGCGCCGGCGATGGAGATCCAGCACGCTCCGCGGCGGGCTTTCCAGAATCTCGTGCGACTCGCCATCGAAGAGCGGGTCGCGTTCGTGCTGATCGCCGGAGATTTGTACGACGGAAACTGGCCCGATTTCCACACGGGTCTGTTTTTCCTCGAACAGGCTGCGAAGCTGAACGAGGCCGGAATCCGCGTCTTCCTGGTTGCCGGGAATCACGACGCGGCGAACCACATGACGCGAACCTTGATGCTGCCGGCCGGCGATAAGATCAAGATGTTCGACGCCAGATCGCCGGAGACTCTCGTGCTCGACGATCTGCGTGTTGCCATTCACGGCCAGAGCTTTCAGAGCCGGGCGATCATCAGCGACTTGGCGCAGGGCTTTCCCGCGGCGATGTCCGGTTGCTTCAACATCGGCCTGCTGC
This sequence comes from uncultured Planctomycetaceae bacterium, assembly GCA_903863885.1. Taxonomy (GTDB): domain Bacteria; phylum Planctomycetota; class Planctomycetia; order Pirellulales; family Pirellulaceae; genus CAIPEB01. The sequence continues at coordinate 52,245 of CAIPEB010000507.1, read as the reverse complement.
ATACCTGCGCCTCCTATGCGGGAGGCGAGCACGATCGCTATGCGCCGTGCAGCGTCGAGACACTCGTGTCGAAAAGGTACGACTACTGGGCGCTCGGTCACATTCACAAACGACAGGACCTGCGGCGCAGCGAAGACGAACCTCCGATCATGTTCCCCGGCAATCTGCAGGGGCGCACGGTGCGTGAAACCGGCCCGAAGGGCTGCGTGCTCGTCACGGTGGATGACGACCACGGGGTGGACGTTCAATTCCGCGCCGTTGACGTTCTGCGGTGGGAAGTGTGCCGCGTGGATGTCCGGAAGGCGAAGCAACCGGACGATGTGGTGCAGAATGTCGGGCAGAGTCTCGCCGGTCTGATCGATGCGTCCGACAACCGGCCGCTTGCAGTCCGCATTGAACTCGAGGGAGCATGCCCGGCTCACCGCCAGCTCGTCGCCGAACCGAATCGCTGGAGTGCCGAGATCCAGGCCGCGGCGCTGCACCTCGGAAGCGACCGATTATGGATCGAGCGAGTCGTCCGCAAGACATCGATGCCCTCGTCGAAGGATTCGCTCGCCGATATCGAAGGCCCCGTCGGCGAACTCTGCGAGTTCATTGCGGAAATGCAGTCCGAAAAGCAGTCGCTGGAGATGCTGAGCGAGGCGTTGCGGCCATTGCTGTCGAAACTGCCTGCCGAACTTACCGAGGGACCGTCATCCCTGGGCTTGGACAGCGAAGAGTGCCTGCGGGAACTGCTCGACGACGCGAGGCAGCTGCTGATTCAACGGATTCACGTCGCGGGAGAAACGGCATGAGAATTGACGAATTGCATCTTCGGGCCGTGGGACCGTTCACCGACCTGAAACTGGACCTCAGCGGCGGGAGCCAGGGGTTGCATTTGATCTACGGCCCCAACGAGGCCGGCAAGAGTTCAACGCTGCGCGCTATTCGATATCTGCTTTACGGATTCCCGTCGAGCCTCGATGACGACTTTCTGCATTCGTACGCGAACCTGCGCGTCGGCGGCCGATTAAGAAACGACCAAGGCGAAACGCTGCGGATCACCCGCCGCAAGGCCAAGCTCAAGACGCTGCGCGACGGCGATGACGACAAGGAAGTCCGCGAAGAGCAACTCCAGAGATTTCTGGGCAGCGCCGGCGAAGATCTGTTCAGCCGTGCATTCGGCATCGATCACGATACGCTCGTCCGCGGTGGACAGGAGATCGTGCAGGGCCAAGGCGATTTGGCGCAGGCACTGTTCTCGGGAACGGGCACGGCTTCTCTGCGACGCATCGAACAGCAACTGGAAAAAGACCTTGCCGGCCTGTTCGCTCCGAAGGCCCAGAACCCCAAGATCAATGCACAACTGAGGAGCCTGAACCAGGCGCGAGATCAAGTGCGAGATCTCCAGCTGAGGCCTGCTGAATGGCAGCAGCACTACGACACGTTAAACAGCGCGATCCACCGGAAACAGCAGACTCAGAGAGAACGAGACGATCTTCGAATTCGGCGAGATCGCCTGTTCCGGCTCAAATCGGCGATCACTCCCGTCTCCGAACACCTTGCGATGCAGGGCGAACTGAACGGCTTGCGCGATGTCCGCCCATTGCCGCCGGACTTCAACAAGCGGCGTGAGGACGTGCTCCGCCAACTCAGCGCCGCGGAGTCGAAGAAGAACACGGCCGACGAAGAAATACGCCGACGGCAGGATCAGCTCGACAAAGTCGACGTCCCCCGCCAACTGCTCGAAGCCGCCCGCCGCTGCGAATTGCTCTCGGACAACCTGAAGCGATTTCAGGATTCCCAGGCGGATCGCCCCGCAGTCGCCGCCGAACTGAAGAGCCTCGAAGCCGAAGCCCGGAACGTGCTCCGGGAACTCGGCAACGAAGTTCAACTGGACGAGGCAACGACGTTGCTGCTTCCGGCAACTGAGCGAAAACGCATCCAGCAATTGGTGGCGAACTACGGGAAACTCGCCGCAGCGGTCGAAGAAAGCGAAAACGCCGTGACCCGAATCGAAGCCGACCTGGCCGAGCACAGGCTGGAACTGGGGCATTGCACATCGGTGCCGGATTCCCAAGGCCTCGCTCGCGCACTCAACGCGGCGCTTCGGTTGGACGACATCGAAGACCGCATCAACCAGCTGAGTTCGGCGATCGGCACGGAGTCCGAGGAAGCCAATCTGGAACTCAAGCGACTGCCGGGTTGGTCCGGGTCGCTCGAAGAGTTGGAACGGATGAAAATGCCCGTTCCGGAAACGATCGATCGTTTTGCCGAGCAGATGCGCGATATCGAAACCGCCAATCGAACGATCGACCTGCAATTGCAGCAGACTGAAGATGAGGCCGCGGCGAGAGAGCGAGAAATCGCTGACCTGCAGTCCGGCGGGGAAGTGCCATCGGAGCAGCAATTGTGCGAGATTCGAACCCGCCGCGATGCGGCGTGGGACAAGATCAACGCAATGTGGCGCGAGTCCGACGCCGAATCCCGGACCCGCGAATTGCTCGCGCAGCTCAACTCCGGCCCCGAACCGCTGGATAAAGCCTACGAAGAATTGGTCCAGTCCGCCGACACCGTCTCCGATCGCCTGCGAAAAGAAGCCGATCGAGTAGCCCGCCACGCACAGCTTCAGACGGACCTCGCCAAAAGCCGGGCGAAGGTCGCGCAACTGCAGCAGCAACGCGACGATCTGACGCAACGATCCCGACTGGCGGACGCGGAATGGCACGAACTCTGGAGCAAACTGCAAGTCGTGCCGCGGACGCCCCGCGAAATGGGTTCCTGGCTGCAGCGCCAATCCGCGCTGCTGGAACGGGCCCGCAGACTTCGCACAATGCAGCAAGGCCGTGCCGAGATGGTCAAGAAGTGCGAGGAATGCAAGCAGCAACTCGCTGCTGAACTCTCCGCGGCGGGACAGTCGCCAGCGCCCGACTCGGCTTCACTCGACGACTTGCGCGAAAGAACCCAGGAAGCCGTTCAACAGCTGCAGATGCTGCGGGCAAAACGGCAGGAACTGGAAACGACCATCACCCAACTGGAAAGGCAACTCGGCCAAGAACGGCAGGCACAAGCGAAATCGCAGGACGAACTTCGGCGTTGGCAGGATCAATGGCAGTCCGCCGCGGCCAAACTGCCGCAGACCCCCCGTGATAAGCCGGGCGAGGCCGGCGAAATCCTGGAACTGCTGAACCAACTGTCGCAGCGGCTTGGCAGCGCTCAACTGCAGCGTGCCCGACTCGATCAGATCGATGCGTTTGGCGACACCTTCGAGCGGCAGGTACGGGACATGGCGTCCGAATTCGCGCCCGACCTCTCGATCGATCTGGCTGCCAGCCGCCTCGCCGGCGAGGTCCTCTCCCGCTTCAACGCGGCCGTGGAACTTGAACAGAAGCGAAAACAGATTGAAGAAGAACTGAAAGAACGAACCTCAATTCTCGAGTCCGCGACGACGGCCATGGACGATCTGCAGTCGCAGTTGAATCAGTTGTGCAAAGACGCAGGATGCGAATCGCCCAACGACCTCCTGGACGCCTGGGAACGGGCTGAACGAAAACGCCATGTGCAGAATCGGCTCGACGAAATCGAAAAGCTGCTACGTGAGCTCAGCGCCGGCGCTCCCCTGACGGAGTTCATGGCCGAGACACGCGCACAGAACCCCGATACGCTGCCCATCGAGATCGAACGGCTGGATTCCGACATTCAGCAACGTGACGACCTGCTCGTCGACATATCACAGAAGATCGGCAGCTTGCAGGCAACCCTCGATGCCATGGACAGCTCCGGCGAAGCAGCGAAAGCCGAAGAAACCGCGAGAGACGTCCTCGCCGGACTGGCTGACTCCGCACGGGAATATGCGCTTCTGGCCGTCGCGCAAGCCGCTTTGCGAGAGGGCATCGAGCGTTACCGCAAACGGCATCAGAGCGGACTCCTCGCAACAGCCAGCGAGGTCTTCGCGCAATTGACCGCCGGATCGTTCCAGTGCCTGAAAGCTGACTTCGACGTCAACGGCCAGCCCGCGATGATGGGAGTGCGCAACTCAACGGGTGATCCCGTGCCCGTTAACGGCATGAGCGAAGGCACCGCCGATCAGCTCTATTTCTCGCTGCGTTATGCGTGGCTGACGAATTACCTCGACAGCCATGAATCGCTGCCGTTTATCGTGGACGACATTCTGATCCGTTTCGACGACCAGAGAGCCTCGAAAACTCTTGAAGTGCTGGCAGCCCTGTCCAGGCGGACGCAAGTTCTGTTCTTTACTCACCACCGCCACCTGGTCGATTTGGCCAGCCGCCAATTGCCGAGCGATACGCTGTTCCAACATCGACTCGCTTGAACGCCGCGGCTGTAAATGCCATTTTTTCAATACCTTGCATCAAATCAGGCTTTCGCAGCCACCGGCGGACTCTCATTTCACCCATGCCCTACACCGTGGCTTTCCCCCCCACGAAAACACACCCGATGACAGTCCGCTGCCGCCTGCACTCAAGCTGCTACCTGGCAGTAATTTTTTTAGCCCTGAACTGATGGCTGGCAGAATTACAGCCCCTGATTTTCAGGTGTTACGTACAAATCTACCCGAGAACCGCAAAAAAACGATGTTTTGAGTCCGATTTTGTATTGGCACGCCTTTTGCGTAACATTCCCCGACAGAATACGTCAAACCGACAGATGGGTTGAAAACTGGTCCCTTGCACTTCTTCACTTTCCGAGATTGCCATGTCTACCTGCACGATGAACAAATCTCGAACTGATTCACGGTCGGCGTTCGGCGCGGAAGTCCGCAGTCGAATTTCCTCATGCTGGAAAACGGTTTCCGCAGCTTTGGCAGTTTGCTTCGCGTTCAGTGCGGGAACGTTGCTTAGGGCGGAGACGTTCAGTTCTCCCTCCACGTACACGTATTACGACCTGAAGACGGTCAACAAAGTGCGAGACCGCGAGGAAGACAAGGCATTCTGGAGTGCCGCAGAAAAGGGAGAGAACGAGCCTCGGCCGTTCCTTTCAACCGTCAAGCACCTGATCAACAGCCACGACCTTCCGAAGACCATTGCCGAAACGTGGAAGCCGCTCGATGCGACGAAGTTCACGCTGGCAGAAGCCTATGGCGTGCGGGCTTACTTCGTCGGCAGCGATACCAGCTACAACAACTCGCTCGGCTTCAACACGAGCGGTCAGGGCGTTGACGGCTCCCCGCTTTTGATCTTCCCGAACGCGTCAACTGCCGTGAAATTCGCGAACGCCGACAGCCGGAAGTTGGACAGTAACCTGCGTACCACCTCGACTCCCCTGTTTCCGGGAGACTTCGTGGATCTTGGCAGCGGCGAGCGCGGAATGCTGGAGAAAGGAACGAACCTCGACTTCTTCCTGATCCGGGACGGTTTCAACACGCAGCCGAAGGTCGGTTCGGCACCGGATATCCTCAGCGCGGCATCGGGTAACCTGGTGGCGTTCGCTCAGGCAGACAACCCGTACGTACTGATTTCATTCGAGGACGGCAGCGGAAGCAACGATTACAGTGATACGCTGTTCGCGATCGACATGGGTGCGAACAACGTGAATGCCCTGTTGAGTCGCGGTGGTGCCGGCAACGTGGCAGGCGTTCCTGCCCCGGAACCCGGTGTGATATGGGCACTGGTACTGGGTGCCGGCACTGTGCTGCATCGGATTCGCCGCAAGCGGACCGCCGTCACCACGACTTCCGTCTGAGCAGTCTGCGAATGCTGCTGAACGGCACATCCCCAATCTGATTTTTGAAATTGGCGCGAAGGTGTTGCTTGATCGTCGCGAGTCAGCGACGATCAAGCTTTTTAATTTACACTCGGGTCGCCAAGTTCCCGACAATCCCAGGATGTGCACCAACCATGACTCGCACGCTGCCGTTGCTGGTTGCGCTGAGTTTCCTCTCAGACGCTTCGGTGTTTGCCGCTGAAGGAGCCTGGAGTCGGTTCCGTGGTCCCAATGGCACCGGCATCAGCGACGCCAAGAGCGTACCCGTGCGGTGGACCGAGAACGACTACAATTGGAAGATCGAACTCCCGGGTACAGGCCATTCATCGCCGGTCGTCTGGGAAGATCGTCTTTACGTCACCAGTGCGGATTCGACCACGGCCCGCCGCATGCTGCTCTGCGTTGACACTGCGACGGGGCGAGTGCTGTGGCAACACGACGAGCCGTCGAAGACGTACAGCCAGCACGGCGACAATTCCTACGCAACAGCGACTCCGTCCGCCGATGCCGACGGCGTGGTCATTACCTGGACCACACCAGAAGCCGTGATGCTGCTTGCACTCGACGCACAAGGCCATGAAACATGGCGTCGGAATCTGGGACCGCTGATAACACTGCAAGGCAGCGGTACGTCGCCGATCATGTACCGGGACACGGTCATCCTGGTGAATGACCAGGAAGACATGGATCGCAGTCCCGGGCGGAAGCCGGACGGTCCCAATCCGGCGGGCAGGAGTTTTGTCATCGCGGTCGATCGCAAGACCGGCGAAACGCGGTGGGAAACAGAGATCAAGACCTATCTGGCCGGCTATTCAACTCCGTGCATTTATCAGGGCGAAAATGCCCGTCCGGAATTGATTTTCTCGAGCACGGCTCATGGCATCATTTCCCTTGATCCGACCACTGGAAAGTTCAACTGGGATTACGGTCAGCCGTTTCTGGATCGCGCGGTGATCTCGCCTGTGCTGGCGCCTGGCCTGATTTTCGCCGGCCACGGTGCAGGAATCCGCGGAACCCGCTGTCTGGCCGTCCGTCCCGGCGCTTCGGCAGACAACGCCGCGCCCAAGTTGGTTTATGAATTGACCACGGCCCTTCCCATGGTGCCGACGCCGCTCGCCAAGGACGGACTGCTGTTCATCTGGTGTGATGACGGAGTGGTTTCGTGCCACCGCTTCGCAACCGGCGAGGTTGTCTGGCGGGAGCGCGTCGACGGCTCCTACTTTGCGTCGCCCGTCTGGGTCGACGGCCGATTGTACAACGTCTCGAAGAAAGGCGAGGTCGTGGTCATTGCCGCAGCGGAGAAATTCGAACAGCTGCACCGCATCCCGCTCGGGGAACCAAGCTACGCCACGCCCGCCATTGCCGGCGGAGTGATGTACCTGCGGACCAGTTCACACCTTTTCTCACTGGGCGGCCGGCGCTGAGAATCTCACGCATCGATTTCGGCAGCGACTCCGGCCTGAACGAACAGCAGCCTTGCCGACACCGGAAGTGATTCGTCGCCGAGCATTGTGCGCACGGCCGTTCGATACGCCGACAACTGCGGTTCGTAGAACTCTTTCTTGCCTGCCAGCGCCCGGCGGTCATTTGCGGCGACATCATCGGTCTTGAAATCCAGGATATCGGCCGCGACGGGTCGGCCGTTCCGATAGACGGTAACGAGTCGGTCAATGCTGCCAACCAGCAACTTGTCTCCGTCGCGCACGGCAATCGGCCGTTCGTTCTCCACGACGACCGCAGTTCCGCCGTGCCCCTCATACGCGGTTCGACTCAGGCAAGCCGCAACGCGGGGGCGGGCGAGCATCGAGCGGAAATCAGCCAATGCTCGATCGATGTCCTGCGCGGACAGACCGAGTCCGGCGGCGACCTCGCGCAATTGGTCATCGTTGGGCACGCCGTCCTCGATCCATTTCACTTGTTGGAACCATGCGTGAATCAACGTGCCGTACGCCAGGGCCGCGGCGCGATCCCCTCCCGCCTTGTCCGAACTTCCCGAAAGCCGAACGTGCGTGCCCCCCTCGAGCCCCGAAGGGCTGACTCGCTGCAGTCCCCTGCGACGCCGGGCGGGCGGCGGAGCCAACTGCACTTCGAGCGGCGGCAGCGACTGGGATTCGGCAGCGACTTGCGCGATTGAAAGCGAGTGTTTCACACCGGGATTCGCGTACCACTCGGGGTCGCCCGTTTCGTACGCGATCTGCTCGGGCGCGAGGGCCTCTCCGTCGGTAAGCGACGCCCGGAGCAGTCCGGCAAACGTTTTGTGAAGCGTCTTCTCGGACTTGCCCGATGGAGCGACGATCATGTGCAGTGCATGCCTGGCACGCGTCACCGCCACATACAGAACGCACATTGCCTCAATCACGTCCTGATCGTCATTTTCGCGGAACAGCCTCTGCCATGCCTCGGGCAGAAGCTGTTGCGTTTCCTTGCCGCATCTGCGACAGACACGATCGATCGGTGCGGTGGGGGATGGCCGGCCAACCGCCAGATCGCCTCGCTGGCCAATCAGGCTCGACTCAAGGTCCGCCAACACGACGATGTCGAATTCCAGGCCTTTGGCCTGATGCACGGTCATCACGCGGACGTCGGCGGCGATCGGATCCCGCACTTTGGCCGCGTCGATATACGTCACAAAATCCCGAGGCCTGGACGTCGCCGCATCGTCATACGGATAGGCCAGTGCGATCAGCTTGTGCAGCCGCCGCAGTTCGCGGTGGCTGCAGAACGGCGCCAGTTGCCGGGCGAGCGACGAAACCGTCGGCCCGTATCCGTCCTCGACGAGTTGACTGCGAATCCGGCGAGCCAGGCTCCCGGCTTCCGCGTTGCCCCGTCGGCCTGCGAATTGCATCGCGGCCGCATCGATCCTGCCACTCGCAGCGCCGCTGATTTTCAGCGAATGGGCCAGCGGCGAAGTGATGATGTGGAACCTTGCGACCGTGTCGTCCGGATGGTCGGCCAACTGCATCAGCGACAGGATGAGCCGCACCGCGGCCGAATCATCCAGGGTGCTTCCGCCTTCTTCGCTGGCCTCAATGCCCAATTCGCGCAATTCGTAGATCAACCGGCGCACTGCGTCGTTGCGCCGCACGAGCACGCCGATTTCAAACCCCGGCGCCCTCTGCCTCCAGCCGGCTACCTGCTCGGCCGCAAATCGCAGCGTGGCGTTCTTCTGCTCCTCGCTGCCGTCATCGGCAGCCGGACGGGCAGCCTGAAGACATGCGTAGCCATTGAGGGACTGCTTCTTTTCGGCCGTGCGATGCTCGTGGAATTGCTTCTGCCAGGCGAGCACAGCGTCGGCGAGATCGTCCAGATTGCTGTGGCGGTGCACGTTCTGAAAAATCTGATTCACGGCGGCGATGACATGCGGCGATGAACGCCAACTCGTGTCGAGCGGACGTTCCTGTATATCCTGCAGCTCGCGGGTAACCGCGTCGAAGATCTCCGCGACGCCTCCGCGCCACCCGTAAATCGCCTGCTTCACGTCGCCGACGCAGAAGAACGACTGGCCGGCCCCGGACGCGACGGCTTCCGCGCGGCGAGCGCGGGTTTTCCTGGTTGCGGCGGGCGGGGAAGAACCGCCGCTTTTCCGCCCCGACTTCGAACTGGTGATCCGCGAAGCGAACGGTCTGAGCACTTCCCACTGCGCAAGCGACGTGTCCTGGAATTCGTCCAGCAGGAGATGGTGCAGCCGTGCATCCAGACGAAATGCAACGCGGTCCGGCGCCGGCTCCGCGTCGTCGCCCGCAGCCAGACTCAGGCACTGTTCCACCAGCTGAAACGTAATGTCATCGAATCTCAGCCCGTGCGACTGCAGCTTCAGCAACTGGTACTGATGGTGAAATTTGTCCAGCAGCCTGTATGTCGCCTCGGTCTGGATCGCCAGTTGATTCAGCAGTACGGCCCGAGCGTGTTCGATCAGCTCGCCGTAGTCGGCGGCCACCGCTTCTGCGATCGGCTTGCGGTAATAGCTCGTTTCGCCCGCCAGGATCTTGCCTGCCACGCCGGCCCCGACGAAAGCAACCCAGTCTCCGCTCTCGGCGTTTTCGATCGCGGCGGCATGGGCTTTCCGCCAGTTCGCATGATCGGGAAGCGGCGTCGCCCGCAGTTTCTCGATCGCCGCCTCCAGTTCGCCGTCCGACAACTCGTTTCTTTTCTTCAGGGAATGCCAGGCTTCCCGTCGGCTCTCGCGGTACACGGTGTAAAGCGAGTTGACCTTTTCCCGCACTTCGCGATCGAGACTGCGCGTGGTTTCGCCTCGAGTCAGCGCGTGGACCAGGGTCAACAGGCTCTGAGTGTCTTCGCCGTCCAGCACGGCCTCGATGGCCTGGTTCCGCAGCGCGGCATCCTCGTGCGATTCAGCGATTCGCCAGCCCGGCGGCAAGCCGATCTCCAGTGCGAAACTGCCGGCCAGTTGCGCGAAAAAACTGTCCAGGGTTCCGATCCGCAGACGATGCAGGCATCTCGCGGCGGACACAAGCAGCTTCAGACACTCGTCGCGCGTCAGCGGCGGGCCGCCCAGACCGGCCTGCATCTCGGCCAGATGGTCTTCGGACGTGGCAGCCTGCGCGAGCCTCAGCAGCACGCGGGCCAGAATTTCGCCGGCCGCTTTTCGAGTGAACGTCGATGCCAGAATCTCGTCCGGGCGCTGCCCCATCCGCAGCAGCCGCAGATAACGGTTTGTCAGCTCAAACGTCTTGCCGGCGCCGGCCGATGCCCGTATCAATTCGTGGTTCAACGCTTGCTCGCTCATGACGATATCTTTCTGCCGAAGACGCCATCCATGCAAATCGCCGCGAATTCCTCGCTGAACGCGGGCGGCGGTTCAATGGGCGGCCAGAACCGCTCGCTGCGGACGTTCCTCACAACTTCACTGGCCGCCAGGTCCGCGCTTGCGAGGTCCTCTTCCGTCCATTCACCCAGCACCAGTCCGACGTCGGCGACTTTCTTGGGAAGCACGATGTAGCCCAACCGGACCGCCTTGGGATCGATCCCGAGTTTAGGAACCAGATGCCGATACAGGGGAAGTTGCAGGTCGGTCCACTCTCCGGATTTCCTGCGGTGCGACTTTTCCGGCGAATCGCCCGCATCCGAAGTCTTGTAGTCCAGAATCATCCGCTGGCCTGTGCCTTCATGGATGTCGATGCGGTCGATGCGGCCGGTCAACTTCATCGCATGCCCGTCAACAAGCAACTCTCCGGGATCTTTAGAGAACGACCGCTCCGTGTGCTCGATCCGCCAGCCGCTCGCTGTCCGGGCCGCCTGCCACTGCGCCAGCGCATGCAGCCGGAGCCGTAACTGTTCGAGTTGCACCTTGATCGCAGCGCCGGGGCGCGTGCCGAAATACTCTCGCGACATCTCGTTCAGCAGTTGAACCAGCTCGCGATCGATGACCTCTGCATCCGCGGACTTGCACGCGTCGCTGCGCCCGAAACGTTCGAGCACATTGTGCGCGAGATTGCCGAAGCCGGCTCCGTCCAGTTCCGTGGCATCGTCATTGCTGCCCGCCAACCGGAGCACGTGGCTCAGGTAGTAGCGGTATGGACAAGCAAGGTACGCTCGAAACGACGTGACGCTCATGTGCGTGATCGGCTCGGCGAGTTTCACCGGTCGCGGGATCTCGAAGCTCGACTCCGCTCGCGTGGTGACCATTGCCCCCGCAAGCGGCGGCTGCGGTTCGCGTTTCGGAGCTTCGTCGAAAAATCGCAGACAGCGGCGGGCGACGGTCTCTTCGGGGGCCGCAAACAGCAGACGGCTCGGCGCAAGCGGCTCGTCATCGCCGAGACGCCTGGCGACGATGAACGTCGTGCTGCGCCACGGCGTCAGCAGCGAAGCTACCGCATAGGCGTCACGCGCGTATCGCCGCGAGTTGTCATCGAGCCCGAGCGCGGATCGAAGTCCTCCCGGAAGAAACATGTCGGCGTTGACGCTCGACGGGACCAGACCTTCGTTGAAGCTGGTAACGATCAGCGCCGGTGCATCATCCAACGGCAATTCGAGCCAACCGACCAATTCGATCGCAGACTCGGAAGCGGACGGCGGGATCAGCGTCGGGCGAATACGGTCGAGCAGCAGTTGCATCGCTTCCGCGGCATCCACAACCGGCACGAGCGATTCGGGAATCTGCTCGAACTGCTCCAGGGTCTTTTGCACGGTCCTGCAGGCCGTCCAAGCGCGCCGGTCGGATTCGACTTCCAGGTCGAAGCTCCTCTCGCCGTACAGGTCGAGAAGGATGCGATGGAGGTGAGGCAGCCACTCGGTCAGCTTCCTCGGTTCGCCCTGCACATGGCGGCTCAACTCGTCGATCCGCTGGCAGGCGGCCTTCAGCTGCGGAATTTCCTCCTGCTCTCCCAGCCACTGGCCGTTCATGCTTACCGGCAAGTGCTCGTTGTAATACGAATCAAGCTGCTCGACATAACCCGGCTTCACGCCGCTGCGCATCAGCCACTTCTCGATGTCCGGATTGCGCACCAGTTCGGCAAACTCAGCGTACCGTCGGCCGCAGGCATAGGCGGCCATGTCCTCCAGTGCCCGGAACACGCACGTCCGCGAGAGCGGCTGCCCCGGACCGAACCGGTTGGGCAAGCGGCACTCGTCAAGCTGCCGCACGAGCTGCGCGACAATCCGCTCGTCGGGCAGCCCGATCGTGATCTCGTCCGCTCCGAACCGGCCGCCGTATTCCGCGATGCGTCGCACGACCAGCTCACTTTGATCCGCGGCGTTCTCGGCCGGCAGCAGCGACTCGTCCGGGATGTTCAGGTCGATGTCCCGCCACTTCTCCGGAATGAGGCAGCCGTGCGAGTCAAATCGATCGGCCCATTCCTGAGGCGCATAGATCAGCGCCGTCACGTGATCGGCCACCTGGTCGAGCATCTGCCGCGTTGATTGATTCAAGTCGACGGCCGCCAGCAGGATCACCGTGCTTTCCGTGCGGCATTCGCGGTGATCGATGGCGTACAGTCGCGCGGTCTGTCGATCCCAGAGTTCCAGGGCATCGAGCATGTTCAGGTATCTTTGCCGGATCTCGGCCAAAGTCCGCCACCGTTCGGCCTCGGCAAACCCCGGAAGCTGCTCGCCTCGCTCGAGAACATCGAGGAACTCCAATCCGTCGCTGGCCAGTTCACGATGCAGGCTTTGCAGCAACCGCGCCAACCCCAGCCAGCGCTGATTGTCGCCGTCATCGGGTCGCTGAACGATCAGTGAGGAGAGCTCGGACGGATTGTGCTGTTTCATTGCACTGGCCCAGGCCAGTTGCTGCACGAAATCGTCCGCGAAGGGCCGCTTGGCCAAATACAGAAACTCGGGAAGCATGCCGACGGTCTGGATCTGAGGCGGAGTGAATGCCAGCCGCCGCGACTGAGCGCAATCCACCAGGATTTCCAGCAACCGCCGTCCCGCCCGTCCGCCGGGCACGACGACAAGCACGCCGCGCAGGTCAAGCACACTGTCCGTCCCGAAGCGGCCAATGAGATACTCGGCGGCGGCCGGCAATGCCGCCTGCTGCATTCCCAGAAACGTGCGGGTAATCGGCATAAGATTCGATCCTCAAGGCCGCAGAACGAAAACGACTGCGGAAAGATCCGGCAGAGAGCTGTATGATAGACCGAAAGGCAGAACCCGGGTACGCAAGCGGTCGATACAGGATAGAACAAATGAAAGGGAAAAGTCCGTGACGTCCCGGATGCCCTTGAAACTGATCGTCGCGGTTTGCCTGCCCGTGCTGGTCATTTATCTGCTTGTCCTGGCGCTGGAACATCACAGCAATCAACGTGACGCGATCGCTCAGCTGAAAATCTATCTGACCGAGGCCGCAGCGAAGGAAGCCGTCTCGCTGGACAGTCAGTTGTCCTCGATTGCCGGGGCAGGCCGCTCCGCAGGCCTGTTTCTCGAGACTTTTCCGCGTCGCGGAAAAGCGGAACTGGAGTTGCTCGCTCGCGGCAATCTGACCGCGGAACCGCGGTTGTTCGGTATGGGAGTAGCTTTGGAGCCGTCTGCCCGGCCCGGAGAGCCCCGCGAGCCTTCGCCCTACGTCTGCCGCACGGCCGACGGCCGGGGAGTGCGCAGCGAAGATATCAACAACGCGGCCTACGACTTCACTCGAGCCGACTGGTATCTGCGGCCGAAACTGATGCGCCGGCCGGTCTGGACGGATCCGTATTACGACGAAGGACTGGGCGGAATTCTCATGTGCTCGTACGGTGTGCCGCTGCTGAGGGGAAAGGACTTCGACGGCGTGGTGGTGGCCGATATCTCGCTGGAACGCATCCGCCGCCAGTTATCCCGAGTGAAATACCCTGGAGAATACCGATTCCTGATCAGTCGATCCGGGACGTTCGTCTACCACCCCAATTCGTCGTTCATCATGGCCGAGACGATTTTCGGACTTGCCGAGTCTCGGAATCGGCCCGCGCTGGCCGAACTCGGGCGGGCGATGGTCTCCGGCCAGCAGGGCGTCGTGCGAATGCCCGATTTCCAGACCGGGCGGCCCAAATGGTACGCATACGCGAACGTACCCGAAGTCGGCTGGTCGCTGGCCGCCGTGATTCCCGAGGAGGAAGCCCTGGCTCCTGTGTACGCCCGACTGCAGCGCGAGTTGTACCTCATGATGATCGGACTGGCACTGATGCTCAGTCTCGTTGTGCTGGTTTCGACCTGGATCACCCGCCCTATGCGTCGTCTGGCGGCCGCCGCGGAACAGGTCGCCAAGGGCAATTTGAATGTCCGGGTCGAGGAAATCCGCAGCCACGACGAAGTCGGGCGATTCGCATTTACCTTCAATAAAATGGTGGCCGACATCCGGACCAATGTCGCAGCCAAGATACGCGAAATCGCCGCACGCCAGGCGATCGAAAAAGAACTGCATGTCGCGAGGCAGATCCAGTCTTCGCTGATGCCGATGCGGCGTCCGCCTTTTCCCGATCGTCACGAGTTCTCGCTTCACGGCGATTACGAACCGGCTCACTACATGGCGGGTGACTTCTTCGACTTCCGGTTCGTGGACGATGAACGGTTGGCGCTGGTGATCGCGGACGTGTCCGGCAAAGGCGTGGCGGCCGCAATGTTCATGGCGGTGACCTGCACCACGCTCCGCAACTTCTCGACGCCTGACCACAGCCCGGCCCAGGTGCTCGACATCGCCAATCGGCTGATCGCGGCCGAGAACAAGGAGATGATGTTCGTAACTGTCTTCTACGCCCACTATCACATCCGGACCGGAGAACTCGAGTTCGCCAACGCCGGACACAATCCGCCGTTCATCGTGCGCCAAGACGGCCGGATCGAATGTCTGAAACCCTCGACCGGCCCGATGCTCGGCGTATTCCCGGACATTCTCTACGGAAGCGGTCGAGCCGCGCTCCAACCGGGCGACCTGCTCCTGATGTACACCGACGGCGTGACCGAGGCTCAAGACACGAGCGGTCAGTTTTACGGCGAAACGGGATTGACCAGCCTGCTGCAGCGCACGCAGATGCAGCCCGTGGACGAGATCTGCCGGAAGATCTTCGACGAAGTCAACGAACACCGCCATCACGAAGGACAAGACGATGTGACCTTGGTCGCGCTGCGGCGATCCTCAGACCCGGCACCGATCGGGTGAGATTCACATTCGCTTGCTTTCCGCACGATACCGGTCCATCACGACAGCGCTGCATCGCCGGGATGCACCGGCGGGTAACAGATGATGCCCCAATCCTCGTCGGCCCCGAAGTCGATCCAGACCGACAGGATGGCGGTCAGCGCATGGCCCATCATGACGGAACATCGCCGCAGCGAACGGCGGTTCAGTTTTCCGCCAAACGTGGCCGCCCCGTGGATCAACTGGCAGCGCAGCAAGTAGATGCGTTCGAATACGTGTTCAAGGATCAGCTGCCACTTGTCTTCGACGTACCACTTCTGCGCCTCGAGCTTGGTGCGCCGGGCCCGGCGTCCTTTTTCCTGGCCGGGATCATGCCAGAACAGTTCGCTCAGGTACTGGTCTTCCATCAGGGAAAGCACGAGCGCTTTCTGCGACTCGAGCACCTCTCTCACATAGCCCGCACGGTCGATTTCCAGAATACGTTCGAGAAAGACCCTCCAGCATTCGCGATCGGCGACCGCGTGCCCGATGTTCGTGTCCCACTGTCCGTAGAGCGAGTTGAACGCAATCCACTGGCTGACCAGCGCCAGGTCCGCATCCGCCTCCTCGAGCTTTTCAACGCGATCGAGCCAACTGCAGGCGCGATGAAAACGAATCGGAGTCGGGTGATTGGCACGCTGCGCCGTCAGTCTCGCCTTGTGCGGTTTCCAGCGGCGTCGCAGGTCGCGGATCGTATCCACGGCAATTGAGGCTCCGGGAGAGTGCGTGAATCCTGTACTGAATCAGCCCACGCACAGTGTCAACAGCCAAGAGGTCTCTATCAATACCCGTCGGTCCCTCATCGGACATTTCACCGCATGCTTCGCCGCTGCCGAACCCCCGGTCGGGAATCCGGAAATCTCCCCGCCAAGTGGCCAAGGGCATCGCCGAGACGGTAAATTACTGAACGGATGTCGCGAACCATACGATCTCGGAGCAGCTCGCATGAAGTACTTCAACTTGTCCGCATTGCTGTTGCTGTGCCTCTGTCAGTCCGCCTCGGCGGAAAACGAGAAGAAACTGTCGTTTGACCAGTATTCGGGATACTTCGTGTCCAACAAGTTTGAACCGGACGCCAAATTGTCCTTTGTTGCCATACACAGCCAGGCACAGTTCGATCAGGTGTTCGGAGTGGCCATGGTCATGCGCGACAAATCGCACCGGTTGCCGAAGGACGCTTTCAAGTCGAACATCGTCCTGACGGCCATCAAGCGAGGCAAGGCCTCCTGGGAGTATAAGGTCGAGGGAGTTACTATCGAGAAGGGCGTCGTCAAGGTCAGCTACGCGGCGACGTCGAAAGCGACACCCGAAACCGAGTTCGCCTGCCCGCTGATCGTGTCGATCCCCAAGGGTGAATACAAATCGTTCGTGTTCGTCGAGAACGGCAAAGAGGTCAAGGCCGTCGAGGGACCCGCGGCGCCGAAGTAGCCCCCCGCAGCAGGGCCTGAAGCCATCGCGATCCGGCGCGGCCGGAATTCACCGAGACCATTGCGGCAGGCTACGGGTAACGCTTGTCCCGCATAGGATCGGGGACCGCAATGCTGCGATCGATGTACGGCCCGAGGTCCCGCAGAGCGATCACGTGAAATCCGCTTGAGTGCAGGTATTCCATATATTTTGCAAACATCTCGGGCGGAGTGTGCACCCATGGGTGCGCAACATCGGGGACACCGTGGAATTGCAGGATTACGGCCTTGCCTTCCACGGCCTGATCCACGAGCTGCTTGAAATGGTCGAGCGTCCAGATGGGATAGGCGTCGCCCGACGTGGGAATCAGCAGCGCGTCATATCGACTTGGATCGAACAGCGGTCCGAAGTGAATCTCGCCGTAGGCCTTCTCGGGCTGCATTCCGCGCCGGGCGAACCGGATGCCGTGCTCGCGCAACACGGCGACAGCCTCCGGGCCAAACGCGTTGCCTGGCCACCCGAAACTCACCGGCCTCGGAACGCCCACGGCCGCCAGCGCGTCGTCGACTTTCTTCAACTCAGCCTCCAGCGTACCGGCCGACTTGGACGAGTTGAAACCGGCGTGCGTCCACGAGTGATTACCGATCTCGAACCCCAGGTCGTGCAACCGGCGAATGTCCTCCCAACTGAGCGAATTCGCTTCGTCATTCATCCAGAGATTGCAGACGAAAAACGTCGCGCCGAATCCGTGCTTTTTCAACAGCGGTGCAACGACATCCAGATGCGATTGAACCGCGTCATCGAAGGTCAATACCACCGTCTTAGCCGGAATGACCCGGGGATTTGCGGACTTGGTTTCGGCTGTCTCCGTGGCAGCCTCCGCCGGCCCGAGCACGGCCGCAATCAGCAGCAGGAACATGTTCGATAGCATCTGGCCCCGTTTCTCCCTTCAGCTTCATAATGCCTATTTCTGCAAATGCGGCATGATGAGTACCTTGCCCTCCGTCATGTTGTTGGCGTACTGCCGCAAACCGTCGCGCGCGTCGTCGAGCCCGAGGCGTCGCTGAATTCTGGTCTCGATGCAGCCATCCATCAACAGGCGTTGCACATGCCTCACCGCTCGCAGCGTGCTGACCAGTCCGCGCCGGCGCAGCCAGGTGCCCAGGAAGAAACCGCAAACCGTCTTCTCGCGGAAGAGCAGCTCGATCGGGTCGATATTCCCGCACGGCTGCTGCGAGAGATCTCCGTAGACATAGACGGTGGATCCGGGGGGCATGCGATTGATGATGTTGCCGGTCATGTCGCCTCCCACCGCTTCGAAGGCGGCCGTGGCCCCGAGCCGGACGCACAACGCCTGAAGCTGACTCGCAAAGTCCGCGTCCTCGGAACATAGAACGTGCTCGGCACCCAGCGACTTGAGCAGTTCGGCCTGTTCCTTCCGGCGCACAACATTGATCAGCGGATATTTGTCCCGTTTCGCCATCGCAATCAGCATGCGCCCGAGTTGGCTCGCTGCAGCCGTCTGCACCGCGGCGCGATGGCCGCCATGCCGCGCGGTCTCGAGGAGTCCGACAGCCGTCAGCGGATTGACGATCAGCCCGGCGGCCTGTTCGGCAGGAACCCGACGGTACAACGGAATGCACTCAGAGGCTTCCGCCACGAAGTATTCGGACCACGTTCCCTCGCGGTCGCCCTGAAGACCGCACGCGACGCGCTTTCCGTGGAGCCATCGGGCGAACACCCCTCCGCCATGGGCCACAACCTGCCCGCTCCCTTCCCACCCCGGAATCGTCGGAAGCCGCTTTAGGTTCCCGTATTTTCCCTGCAGCAGCAGGAGGTCCGATGGATTGCATGCCGCCGCCTCGATTCTCACCAGGACCTGGCCGCGCTGGAGCGCCGGAATCGGCCGTTTCACGACTTTGAGTCCGTCGATGGCTTCATCGAGGTCAGCCGAGTACCGTTCCAAGGACAAAGCTCGCATCTCGTGAGGAATCGTTGACGACATAGCAACACGTCACCTCAGGTTAGAAGGTGGTGAAAGTCTGCGGGTTGGCCATTCAATATATCCGCGCGTCCGCAATGTTCGCATATCCTCCTACGATGTGCTCGAAGCCGCCCGCCACTGGGTCAGGCTGCGCAATTGCCCCCCGTTCTGCGTGGCCAAGAACGGATCTGAAACTGCGCGATTTACGAATCACCCCGATTCTAAGCAATATGAACATTACATTAGGAAGGATGGATAGCCTGAACAGTTGGTTGGAAATGGGTTTAATGTTTTTGCGGTATGTACTCGATCCAATGAATGGGGCAGCGGATATCTCTGCGATCCAAGGATCTTACCGATGACCAATCGCTACAAATCACGAATACTCGCTGCTGGATTATCGCTGGCATTGACAGCAAACGCGGCTGCTCAGGAACCTCCGGCCACACTGTGGTCGTTTTTGGGGATTCCTCAAGCTGTGGATCGCGTGAATGCGGGACTCCTTAATCGAGGGGGTAACCATCCCTGCGCGGAGCAGAAGCCGGCGTTAAGTCGGTTGGCTGATCCGGCAAACCTCAAATCCGACGTGCCTGCTATTAAGAAAGCGGCCGAGATCAAGAAAGCCGAGGATTTGAAGCCTCAGAAGATCAAGGCGGTCAAGTATCTGGCATCGATCGGTTGCGGTTGCTACGACGCCGACGGGAGCGTGACCGAGGCGTTGGTTGCGGCCATGGGAGACTGTACGGAAGAAGTCCGCCTTGAGACCGTGAACGCGGTTGGAAGAGCGGCTTCGGGCCAGTGTTGCGCGAATTGCGGTTCGACCTGCTGCTGCAACCAGAAGATCAGCGACATGTTGTTCCAGATTTCGCAGGGTGTGGACGACACGGGCTGCCCCAAGGAACCATCGATGCGAGTTCGGCAGGCTGCGATGCGTGCGTTATCGGCCTGTTGCCCGAATCGCGGTCCGGCATCGGTCGCGCCGGACGAAGAACCCTCGCCCGCGGAGCGGCGTGAGACGGGTGAGGGCTCAGAGGCTCCGGCACCTCCGGAACCAACACCTGCTGTTCCGCAGCCTGGGGCGCCGAGCGCCGGTATGACAGGCGAGGAAACGACGCCCGTCGCCGTGCTCCGCGTCAAGTCGCGAGATCGCGGCGAGTCGGCGGCGAGTGACGCTCTGGCCGGCGTGATCATGCAGGTTGATACCGAAAACAGACTGGCACACGTCCACTTTGAAAACAGGGATTTGAAGCCCGAGCCGGGCGAGACGTTGTGGATCTACGAAGATCTGCCGACCGGCACGCGTTACCGCGGTGAACTCGAAGTCGTTCAAGGGTTTTCCGGCGCGGCGACCGTGCGTCCGATCGGAGGAACGAGCCTGGCTGGAATTCGGCCTGGCGTGCGAGTGTCGACCGTCACGGCCCAGATAAACTGAACGGCCGATTGTGCCCTGGAGTCCGCGACACGGGCGGACTCGCGACAGGCACGATATAATGCTCCGAAGAGGTACTGAACTTCTCGGAGCATATCCCTTGAACCAGCCCTCGGATCGCGGAAGTTGGCGGAAGTCTGCGGGCGAGTCGCGTGGGCGACAAGGATGGAGAAACGCAGCTCGCGATTCGTCATCCCGGGACTCTGGCCGCCGTTGGACGCAGTTGCGCGGCTCGGGGCTGGGTCGGGCGGCTGTTCAACGTCTCAAGCTGTTTGCTTACGGCCTTTCGCTGATCGTGCTTCTGCTGATTTTTGCCGCGTGGATGCTGTTTCGACCGCGGCCCGTTCCGCTGATGGCCTTGGCCGTTCTCGACTATCGATCGCCGATTGATCCGAATGCCTTGGCCGCCGAAGACCTGCAGCGGTTCGACGCCGCGTTCAAGCAGTATCGGAACATCCGCGCCAGTCAGGCCATCGAAGGACGCGATGGGGACTGGCGAACGGTGCTTGATCGTCAGTTGAAGCAGATGCGTCCCGGCGGCCCGGGCAATGGCCGGCTGTTTCCCGACAACGATGTGCTGCTGCTCTATATCAGCGCGCACGGCGCGGTGGATGGCAAGGGGCAGCCATGCCTGCTGATGCATGGCAGCGATCCGCTGGACGAATCCACGTGGGTTCCGGTTCTGGACGTGATTGCGCATGTGAATCGACATGAGCGGCTGGACCGCAGCCGCAAACTGCTCATCCTCGACTCGGGACGGATTCGGGAGAACTGGTCATGCGGGATCCTGCACAACGGTTTCGCCGAGGTGTTGCGGCAGACGCTGAGTGAGAAGCGGCTTCCGCGGCTGTACGTATTGAACTCGACGCGCCGGGACGAGCGTGGTTGTTCCGCGCCTGAGCTTGGCGGATCCGTTTTCGCATACTACGTGGCGTGCGGCCTGAGGGGCGCGGCCGACAGCGACGGGGACGGGCGAATCAAGCTCCGCGAGTTGTACGAATACCTGCAGAGCCACGTCGCCTCCTGGGTGAACCGCAATCGCACGCAGCAGCAGCGGCCCCTGCTGATTCCGGAAGACGCGGAGGATTTCGGGCTGACGTATGTAACCGATTACGTCAAACCGCCTGCCGCGCCGATCAAGCCGGACGCCGACCAGAAGAAATCCATCGATCGCCTCTGGGTTCGTTATGCGGCCCTGCAGCGTGCCGGCCTGTACGATCGGTCGCCGATGGACTGCGCGATGATCCCTGCCGAGTTGGCCCGACTCGAGTCGCTTGTGCTGGCGGGCGGAGCTTACCGGGAGCAGGGTCGTTCGACAGTGACGGCCATCGAGCGATCGCTGACTCTGGCGGAAACCGACGCGGCGGCGCGGCGGGTCACTTTGGACACGGCCAGCGTAATTCTCCGGCAGCGATTGGGCCTCACGACATCCGCGGAAGTGCAGGCCGCCGACACCGCTTTTGCGGCGTGGCGCCAATCCAGGGGCAAGCCCGCCGATGCCAAACAGGCAGCCGGTCCGACGGCCGTCGCGTATCCGGCCGCGGCGGCGGCTGTGTGGAGATCGCTTGTTGAAAAGCCTGAGGGAGATCTGCGGCAGCAGATAACATCCGGGCTGGAATTCCTGGCAAAGTCTCAGGGCCGAACGGAGCGACCGTGCAAAGAGGCCGCGTTGCTGGGAATGATGACGGGAGGCCTCGATTGGGATGCGCCGGGAATTTCACCGCACCGTCTGATCATGGCGCAGGAAGCTGCTGAACAGACCGCCGCGCCGGAGGACGCTCGCGTTCACTACTGGATTCGCGCTGCGGCCGACGCTGCCGAGCAAGAGCTGCGACTGGCGAGGGACGAAGTGTTCGTGGGAAGTGCAGCGGCGCTGGCCGCCGCCGAACCGCGATGGGCGGCGTTGATCGGGCAGGGCACCGCCGGCAAGTACGGCGAGGTCCGGCAGGCGGGTCAGCATGTCGCGCAGGCGTATGCTGCGCGCGATGAGGCTTGCTCGAAGCTGCCCTTTCTCGCGCAGTGGCTGTTGACCTATCCGGAACTGCCGGACCGGTCGTCGCTCGTCCAATCGCTGCTTCAGTTGATCGAACTGAATCGCGAATTGACCGCCGCCCTGGATTGGCGAACCAGCACGAGCGCCGGCGACGTGCCTGACCTGACGGACAAGACCCGGCGGTTAAAGGGCGGGATCGATCAGCTGCTCGGGCGGTATTCCCAGGTCTGCGCCGATCTGGCGGTGGCCCAGGCCGGGCAGGTCCGGGCGACGCTCAGTCGCATTGCCCGGTCGCTCGAGATTCCGCTGGTTTCGGATCAGCGCGAGGACCTGAGGCAGAAACTCTTCGCCAATCTCACGGCCCAGGGCGAAGACGAAGATGCCGGCGCACCGGTATCCGCCGCAACACGCGACGATGAGCTCAAGTGGCTTACCGATCTGGCTGTCCATCCGGCCCTGGCCCTGCTGGACCGTTCCGGCGTGGCGCCCGGCGACGAGCGAGTTCCCACGGTGCGACAGTTCCCCAAACTCGAACTCGCAGGCCGGCCGGCAGAAACGGCCCTCCGGTTGCGTCTCCTGCGTTTGGCCGAGATGGGCGGCGAGATTCGCCTTCGCCTGGCGGAGATCGGCAAATTGCGGGAACGACTGGCCGCCGACACGGACAAGGCACTGGCCGCCGGAACCGCCAGTACTCCGCGCGAAGTCCGGCTCGGATTGAGCAAGGCGGACTATCTGACCCGCTGCGCCGCAGCGATTCTGCGGAAGCGTCCCTGGACGTCACCGGATGAGGACCCCGGCAGAAAGCTGCGCGCCCTGGACGTGAGTTTCTGGCTGCTTTGGCAAGGCCAACGAGTGACCGACGACTTCTGGGGGCCGTGGACCGGCCGGTCAGCGAGTTTCTTCTCCGTCTCCGCGCGGGAATACCTGCAGGCTGCCGGACAGTTCGCGGACGCCACTCGCGCATACCAGGATCGTCTGGCCCAGGAGTTGACCCGGCTCGACGCGGCAACCGCTGCATGGCGACCGGTCGCCTCCGCCGACGTGGAAGTTGTTGAAGGCGAGGCTGTGGTGCCGCATTCCATCGAATGGCGCGGATCGGGCACGCTTCCGGCCGGGGAATCCGCGCTGTTCCTGCGTTGGACAGGCGGTGGACTTGTGCCCCTTCTCGATGTGACAACACAGGCTCCGCTGCGCCGACGCAGCGCGGAAGTCGGGAAGGAATCGGCGGCGCAGAAGTTCGAGCACTTGTTGTCCAACAAGGGCGACCGTCAATTCACCGGGATCATGGAAGCCGTCGCCTTCTATCGCGGACATGTCCGTTCCGCGAGTTTCTACGTGGGCCAAGGCGCGCCTGCTGCGACGGTCGAATTCCAGCGACCGGAACTCGGACCTCCCCGCATTCGCGTGAAGGGCGATTCGACACAGAAGACCCAGATCATTTTCGTGCTCGACTGTTCGGGAAGCATGAAAGAAAAGATTGCCGTCGAAGGCCTGCAGGAGATGACGCGTCTTCAGGTCGCCCGCAGCCGTCTGCTCGAAGTTCTTGACGCGCTCGATCCCGAGTCGTATCAGGTCGGGCTGATTCTCTACGGGCACCGGGCGGGCTGGGAGGAATACGAACGTGGCAGGTATCGGCCGAAATGGCGATCGGAAGATGACAAACGCCGCCAGCTCCAGCCGGCCGAGGACGTGGAACTGGTCGTCCCCGTTCGGCCGATGAAGTTCACCGAGGTAGGCGGTGCTGTGCGGGACGTGCGGGACGTCATCGCAGCGAGGCTCGACCCTTTGATTCCATTCGGAGAAACGCCGCTCTACTTCGCGATCATCGAAGCCCTGAAGAACTTCAATCGCGAGTTGCCCGGCCCCCGGCACGTGGTTGTGATCACCGACGGTGTGAACGAGCAGACGGCCAGCGGCGCGAGCCGCGAAGCGCTCAAGGATCGCGACAGCGCACAGCAGACGCTGCAGGATCCGCTGACCCGCGCGCAGATCGATATCATCGGATTCGGACTGAAGCGCGAATTCGCCGACGAGGAAGAACGCCGCAAGTGGGTCAACGGACAGGCCGATCTCGTGCGAATCGCCCGTGATCCGCTGTCGGGCGGCGACTTTCACGAGGCCCGTGATCCGAGCAGCCTGCTCCAGAAACTGCGAGATTCGCTGCGGCTGGTCAAGTATTATGTCCATCGCGAAGGTGCGCCCGCACCGTCGCCTGATACGTTCTTGTCTCTGAACCAGCCCTGGACCGTGAAGGACTTTGACGGAGCCGACTGGTACTCGGTCGAGTTATCCGGGCACGACGTCCCGGTCAGCTCGAGGGTATTCCTGGAAGGGGGCGAGTCGCTGCTCCTGTCCTTTAACCGCGCGGCCGATCGACTGGATCATCTTCGATTCGAGGACGAGTTGCGCGAGTCCAGGCCCGATCTTCGCGATCCGGCGAAACCGGAGCGGCGTTTCTTTGTCGGCGCGCATCTGCCGCAGCGCCGCGGATCAAACGAAGTGTGGTTTCGAGTGTCGGTGCAGAATGCGGCAGCCGAGCAGTTCAGCCAGCGTCCTCGCCGCATCTGGGCCGAGATTCGCGAGCTTCCTTCGCGCAACCGCGTCTTCTTCATCGGCGACGCGGAATTCGAACCGGACCAACCGGTCCCGGTATTGCGATTTCGAGTCTCACCCTGGCCGCTCGAATCACAACGCGCTGAAGTGCGACTCTGGTTCAACATGTCGGACGCCGCGCCGGCCGAGAGCTTTCCGGTCGATCTCTCCAATCCGGCATCGATCGACCTGGCGGGAACAGGGCTGCGCGTGCAGCCCCGGCCCGGCAATTCCGGCGATCCTTACCAGATCATCGTCATGGAACAGCACGCGGAGGGCTCGAAAAACTACCCGCTGCTGGTGCAAATACGACCGTCGCCCGATACGGCCCTGCACAGCTTCTTCGAGGATGCGGCCAAGGTGCGGCACGTTTTTTCATTCGCGGACCGTGAATTCTGGAAACGCGAGGACCCCCGGCTGTTCGTCACCGACATTCGCCAAGGCGACGTGTTGGAAAACTGGATTTCCACCGGCCCTATCGAAGTCGATCTGCCGAGACGCTGAGGTCGCACCGCGGGAGTGTTCCTGGTTAGAACCAGCGATTCCAGAACAGGCGCAGTTCACCGTCAAACTGCTGATCATTGCTGTCGCCGACGGGAATCACGTAGCCGGCGGTAAGGGTCGAGTGCATCTTCCATTCGACGGTGGCGCCCGCCACCAAATCGGTCATCTGGACGTTTTCGTATTCCTGGCCGATCTGGAATGCGCCGGAACGTATCACGTCTGCCGACTGCAGTGACGCGTTGTGGTGGATTTCCAGGGTCGGAGCGATGCCGGTGATCGGCCGATTGTCGAACTCGCCGGCCCGGTACATCCAATATCCGATCCCGAGATCCGCGTACAGGAAGTTCGTCTCCTGCATTCGCCCTGCCGGCAGCAGGCCGGTGCCGTACTGATTCAGGTAGACCGGATCCCCATTGGCATCGATGTCCACCTGCACGAACCCCTGGGCGAAAAACCGGTCGGAGGGCGTCCACAGTCCGCCGACGAACGGCATCACGTGCACTGACTTGTTCTCGAACTTCACCAGTTCCGTCCCATCGGACAGCCCGACGATGGTGTTGTCGGCCGTGGGGAGCGTGAGCGACAGACCGCCGGAAACGTCCCAGGTCGCGCCGCCGCACACCAGGGCCTTGAAGGCCATGAACACGTCGCCGAATTCCGCGTGCCCCGATCCGGGCACGGTATCGGCGGCAAACTGGCTGTCGAGCGTCGACGCAAAGGGCGCTCGCAGTTCAAACGACGTCATTTCGTTGAAGAACGTCTTTTCAAACCCGGGCGTGTACCGACTCATGTTGATGCCCGGATTCCTCAGTGGCACGTTGTCGAAGAAGCTGTAATTGAAAAAGACTCGGTCGCGAGGCAGCGGGCTGACGTTTTCCGCGAGCTTCATGCGGCCCACCACGAGACCGCCGGGGCCCGGAATTACGACTTCGGCGGTTTGGCTGAAAACTACATCCCAAAAGTCGAAGTTGTCGTAGGTGCCGGTCGGATTCTGCGCGACTCCCCCTGCGTTGGCAAACCCGTTGGGCGGAGGCGGCAGCACAAAGGAACTGCCCGGCCCGGGTTGAGTCACCTGGAACGTATCGGCCTGCGGTGACGGAGGAAGCCTATCCGCTCCCAATCCGACACTGTAAAAATCGAAGCTGGTGCTGTTGCCCACGGTGAACCCAATGGATCCGTCCGGGGCGCCGGGCGGGGTTTCCGTGAGAATCTGCCCCTGGGCCCTGAAAAAGAAATTCTTCGAAATCGTGGACGTGCCGGGACTCGTCCCCAAGAAGTCGCCAATCATGTTGGGCACCGCGCCATAGCGACCGGCGGTAGAGCCAAAGTCGCCCGCCAACGCCGCGATTCTGGCGTTTGGAGCGGCTGATTCTTCGTCGGGCGTTGCCTCGGGCGCGGTTTCTGGAGCGCCTGGTTCGGAACTGGCGGCGGGAGGCTTTCCCCGTCGAGAGGATCTGGAACCGCCCGTTTCAGGGCAGCCACAATGCTGCTGACAGATCGGGCATGTCCAGCGTCCGCAATTGCACGTTGCAGAAACCGAGCGAACGGTATCTCGCACTTGTGCCTGGGACCACGAAACCTGCCCGAAGCCTGTGCAGAATAATGCCAGCAGCAAACATCGTCCTGAATAGCTTGTTATCCGGCGCAAGACCGAAGGAAAAATTCTCATTTTGATGATCCGTTGCGGGTTTGGATCGTCAACCACGATGCTTCCGGCGAATTCCATAGCCGTGAGATCACCGCTTCATTTGTTCTTATCGTTGCGTGGAAGTGCGAAAATGCGTCAAAGCGGGTAGAATTATTGGAGTCGAGGTAAATGTTAACCTTTGACGAGGCGGCGCCTCCGATCAGGTCGAGGGGGATGCCATGTTACACAAGGGTGACGAACCGGTACCCGGCTATCGACTTGAGGAATTCCTGGGACGCGGCGCTTTCGGCGAGGTATGGCGTGCAACGTCGCCCGGCCGCGCCAGCGTTGCTCTCAAGTTCCTCAATCTGTCCGAACGGCAAGGCATCAAAGAATTTCGAGCCGTTCAGCGTCTTAAGTCGGTCCGGCACCCGCACCTGACATCTACGATGGCACTCTGGCTGCTGGATGAACAGGGCAACGTCTTGGGCGACGATGTGCTGGACAGCTATGCCGCAGGCGAACCCGCGCCTCGAGCCACGCTGATGCCAATGTCCAGCGCGGCGACCGGTCAGGCGCCGCAGCGGCTGGTGGTCGCCACCTTGCTCTGCGACAAGAACCTCTCGGACCGCCTCGAAGAGTGCAAGCAGCAAGGAATGAGCGGCATCCCTTGCGAAGAACTGCTTCGGTATATGGAGGAAGCCGCGAAAGGCATCGATTTCCTCAACACGGCCTCGCACGACTTGGGTGAGGGTCCCGTCGCCATTCAACATTGCGATATCAAACCCGCGAACATCATGCTGACCAGTGATTGCGTGATGATCTGCGATTTCGGCTTGGCTCGCTTTCTCACCGATGCCAAAACGGCGGCGACGGGTACGAGCATGGCCGGTTCGCCGGCCTACATGGCGCCGGAGTGCGTAAAGGGCAAACCGTCGGCCACATCCGACCAGTACTCGCTGGCGGTAACCTACACAGAGCTGCGCACCGGCCGGTTGCCGTTCTATTCCGAATCGTGGATGGACGTCATCGAGGCGCACTGCAGCGGCAACCTGGATTTGTCGGGGCTGACTCCCAACGAACGCGAAGTCATCCACAAAGCAGTCTCCGTCAAGCCGGAAGACCGTTACCCTTCGACGGTGGCGATGGTTCGCGCGCTGCGGCGCGCCGTTGAGCAAAAAGAGATCGCGATCGCCCGCCCCTCGCCCTGGCGCAAAACGGCTGTTCTGATCACCGCAGTCGTCGTTGTGGCATCGCTGGTCTGGTGCGGATTCCAGTGGAAGAACTCTCGCGTCTCGACGCCGAAGAACCCCGCGGGCACATCCGCAACGGTGTCCGAGGAAACCGTCACCTTCCAGGTCGTTCCGGCAGACGCCGAAGTGTTTGTGGACGGCGCGCGCGTCGCCGCCGACGCATCCGGGCATGTCACACTCAAACGCCGCGGCGACGCACAGCTAGATATTCTTGTGCGAAAGAGCCCCGAATATCGCGATGCAAAACGAAAGGTGCTCGTCAAACAGTCAAGCAGCAACACTCTTGTCATTTCGCTCGAGAGAGACGCGGATCAACTGCGACGGATTGCTCAGACCGATGCGACGCGTGCCTTTGAGATCGTCGATGGCGACTCACCGGATTTGTCCCAGCTCGAGGTCGCCGTCAAGTTGTACCAGCACGCGATGCAACTCGACGCGTCGCGGTTCGCCATGATTCCTCCGCCGGTCCGCCGCTTGAATGAAGCCGAGGAGGAATACAACTTCACGGTCCGCTGCATGGCACTGAATCCAAACCGACCGTGGCTGGCTGCACGCGTGGAGGGACGCAAGATCGCCCTGTGGAATCTCGACGATTTGAATCGTCCGAGAGTCCTGCTGCACGAGCACACAGACCACATCTGCAACGTGGCCATGGCCGGGCAGTATGTGGCCTCGGCCGACATCGCCGACCATATCAGGCTGACGTTGCTCGACGAAAACGGAGCAGCGACAAAGACGATCGAGCCGGCATCATTGCAGGGCACCGAACTGGCCGTCACGCCCGACCTCAAATGGCTCGTTGCGGGAGGTTACGACGGAAACGTGCGAGCGTTCCCGTTGGGATCCGCGTCAAGCGATGCGGAAGCCAGAACGCTGGGCCGACATAATGTCAGCGTGCGCGGGATCGTCATCACGCCAGACAGTCGCTGGGCCTTTTCAATCGGTGATGACGGATCGATAAAGAAATGGGACCTTCTGTTGCCCGACGCAGCTGCGATTGACGTGCCTCTCGGATCGCCCGTCGGCGACGTGAGTGCGATGTGCGTCTCACCCGATGGAAAGCTGATTGCGATTGGAGGCGGCGCCGAGGCGAACGCTGAATACCGGGTCCATCTGATTCAATCGGATCGGGCAACGGCAAGACCGCTCCCCCAGGGACATGCAGCGGAAATCTACGCGGTCGTATTCGATCCGATCACTCGACCGGCCAAATCGAGCTTTCCGACTCTGGCCAGCGGCAGCGCTGCCGGCGATGTACAGGTCTGGCAAGGCGAGGAGGGACCTCCGCTTCTGCTCAACGGCCGCCACGCCGGCGCGATCCGCTCGCTGGTCTTTTCCCGCCCGGCAGGATGGCTATGCAGCGGCGGCGAAGACGGCAACGTCGGTCTGTGGAATCTCAATCACGCGCAGCGCAAACCGACGATGCTCGCAGGCCATGCCGGACGTGTCGTTCAGGTTCTGGTGACCGCCAAGTCCGTTATCGCGGCCACAAGCAACGGCACGATTCTCCTTTGGGACCTTCGCCGTTGCATTCTCGTCAAAGAGGCCTGCGACGAAATGGGTATCGAACCGAAAGCAACTGACGGCGGCCGCAGCGTCATCAGCACTTGATGCACGCCGAATCGCAATGCGCGCATCAAGCAACCGTAATCCGGCTGTCGCACGATCGTCTTCAGGCGCCGACGATTTTGCCCGAGGCCGTTTCGTTCGTGCGAGGAAACTGCTCAAAGCGGTTAGTGCCCGTGTCCTCGTCCCAGCGAAGATTGCGACGTATGAACGCAGCTTCGCTGCTGTCCTGCCAGTGCGCAAGAATCTGAATCAGATGGTTGCGGGCCTTGACCGCATCGACCAGAGGTTTGCTCTTCTCGTCCCTGGCCACACCCCAATCGCCGCTGTAGATGCCCGCAAGCATCCAGTGAGCCCGCAGGGCGGTGTGCAGAGGCGTGTCGGGAGTGACACGGCAAAGTTCCTCGTAAGCCTCGATGGCGGCCGGAATGTCCTTGGAGATCAAGAGCGCATGGTCTGCCTCGATTTCCCGGCGCAGATAACTGAACTTCGCTTCGCGCCGAAAACGGTAAGCCAGACTCAAGGCTTGAGCGCATTCGCGGAGCGCCGCGTTTGAGTCGTCAACCTTATTTTCGTGCGAGAGAGCCTGGGATTGATTGAAACAGGCGTTTGCCAACAACAGGTAAACGAGCGGGTTCTGCTGATCCTCGCTTCGCGCTTGCTCGAGACTCTTTCTGGCCTGATTCAGCAGCGGCTCCGCCTCCGCGCTGCCCGCTGCATAGGCCAGCGCCTTTTCCAACTCTTCGAACCCGGCGAGCAAGTTCGTTCGTCCTTGAACTGTAAGCGAGACCGGGTTGACGAGTCGTGCATCGGCGGACGAATTGGGTTGCACGCTGGAGAAGGCCGCGGCCAGCCGAAGATCGACGTTTCCGGATCGCACCTTGTTTCCCAGGCTGGATGCAAGCTGCCCCGTCAGTTCCGTCACGGGCAGCCCGGAACTGGAACGGACAAAGTCCGCCACGATATCCTGGCTCTTCGCCTTGTCGTAGATCGCCGATTTGACTTCCGTGTTCCCTTGCGACTGCGAAACGGTTCCCCACACGACGTAATCCACGTTGAGCGCGCTGGCCAGCGCCGGGAGCAGTTTTTCACCTCGCACTCCGCGAGCCTGTAACAGGGCCGCCTGACGTTCGATGGCAAGTGGCGATTTCAACTCGGCGCCGGGGATCGCACGAAAACGATGCCGTAACTCCGCGGCAATCTGCACTGCTTCCAGCGACGGGTCGAAGGACAACCGGTCAAGCGACATATGCGGCAGGATCGCGATTTGCAGGCGCCGGTTGGAGGCCAGGAGTGTCCTCTGCTCCGCCTCCGCCCTGCGGGCCTCGTCGATATCTTCTCGTCGGATCTGCCCGATGGGTTGATACGTGACCCGCTCGGTTTGCGCGGCTTTCTCCAGCGCTTTGCGAATGTCGGGATACGACAAATCCAGCATCAAACCTCCCGTATCGCCCGACAACTGGCTCATGAACTGCCGAGTCTTGGCCAGAGTCTGTTCGTAGGATTTCTTGTCTTCGTCGCGGCAGGGGCACAGCACGCAATTAAGCTTGATGTCCAGGCGGGCAGCCGTGCTGATCAGCTGCTGCGTGGCGAAACGCCGCGAAGCCTTGGATGCCGGCTCGTCAAATCCCTCATCGAACGGCGGCGCGTTGCTGAAAATCAGCAGCCATCGCGAAGTGTCGGCATCCTTCGACCAGCCCAAGTCCGTCAGCGCCTTGGAAATTCCGAGATCGATCAACTCGGGAAAATAGGGAGCGCCGCTTTCGGGCTTGATGCTTTCAATTGCCGCATGCAGCGCATCCGGGTCCGCCGTGAACGAACGCTGCGGTGTGTCCAACGGAAATGACACCGGACCGGAGGGCGAGCCCTCATCGCGAAACACCACCAATTGAAATGTCACGTCCTTGTAACGTCGCAAGTCATCGATCATCTGATGGAGCGCGCGGCGAATATCGTCAATCGCGGTTCCCATGCTGTCCGTGCCGTCGATAACCAGGGCTACCTGCAGCTTGGCGCTGCTGACTTCCACCAGGTCGAGAAAATTCCTCTGCACCAACCCCATTGTCTTGGACGCGGGTGCACGTATCGGACTGAAAATCGTCGTCAATGCAGCTTCCGTGGAACCATGGACCGGCTGGTTCTCGGCAGCCCATTGCCTCGAGCACACGATCGTCAAGCTCACGAACCCCGCACAGACGAGAATGGCCTTCAACGTAGATCCCGCGCCGCGCAACGTGGTTCGAGTCATGGGAAACCACCTCACACTGGACGGCTTCGGGCATGGAGCCTCATCCGCAGTTGAAACCACGCCCTCCGGCCGCATGATTCAATGCGACAACTCACCCTTGTCCCGTGTTATCGAAACTGCAGGGTCGGAGTTTCCTGATATCCGCGGCAAAACGGGCAACTTCGCAACATCGCCTTCGATAACAAAGGTGTCCAACGGAACTGCAGTTGCTGTCCATTTTCATCCGTGTCACTCGTACGACAAAGTCGGGAGTCGCGCAGCGACGGCATGAAGGCAGACGCGGGGTTCAACCCACGGCACTGGGCTATCGCGTTTGGATTCTTCAGCCTCCGGACTCTACTAGCCTGATTGAATGGGCCGCCACCATGAGCGTTTCATGCGTGCCTCGAAGAAACCAATTCTGTTTTCTGGCCGCACTTTTCGTTTCGCTGGTCTCGAATTCGCATGTACCGGTTCCCGCGGCTGAAGCTCTGCCCCCGGAATCCGTCCTGCCCGGCGACTGGCCGCCTGCTGTTTCCGCACCGGCCCTGAAGTTGCCGCCCGAGTCGATGCTGCCGGCCGGATTCGCAGTTCAAGTCGCAGAGCCACCGTCGCCTCCGGAAACTCCTTCAACTCTCGAACCGCCGACGGCTGAAAAGCCCCTGCAAGAACCGGGTGCTGCGCAGGAACCGGAAGGTTCCGGTCAACAAAGGGCTCCTGCGGGCGCACCTGCAACCACACCGGTTTTGCCCAGCGAACTGGTGCTGCCTGCGACTTGGGTGGCTGCCGCCGAACAAGAGCCGACCGAAAAGGCGCCGCCCGAAAAAGTGGAGACCGAGAAAGTCGACGGCTCGGCACCGGCCTCGTTGAATCTCGCTCAGAGTGTCGATGCCATTCCCTGGCTCAGATTGAATCTGGCGGGTCACGTCTCGCCGGTGCGTGCGCTGGCATTCACCTGGGATTCGCAGCGACTCTGTTCGGCAGGTGAAGACAAGGCCTTGCTCATGTGGAGGCGGGGAAACAACGACTCGCTTCGTCCCGAATGGCGGCACGAACGATCCGTATTCTGGCAGGTGCAGCGGGGCAACAGCGGCCGGATTCACGCCCTGGCCACGCGGGAGAATCTGGTCGCAATCGGCGGCCATGGAGCGATGGGCGGCCTTGGCGAGATTCTGCTGCTCGATGCGATCACGGGCAATCTGCGGGCGGCGTTGTACGACGAGCGCATCGGGCATCGCCAGGTGATCGTGTCACTGGCCTTTTCGCCAGACCCGAAACACGAAGGGCTTGTCTCTCAGGATCGCGATGGACGAGTGCTCTTTTGGCGGCCCGACGCGGAGACCGGCCTCTGGAAGGCAATCCAGATTCAGGCCACCGACGTTGAGCATTACGGCCGTGAAATTGCACGGAAGCTCTATCCCTATCGCGGTACGTCCCCGCTGGTGATGACGGACGCTGAGCACGTGGTTTTTCCGGTGTATGCCGTTGATCCGCGCAACCCAAGCCTCGTTGCGTGGCAACTGCAGATCTCGAATGTGGCAAACGGCGAGAAGCAACTGGTCGCGGGTCAGCAGACGATTTTTCATCTTGGATTCGTTACGGCACTCGCTGCCGCGCCGAATGGATCGAGCATGGCATCTGCTGACGCGGCGCAATTGAAGGCGAGCCCGGCCCATCGCTTTTTCGTATGGGACCTGCGCGGGGGCGTCGTCGAGACACGCATTTCGCGAGTACCGCTTTCGCTCACCTATTCCGGCGACGGGACGACGCTGGCTGCCGGCACCGCAGAATCACAGGGACAATCGCACGTCGAAATCTGGAATGTAAGTGACCCGCATCAACCGCTGCGGACCAAACAGGACATCGTGTCCCGAAACAACGTATCCGCGTGCGCATTGAGCGTTGATGGCAAGTTCTGTGCTTACGCCGACGGAAACGACCTTGTTGTGATTCCGTTGATGGACGCAAAACTCGCGGAGCGACTGCAGGCCGGCATGCGACCGCCGCTGCGGGTTGCCTTTGCGCGGGAGGCACCGCTCTATCGCCTTGCTTTTGGCACCGAGCGCACCGGCGATTCAGTCCCGTTGCAACACGCTTTCGATACGGACCGCGTGCAGATCGACGAGGCCAGCCGGATCAACGAGCGGGATTGGGTACCGGAAAATGCAGACTCGCAGGGTTGGGGCGTCGAAGTCCAGCGGGACGCAAAGACCGCGTTGGAGAGTTTTCGCCTCCTCGAGCGGGGTGAACCGAAAGGCAAGATCCCGCTGGACCCGAACTCGCAGGGAGCCCCCAGCGCCTGGGCATGGATTCCCGATGAGGCCGGGCGTCCTTTTGCGGTGGCGATCGGCACGAGCGCCAGCGGCAACATTTATGTGTTCCGCCTCGCTCCTCAGGGCGAATGCCCGATCCTGCAGGTCTTTCGCGGCCATAGCGGCCGCGTCAATTCGCTCAGTGTGTCTCGCGATCGTCGCTATCTGGCGTCAGCATCGATGGACGCGACGATCCGAATCTGGCCTCTGCGGGACTGGCTCCATGACAGCGCAATGACGCAGCGATGGGGCGCGGATTTCGAAATTCAGTCGGGCCAACTTGCCGTCAGCTCGGTTCGCGAAGACGGACCCGTCTATTTCCGCGGAATCCGGCAGGGCGATGTCATTCAACGCTTGCGGTGGTCCGACGGGCTCGACGACAAGGGAAACCTGCAGTATCAGTCGAGCGATGCTCCTGAAGCGATGCTGCGGACGCTGCGCGAATTGCCGTGGGACACGATGGTGGCCTTCGAATATATTCGCGGTCGCGCGCCGGCTCGACCATTCCAGATCTTTCCCGCGTGGCAGCCGCTCGTTTCCCTGGCGGTCGCCGAGTCGCGCGAGTGGGCCTATTGGGCCCCTTCGGGCTACTACGACGCATCGTTCGAGGGTCACAAGCTGTTCGGCTGGCAGGTGAACCGCGGACTGCAGTTGCTGCCGGATTTCTTTCTGGCCGCACAACTCCGCAAAGCGCTGGAGCGGCCCGAAGTCATGTCGCGCCTGCTCCGCGCGGGTTCGCTGGATGCGGCCTTTCGTGCAGTTCGCAACGATGCACCGGTTCAACCCCAACGCGCGGTTATTGATGCGTATTATCAGAAGCCTGCAGTGAGGATACTTTCGCCGAAAGCCGATCAGACGGTGGATGGGAACTCCGTGCAGGTCCGAGCGTCGGTCACGATTCGCAACGGACAACGACTGGTGCCGCCGAAGGCTTTCGCCAGCGGAGTCGTGGCAACCAATCGCGTACTGGTTGATGAACAGGCGGCATCCGGAGGCCGCACGTTCACTTATCAATGGGATGCTCGCCTCCCATCGGATCCGCGAATTCTGTTGCAGGTCGTGGCTTCCACTGAAGCTGAGATCGTCGGCACCGAAAGCATCTGCTTCTCCCACAAAGCAGCAACCGCGCCGCGGGCTCCGCGATTGTTCGTGGCTGCCGCGGGTATCGATCATTACCGCGATGCGCAGATTCCACGCTTGGACTATGCCGTCAACAACTCGGCTCAGTTCGCGGTAATGCTGAGAGAACGGGCCCAACCGCTGTACGGGCAGGAAATCCTGTCCATCGTCAACGACGACGTCACGCGTCCCGTCTGGAAGACGACGCTCCAGCATTACGTCGACGAATTGCGTGAACAGGTTAACCCGGATGATCTGCTGGTGTTCTTTCTGTCGGGGCATGGAGTGTGCGATCCGGAACTGGACAGCTACTACTACGTCACCGCCAACGCCCGATATCTCGACGTCACCGGGCGGCAATTCGGCGATTGCCTGTCATTCGAGGATTTCTCGATGTTCGCGGATGTGCCCTGCCGCAAACTCGTCATCCTGGACACGTGCCACAGCGGCGCCGTGGCCCCGCTTGGTCAACGGGAATTGAAGACAGCGCTTCGCGCACTGCAGGATGACTTGATGTTTACGCTCACTGCGTCCGAAGGCGGACAAGAGGCCGTGGAACAGCGTGAGCGCAGGCTTGGCCGCTTCACCAACCGATTGCTCGAAGCACTGCGGGGCGACGCAGATCAACAAGACGGCGATCACGATGGGATCGTGCGGTGGTCGGAGGTCGTCAACTACGTGAAACGCACGGTCACCGCGGACTCAGCCGGCCAGGAGCAGCGTCAGTATCCCACGGCGGGACCGCTGGAACTGGTCGGCATCGCGGACTATCCGTTGACTCGCGTCGCGCCGCCGGGCCCGGGCAACTGACCTTTCGAATCGACTGCGAAGTTCGCGCCTCCGCCTGTGGCCGGGCGCAGAAAGTTCCAGACAACTCCGTTCCGCGTCAATTGTGCACATCCTCGCCGCGGTTTTGTATGTCTCAAGATCACAAGACAACTGCCGAGACACCTCGAGGCGACTCCACACCCGGTGAGCGCTCGTCGAATCTGCTGCAAGCCTTGCTGGGTCCGGCGTGGAGGCGCTACGTTGCCGGCTTGCTCTTCGGATTGCTCTTCGTACTGCTTGCCATCTTCGCGATTGTCCTTGTTCGGCCGGCGAAGCAGGTCTCGTCGCAGTCGGCAGGAGACGCAAACTCAACGGGAAGCCTTGATCCACTGGAGTTTGCTCGCCAACTGTCGCATGCTTCGCAAAAGCTCTCGCAGCGAGTGGGCCGCGCGGTGGTGCGGATTGATGCCGAACAGATCGTAGCCGACAAATCGGCGGATACGGAAATTGCCCAGCTGTTCGGCTCGGCGCCTCCCGCGTTCGGCCAGGGATCCGGCGTGATTGTGCAGGCCGACGGATATGTTCTCACCAATTACCACGTGATTCGCGGCGCCCGTCAGATTCATGTCGTCAATTACCAGAAGAACCGCTACACGGCGGAGGTCGTCGGCACTGATGCGCTGACTGATCTGGCGGTGTTGAAGATCGACGCACTCAGCCTCGACACGCTTCCCTGGGGAGACAGCGACGCGTTGGATGTGGGGGCCCTCGTGTGGGCCGTGGGCAGCCCGTTCGGTCTGGAAGGCAGTGTCTCGTTCGGCATCCTCAGTGCGAAGAACCGGAGCGAGCTGAGCGACAGCCCGTTTCAGGAGTTCCTGCAAACCGACGCGGCCGTCAATCCGGGCAACAGCGGAGGACCGCTTATCGATGCGAGCGGCAGCATGATCGGAATCAACACGGCGATCCTGGGCGCGCAGTTTCAAGGCATCAGCTTCGCCATTCCGAGCAACCTTGCCCGCAGTGTCTATCAGCGGCTGAAGGAACAGGGGCATTTCGCGCGCGGCTGGCTCGGTGTCGGATTGGAATCCGTCACAGCCCAGAGGGCGGCGCAGCTGAACCTGCCTTCTCCGCGCGGCGCTTATGTCGTCTCGGTCGCCGAAGGCAGCGCGAGTCCTTCGCCTGCTCAACTGGCGGGCCTGAGGCCGGGAGATGTGGTCACGCAGTGGAACGGCCAACCTGTCGATGATCCGATTCGATTGAGCCGGATGGTAGCCCAATCCCGGATCGGGTCTCAGGCACGAGTCACGCTGATCCGGCAGGGTCAGGAAATGCGGCTTTCCATCCGCGTGGCAGAGCGCCCGCGATGATGCTCATTTTCTGCCGCTCCTGCCGCTTTCGAAGTCTGTCAAAGCCGCGCCATCCAGCATCTTGGCAAACTCCCCCATGTGCAGGTGGAGTTCCGCATCGGATGTCAGGAGCATCGAAGTGCCAAGAACGCCCTTGCGGCGAGCAAAGACGCACCGTTGGACCAAAGCGAAGTTGTTGAAACGAGGATGGCGCAGCGTGAGTTGCAGTGCCTCATCGGCTCCCACGACTTGCGCCGAAGCCGGGCCTTCCGCGGTTGCCCCCGGCATTGCCTTGCAGAACTGCTCGGCCTGAGTCTGTGCAATTTGTTCGAGCGTCATGTGTTCGGGGGCCGGAGCCTCGACGAAAATCAGCATCGCGGGAAATCGCCCTTCCGCCGTCAGGCGAAATCCGTTGTCGATCTTCGTCCAGTCTCCGGAGAGTGGCGCACAGACCCAGTGCCCGAAATACTGCGCTGCCGTGCTGACAGAAGCTGGCGGCCTGCGGTCCGCCCGGGAGTCGGGCACGACGCGGGCGGCCGGCGCAGCTTGAGATGCCATGCCCTCGAGATGCACAACAAAACTTGTCTCGCCTGCCACGATGGTATCTCCATCATGAAGCGGCGATTCGGCGACTCGAAGTCCGTTGACCTGAGTGCCGTTGCTGCTGTTAAGGTCTCGGACGACACAGCCACCCCGATCGCATCGCAGTTCAAAATGGCGTGACGACATCCGCCGGTCGCTTGAAACGGTGAACGATGCCGCATCGGTGCGACCGACATCCAGAACCTGACCTGACTTCAGCCAGATTCGCCGGCCCGCATCCGGTCCCGAAGTGATAACGAAGACGGCTTGCATGCGATCTTATCCGATCAAGACCATCGGGTATCCGACCACGATCGTGCCGCCGTGGGCGGTGAGATCCATGATCCGCGCCGCGGGTTGTCCGCCGATCAGCACCTTGAAGCTGCCCAGGACAATGCAATCAGGCGGGCCGACGCACACCGCCAGGTCGCCAACCCGGGCCGGCGGCATTCCGCCGATCAGCACCGGAAGTCCGCCGGGGGGCAGGATCGGACCGCCGACGTGCGGAACCAATACGTTCACCAGTGGGCAAACGTGCATGTCTCCCACGCGTGCAGCAGGCATCATGCTTCTTGTCTCCTGTCGGCCAAAATCA
Organism: uncultured Planctomycetaceae bacterium; assembly: GCA_903863885.1. Classification (GTDB taxonomy): domain Bacteria; phylum Planctomycetota; class Planctomycetia; order Pirellulales; family Pirellulaceae; genus CAIPEB01. The sequence goes on along the minus strand of CAIPEB010000507.1, from coordinate 13,628 downwards.
AATCGGACGACTGCCGCTGGCAATCTGAATTCCATGGCCGAGAAATGTGCGGTATTTCTCGTCACTTTTTTCCGGCTCCCGCTGTACAGCGGCCAGCATCAGGGCGCCGGCAACGCATTGCGCTGTGAGCGTCGGACCAGGGGGGACTTCGGGAAGGTGCGCCGGCCCCAGGCTCCCGCCGCTGAAGAAAGCCGCGGCCGCCGCACACCCCGCGGGCGTCCCGTAGCCCGCCTGCTCGGCTGCGGCGTGGCACGCCCGTCGGTGATCTTCGTTCGGCTCGCGGACCCACAGTTCCGTGGCGGCCAACGCGGCAGCCGGTGCGGCCACCGGCCCACCTCCCGCCCGCTCGCCGCCCATTTCGCGAAGGCACAGACAAGCCCAGCCGACTGCTTCGTGTTTGGGCAAGGCGTGCGAGAGGAATCGAATCGCGGCCGTATAGAGGTGCTGGTCCATCAACAGATCGAGGTACGCGGCCGGTGTCGATTCGTCACGAAGCAGCGACTGGGCATCCGTATCGTCGGGATACTGCGCACAGATTTCCGTCGCTTTCCTGGTCGAGATCCTGGTGAACGTCAACTGGCTCATTGCTCAACTCCTGCCATTCTCAGCCAATCATCACGATGCCACCGCCGGCTTTCAGCATGGCGCTGCCTTGTATCTGTGTCATCACGCCCTTGATGTCAGTCATGATCTGGCCTTCGATCTTGATAACCAGACCCTTGATCGTGACGCCCGTTTGATCGACCTTGATACTACTTTGGCCGACTTTCAATTCGATCGACTGCATTGCCTCCGTCTGGCTCTTGCCGACATCGAGCTTGGTGGTGCTGTTACCCATCTTCAACTGCAGTTGATCGTTGCCCATCTCCAGCACGACGTTCCGGTCCCCTTTCTTGATGGTCAGTTCACTGTCGCCCTGCTCCAACAGGACCGTTCGCTTGCCCATCTTCAACGTCAGCGTGTCATTGCCCTTGTCGAGCAGGACCTCGCGGTTTCCTTTCTTTATTTGCGTCTTGTCGTGGCCGGTTTCGACTGTGGTGGTCCGGTCGCCGTAGACTTCCGTCGTCTGAGTGCCCGGGTCTTTCTTGTCGAAACCGATCTTCTGCTGGAAGTTGTTCTCCACGACCTGCGAGAAGTCCTTCTCCGCGTGGAAGTAAACCTGTTCCTCGCCCTTCTTGTCCTCGAATCGCAGTTCGTTGAAGTTCTCGGACGCACCGCTGAGCGTGCTGCGGCTCTTGATACCGCTCTGCGTCTTGTTGTCGGGCAGCGAATAAGGGGGCATTTGATCGGCGTTGTAAACGCTGCCGACGATCAGGGGACGATCGGGATCTCCTTCGAGAAAGGCGACGATCACTTCCTGGCCGATCCGCGGAATGTGGACCATTCCCCACTGGTTTCCCGCCAAGGGGGTTCCGACCCGCACCCAGCAGGAACTGTCGCTGTCGTTGCGCCCTTCGCGATCCCAGTGAAACTGGATTTTCACGCGTCCGTACTTGTCGGTGAAAATCTCCTCGCCCGCGGGGCCAACCACGACGGCAGTCTGCGTACCGGCCACGACGGGCTTTGCAGTGATGCGGGCCGGTCGATACGGCAGGGCCGAGGGAATGCACTTGAAGGTATTCTCATACGTCCAATTGACGGTTTCGCCCGAGCGATATCCTGTCTCCTTGGCGAGATGGCTCACCGAGGTCAGGACGTACTCGCCGTCGGCATCCTCATTTCCGCTCAGACTGAACTTGTGCCCCGCCGCGAAGTGGTCGCAATCCCCGTTGCCGTCAATCAGCAGACTGCCGACCGCCTCCTGCTGCATGCGAATGTCAACTGTCCGCTTGTTGTCCTGGAAGATCTTGTTCAGTTCCGCGGGCTGCTCGCTTCCGCTCTTGTCTATCCCGTCGAACCGCTTCGCGTACTCGCCCGGATAGTCATACAACTCGAGACTGTTGTTGCCACCCACCTTCAGTTCATGTGTTCCGCGGCCGACGGTCACGTCCTGCTGCGTCGTCGCCGTCGCTTCCAGGTGTTTCTTCGGCAACTCGAACGAGTAATCCCAAAGCGTGCATTTGCCGGCCCGCAACTCCTGACACTTCTGCCAGCCTCGCACACGTTGGTCATCGCGCGTGCCACCGACGGCTTTGTCGAATCTCACATCCGATGGCGCCAGAGCGGGATGGCCTTGAGGCGAATCGGCCACGACCATCGTGTGCTTGCCTTCCTCGTGCTTGAAGAAATAGAAGATCCCTTCTTCCTCCATCAACCGCGAAGCAAAACGCAGATCCGATTCCCGGTACTGGACATAGTGGTTGCGGCGTTCGTAATTGCCCGATAATCGCCAGTCGACATCCACGCCTGTCAGGACTTTCTTGAGGATGTCCGGGACGCTCATTTGCTGGAATATCCGGCTCTGCGAACGCCAATTGAACAGCCACAGCTGCGGCACCATTTCCATGGTGAATTCGGTGAAATGCTCGTCTGTTCGCCCCTGGGCGACGCGGCTGCAGATGCCGTGGAAATACCGCTTCGTGTCGGACTCCCCGTCCACTCGCAACTCGACGCAGATCTTCTGGCCGAGAACCTTGCTGAAATCAACCTGCTCCGCTTTCTCATTGGGCGAGAGCAGATCCAGGGTGAAGTGAAACAACTGCGAAACGCTCTCGCGTCCCAGGAGTCCAACCAGCAGCAACACGTCGTCGCCCAGCGGAGTCTTGACGGACAGGAGCCGCTTTTTTTGAGTGTAAGTCCCCATCGAGACATCTCCGTTTCCACCGAGCCGCAGGGGTTCGGGCAACTCCCCTTAATCTCTGTTTTCGATCGCGACGGCGACTAGTTGCGTCGAATCACGGCACGACGAAAACACGCCTTGATTTGAGCGCTTACTGTGCAGCTGCAGGATTAATCTCGTATTGAAATCCGTCACCCGAAGTCACGATGTGCACGCCGCGTATCTCCTGACCTTCTGCCAACCGCCCGAGAAACTCCGTGGACATCTGCGGCAGCAGGGTGCGAGTCAGAATGTGGTCGATGTTGCGGGCTCCGGTGTCGGCTTCGGTGCACCGCTGAGCGATCATTTCCACCACTGCCGGCGCGTAGGAAAACTCGGCCTTGTAGTGTTCCCGCACCCGGCGTCCGATCTTGGCCAGTTTCAACTCGATGATCTTCTTCATTACGGCCTCGCCGAGCGGATAGAAGGGCACAATCGAGAGGCGGCCGAGGAACGCGGGCTTGAAAGTCTTGAGCAGTTCGGGAAACACGGCGCTCACGAAGGCGTCGGGATCGGAGCAGAGGTTCTTGATGAAGTCCGTCCCCGCATTCGTGGTCATCACGATGACGGTGTTCTTGAAGTCGATATCGCGACCCTCGCCGTCTTTCATCGTGCCCTTGTCAAACACCTGATAGAAAATGTCCTGCACGCCGGGATGTGCTTTTTCCATTTCGTCCAGCAGCACCACGCTGTAGGGCTTGCGGCGGACCGCTTCGGTAAGCACGCCTCCTTCGCCGTAACCGACATAACCGGGCGGCGAGCCCATCAGCAGCGACACTTTGTGTTCTTCCTTGAACTCCGACATGTTGATGACGGTCATGTTCTGCTCGCCGCCGTAGAGCAACTCAGCCAGCGTGACTGCGGTTTCCGTCTTGCCGACACCGCTCGTGCCGCACATCAGAAACACGCCGATCGGCGTGCGAGGGTCCCGAAGATTGGCTCGAGAGGTACTGATGCTCTGAGCGATTCGATCCAGTGCGTGGGACTGTCCCACGATCGATCGTTCCATCAGTGGCTTGAGGTTCAGGATCGTCTTGATCTCGTCGGCCATCATGCGGCCAACCGGGATTCCCGTCCACGCGGCCACAGTCTCGGCGATCGATTGTGCGTTGACGCAAGGATGCACCAGCGGCGAGTCGCCCTGCACTTCGGCCAGACCGGCCTCGGCATCGGCGAGCTCCGACCGCAGTTTTGCCCGATCTTCTTCCGAGAGCGGTTGCGCAGTCAACGTTCCCGTCGGCGCACCCGCGGGCTTCACAGCGGCATCAGGCTCCGTCGATTTCGGCGCGGGGGTTGGCGAAGGTCCCTCCGGCTTCTTCTCGGCGGGTCCGGGCTCCGGCGGCCTGCTGCCGTTCCGCAGGGAATCGTGGATCCGCTGGATCTGCGCCACGAGTTCTTTTTCACGTCCCCAGCGCTCATTCAACTGCCGCAGCAGGTCGTCGGCCTGCAGCTTTTGTTGCTGCAGTTCAGCGAGCTGTTCGCTTTGATCCACACCGGCGTCCTGCTCGCGCTGGAGTATCTCACTGGCCAGTTTCAGTTGCGCAATGCGGCGGCGACAGTCCTCAACCGGCGGTGGTGTGGCGGTGAGGCTGAGACTGATCCTGGCACAGGTGGTATCGAGCAGGCTGATTGACTTGTCGGGGAGTTGCCGGCCGGACAGGTAGCGGCTCGACAGTTTCACCGCTTCCACGACCGACTCATTCAGGATTCGCACGTGATGGTGCTTTTCCAGGGTATCGACGAGCCCCCGCATCATCTCGATCGCCACCGGCTCGCTCGGCTCCTCGACCTTGACCACCTGAAAGCGGCGGGCCAGTGCTGCGTCTTTCTCGAAGTACTTCTTGTACTCGGCCCAGGTCGTGGCGGCGATCGTCCGCAGTTCGCCGCGGGCCAGTGCCGGCTTGAGCAGATTCGCCGCGTCCCCCTGGCCGGCACTTCCGCCCGCGCCGATCATCTGGTGGGCTTCGTCAACGAACAGGATGATCGGCGTCGGCGATGCCTTGACCTCCTGGATCACCGACTTCAGGCGGTTCTCGAATTCTCCCTTGACTCCGGCCCCGGCCTGCAGCAGACCGAGATCGAGCGTGCGAATCGACACATTGCGAAGCGACGGCGGCACATCGCCGGACACCACGCGCAGGGCGAAACCTTCGACCACTGCCGTTTTTCCAACTCCCGCTTCGCCAGTCATAATCGGGTTGTTCTGACGCCGGCGAGTCAGGATGTCGATGATCTGGCGGATCTCCGCATCACGGCCCAGGACCGGATCGATCTCGCCGCACTTCGCCCGCCTGGTCAAATCGATCGTGAACTGGTCCAGCGCGACGGTCTTGCGCGGCAGTCCGGGCGTCTGGTCCGCGGCCGTCTCGCCGCGACGCGACGAGGGCGCGTCCTCGCAGCTTCCCGCGACCAGATCGCGCAGGTTCTTGTGCAAGGACGCTGCGTCAATTTTGTTTAACGCGGGACCGCTTTCCCTTGTCAGCCGCGCCAGGTCGGGGTCGCCCAACAGCGCGAGCAGCAAATGCCCGGAGCGCACCGCTGATTCGCCATATTCAACGGAAGCCAATACCCAGGCTTTGCGCACCAGGTCCACGATAGTCGGAGCGAGAGCAGGGGAACGGCTGTTGCCCGTCTTGAATCCGTCCACGGTTCGTGTCAGATCGCGTTCCAATCGCGAAACATCGATTTCGTATTGGCGCAGGATACGATGCAGATCGGTATCCGTGGTTTCCAGGAGCTTCAGCAGCCAGTGCTCCACCTCGACGTTGTAGTTCGTCCGCGACAGACACAGTCCGGCTGCGCTTTCCAGCGCGCGCCGCGAAGTGTCGTTCAGTTTTCCAATCAGCGACTTGAGATTGACGTCCACGGCAGGCTCCTCCAGGCGGCTTTCCGAGGGGTCTTTCCGCAGATCGCCCTGGCCGCCACGATTCGACGGTAATTTCTCAGAATGAACCCTCCAGACACAAAACGGCGTCGTCGGCGTCATGCGTGAACGCGTCCGAACAGACCCACGTATTCCATCCCAGCCTCGGCTCGTGCCGCGGACTGGACGAGAGTTGACAACAGGGCACTTCTTCAGCCCGCAAGACAAGCTGAAGATCGATATCCAGCGCGGGACCCGCATACAGTCGCGCCAGATCCGCCAGTTGCCGATAAGCGTTTCCCGAAGGCAGGTAAGCGCAGAACTGATCGAAGCCCAGCGGGCCGATGCGAACGCGGAACTTGCTCTGCACATCCCAGAATCGCTGACCGGCAATCGCCGTCGAGCCCAATTGCGTGCAACCGCCATCCGAAAGCTGCGTCTGGTTTTCCTCGTCGAGCAGCAGCCATTGCCCGACGAACTGCCGAACGCTCACGGCCACCCCGAAGAAGTCCTGCAGCATTCCCTCCAACCCCGAGGCCGAACGATGCTGCTGCGCCAGCAGTCCCGCGTAGAAACGCAGCGTCGCGTCCTCGATGCGGCTCCGCGCCCGCAACTCACGACGCTCCGACGCGCGGTAACGAAGCGATCCCGGCCCCATGCCGGCGAGTTCCAGCAAGGACTGCGAAAACGGATCGAGCCGGGGCCGAACTTCCGTGACGAACGCACGATGCCTTGCCGAATCCGAGCGATAGCCGCGTCCCGCGACCTCGGCCCGCTCGAAGGCCACCCAGAAACGATTCTTCTGCCAGGCGCGATAAAACAGCGAAATCAGTCGATGGTTGAACAGGTCGAGGAAATCGGCAAGCGTCCGGTCCTTTTGCCGCACGCGTTCCAACAGCGTCTCGGTATAGAAGCGAGGCAGTACTCCCGACGGACCTGTCAGCCCCATGAAGGCAACGGTCACCGAAAGCGGTCGCTGATCTCCGCGATCGTGAATGTCGTGAATCTCGCTGGGGGGAAACACGAGCGAAAGATGAGCGCGAAATCTTGCGCATTCCTCCGAAGGCTCAACGTCGCCCCCCACTGATTGGCGCTCAGGGAACAATCGCTCGAGAACCCGCACCGCCTGAAAAAATCCGAAACGATACGGTTCACGCCGCAGCAGCGCGGCCAGTTGAGGCCGTGGCCCCCAGGCATCGTTGTCGTTCGACGTGTGAGGCATGGGTCCCTCGTCGTTGCCTTCGGCCAGGCAGCTGTCGTTTCTGTTTACACGAGGCTTCGTTCTCCCGCGCGAAAGGGCCAGCGTTTCAAGAACCCGTCGCGCTGACGCGTGCGCGCCAACAGTCGCGTTGCGGAATTCAGAGAAGCGTAAAGTGCCAGGAACCGTTCGAGCACAGCAGCCAGAAGAAACACTCCGCTCCCGGCATACTGGTCTTCGTCGAATTCAATCGTCACTTCCACCCCTCGGCAGAAGCCCTGGCCGATGCCGTCACGAATCGGTGCCACGCTTCGCCGCCCCCGCACGCTGACAATCCCCGCAATGTGCTGGCTGCTCACTTTCGTGTTGGCATAGTCGTACAGCTTGAGGATTTCCTTGAGCGCGTCGGCCCCGTCACCTTCCCCCACAATCGAGAGCTGATTGAGTGCCAGGTGCGATATCAGCCGCCAGCGGTTCTGGTCCGGCGGCAATCGCGCCGGCGATGTCGGCGGCACGATCGGCAATATCCGGTGCACGGGCGCCTGGCCCTCCAATTGGAAATTCCAGCTCTCTCCTCCCGAAGACCGCAACTGCCCCGGCAGATCGCGATTGGTGCACGTGGTCTCGACCATCAGCACATCTGTTGCCGGTAATCGCGGATTGAAATTCACATCGGCCAGCGACAGATACACATCCGTACCTGCGTCCCCCTTGCGGACCGATGCGCTCCGCCGCGCACACCAGTAAACCGGGTCCGCGGATGCATCCTGCGAATGCCGCAGCGCATAGAACGGCTCGTATTCCGTCGTCTCATGCGTCTCGAGATTGGTCGAGTGCACGCGGTCGATTGAATAGACCTCCATCGCCCGCGCGTAGCGCACGTCGGGCACGACCATGTACTCGGTCCTGGTCTGAGTGAGCTGAATCGGATCGGCCTGCTGCTTGAATAGATTCACGATGGGACAGCAGCCCAACCGAAACATCTCGGTCTTCACGCGAGTTTCCAGTTCGGGCATGTTGCGGTCGAGGAACAGATAGATCTCCAGCCGGTCGCGAAAAGTTCCTCCGGCGATCCGGTCGAGTCCGCAGATATCCACGAACAGAAACTTGTTCGGAAAGGTGAAATACTCGGTGAGCAGCCGATATCCCAGAAACGAACGCGGACTGTAGGGGAGCAGTCCCTCGTCGCGCTCGAATCCGACCATGTGCAGGCAATCGGCATTCTGAACGATCGGCGCCGGATCCGCCGGCGAACTCCCGGCCCGAAACACGACCTGCGTGACGTGGTTGAAGATCAACTCGTACAGCGTGCGGATCGTGAGGTCGTCGCCGCTGAGAAAGAACCGCAGTCGATCGAGCTTCAGTTTCGACATCGGCACGGCGCTGCCGGATCGCAATTCGAGCCGGAGCATCGCCGGCGCATCTGCAGAACGGTCCGGAGGCGAAACGATGTCCCGGAACGGCGCGGTGTGATACCGGGCCGAAGTGAGTTCGAACGGCCAGAGCGTGACCGGATAACAGGTCTGAAAGCGGCACGGAAGACCCTCGACCTCGCGCGAATAGAGGCGACTGTGGCGATCGACGGTGATGCCGGTGGATACCTGCCCGTGCATCGGATCGAGGGCGAACTGCACGATCGCCATCGACGGTACCGGCGCCAGGTAGTGCGGATAGAGAACCCCGAGCATCGAATCCGTGATCTCCGGGAATTCGTCGTCCAGCTTCACACGGATCCGAGCCGTCAGGAAGGCGAATGCCTCGATCAACCGCTCCACGTGAGGATCTTCCGACGCCCCCGTTTCGCGGTCCATCATCAGGCGATCCGCGATCTTCGGCCGGTCGCGGGCAAACTCGGCGCCGAGCCGCCGGATGAAGTTGAGTTCATTTTCGTACTGCGTTTCAAGCGTGTTCCGACCCACTAGGTGGACTCCACTTTGCAGGTTCCCGACGAAGGCTGAACGACCGTATCGAACGCGATCGGTTGCGGTTCGGGCTCCACCCACAGCATCGCGTGGATTGTCATGCGCAGCGTGCGATCGAATTCGTTTTCCTGACGGTGCAGCACCACGCGAACTTCGCGCAGACGCGGCTCAAAACGACGGACCGTGATCTCGACGTTGCGCCGCAGTTGCTCCCGTTCCTCGAGGCTCCCTACCCCCGCGGAAATGAAATCCGGCATTCCGTACGTCAGCACCGATCGCGCAATCTCGCACGACTCCGCCGGCATCTGAAAGCGAACAGGACGGGTGTTCAACAGGTTCTCGACGTCGCGCAGCACGCCGCTGCGATACTCGCGCAGATTCTGCGACTGGCGCCAGGCGGGCTCCGTCGACACATCAGGCTCTTCGTCGATCAGACGGTCGAGCAGAGATGGGACCAGAGGCTGCTGTGAACCGACTCGCGACATGACGAGGGCCTTTCCGACACTTGCCGAACCGATGGTCACGAAACGAGCAGGGCTCCATGTGCGATTCGCCACAGTGCCGCTTCCAATTGCTGGTCGAGCGGCAACTCGGCTGCTTCGTCATTTTCCGAACACCGTATATTCAAAGCTTGCTCGTCGATCATCTCGCCGAGTTCGCTCAACAGCTGGCGCCGATCTCGCGATCCGTCCAGCTTTGCCAGCACAGCCCGTTCAAATTCTGTCAGCTCGCAATTCTGATGACGCAGGTTTACGACCGCCTTGCCCTCCCGGGCCATGAGCCGCGCGAGCGGACTGGCGGCAGGCCGCTGGCTCACTTGGATGGCAAACCTGGGCGGACAGGTGTGCAGAACAACCGTGTTGCTGATATGGCATGAGGCCAGCAGGTTCGCGAAGCTCTCAGCGTCGGGTGTCGCGCTGCGATCCGCGTTGGCCTCTTCGATCCGGCTGCAGATCCCGCTCAGCAACTCTTGCGCGGGAATGGCCTGCGGGCGAGCGTCGAAAAGCATCGCGAACATAGTCTTGATCGCGGGATGATTGGTTGAAATCTTTTCGCCCTGCGGCGTCTGGAATTCCACAGTCGCCGATGTCGCCGCATCAACCGGCAACTCGAGCGGCCACACATGGGCACTCACGGACATGCCCAGCAGCCGATCCACATCGGGTCGTCGAGTGAGTGCGACGCTGCGGTGGCACAGCAGCGTGCGGCGAAAGGTCCTTGCCCGCAGAAAATCGAGATACTGCTCCTTGTGAATCAGCGACGGTGAGATGTTCTCGATGGTCTCCCGCACCTTGCGGGGCAGGTTGTCGAGTCGCGTGTGGAACCAAGCTTCGCCGACGTACTGCAGACCATTGTCCGTGGCCTGCTCCATGAACTGATAAAAGTACAGCGGATAATTCACCTCTTCGAGAAACTCGTGATACAGATAGTACTCTGCTTCCCGCTGGAAACTCTCGGCTTCGTTCCGCAAGACCGAAGCATACGGATTGCCTTCACTCGGCAACGACTGGGCAAGAAAGTTGAGCAATCCGCGAGCCTCCGCCAGTTTCTCGTGGGGCCCCTCGATCTCTCGCGTGTGAAAGTGCAGGATGTCCTTGACAATTCCGCGAAAATGCCACCCCGGGTACGTGTTGTAGCTGATATAAGCGACCCCCTGCGGTTCCAGGTTCCGCTGGCAGATCGCGAGAATCTTGGCTCGAACCTCCGGCGGCACCCACGAGAACACGCCATGGCAGGCGATGTAGTCGAATTTCCCCAGTTCCTCCCCGACATCGAGGAGATCCGCCGCGCGCAATTCAATATTCGCCAGCCCCAGCGCCGAGATCGTCTTCATTCCCGTCTGAATCTGAGTCGGCGACAGATCGATTCCCACAAAGCGACTGCCCGGCAGAGCCACGGCCATGGGAATCAGGTTGCCGCCGTCGCCACAGCCCAGTTCAAGCATCCGGCATTGATCGACTGCGGCCGGGTGCATCCCCATCAGCGAACCCACCGTCGCCATGCAGTCGGGATGCGTCGGGTACTGCGGACCCGACTCGTAAGGAAGTTGCTCGTAACTGGACAACAGGGATTGTGAGACGCTTGGCTGAGACACAGTCTCCTCGACGGCCGATGCCGGATTCCAAGTGTTGCCTAGGGTATCAAGCCACGTGTCTCAACTCTCAAACGCAAAACTCGCGTGCCGAAGTTCCAGAATTGAGCGCGTGCCTTCTCCTACGAGGTACTCGCGCAGGCCGACACCTCGGACGGGACCGTCTTCCCGACTCTGCCAGTCGGTCATGCGTCCCAGCTTGACGGAGTCGTCCGAGTGCAGGTGCGTTTCAGGATAAAGTGCGGGCGCATAGCCCGACCGCGATGAACCGTCCGTCAAGGTCAACCGAACGGGAATCCAGATCAGGTCCCGGGGACGTTCAGGGGCCGTGATTTGAAGCTCGCGGATCTGTTGCCATGGAACCCAGACATAGTCACGGAGAATGAAAACCTCCAGCAGCGGAGCAAACAGGTCGTCGCAGTCGCAGAAGTCTTCAACGGCCTGTCCGTCCACATCTGCCGGACACGGAGAACGCATCTCCAGGGACTGTGACAGGCAGGCAACTGCCGCGGCCGGTCGGCTCTCGCACAGCCGGTTGATCGCGTCCAGATGCAGTCGGACAAATTCGGGCGGATCGAGCAGAAACTCAGGCTGTCGGCCGTGGCTCAGCAATTGCCGGCGCAGATGTTCGGCCGCCAGGATGTTGCCGTATACCTGAGTGGCCCATTCGCTTTCGGCATTCTGCTGGGATATCACTTCCAGCTGTTTCCGGGCCCGATCCAGTTCGCCCTGAAAACACAGCAACTCGAACAGGAAGGTACGGGCTGCCACGTCGGTCGGCTTGGCACGCACCATCCGCAACTGTTCTTCGACCGCCTGCGACAGCTTGCCCGATTGGAACAGTTCTTTGGCTGTCACGATCGCCCTCTTGAATCTGTGCATGCCTTCCCGCCAGGAAACAAGTCGGAAGCAGCATTCGCGGCTCGAGCATTGTCGGCCACCGGTCTTGCCGGCGTGCCCATTCGAGGCGATGAACGCGTCTCCGGCTTGTTTGCAGCAAGCTCATTGAGCACGGAGCGTCCCAGTACTGTTCTGGCCAGTACCGGGACTGCGGCATGCGTTGTGATGGACTCAGACCTTCTTGGATTCCTTCACGTTCCAACCGGCTTTCACCGGTGAGCCCAGGGTACCGTCGGGCTTCTGCTCCTTGTACTCGAATTCGATCTTCGAGAAGTTCATGCTGATTTGATCGTTTGGCACGACATCGGCGTGTCTGCTGCCACCTGTCTGATACGACGAAACGAGCAGGTCGGACATTTTGACCGCCAGGTATTCCTGCTGCTCTCCCCCCGCTTTGCGGCACGTCAGCACGGCCATCTTAATGTGCTGTCCCGAGGCACATGCCAGCATCAGTTTGGGGGTGGCCTTGTTCACTCTCATCACGAAGTGAAAATCCTGCATCGAAACCTTGCCGGCGCCTCCGCCTCCTCCGCCGGCGTGTGTCCCCGTCTGGGTCTCGCCCCAACTCCAGGACTCGACTTCGATCTCGTTCTTGTGCTTCGAGTCCTGCGATTCTCCCTCGACACCGTCGATCTTCAAAAAATAATCAACAGCAGCCATTTGTTGTGTCTCCTACTCCCGAAACGCGACGTAAGTTCTTAGTCCGCAACACTTGTGTTAGAGGCCTCGATTAATGTTGTTGTCGTTCCGAAACCCATTAAGTTGTCGGAAAACTCGCATTGCCTGAACGCCATGCGTGTCTAGCCCTTGGACTGCGGCAACTCGGCAACCAACCGCAGCGAAACCGTAAGTTCGTCAAGCTGATAATGCGGGCGGAGATGCGCTACTGCTTCGTAGCAGCCCGGTTTGCCTTTCACATCGCGCACCATAACGCGTGCCTCGCGCAACGGGCTGCGCGCCTTGGCCTCGGGCCCCGCATCCTCCGGATTGGACAGCACGTAGTTATTGATCCAGCGGTTCAGCCATCTCTCGCACTCGTCCCTCTCCATGAACGACCCCACCTTGTCGCGTGCCATCGCTTTGAGGTAATGGGCAAATCGCGACGTGCAGAGAATGTACTGCAGCATGGTGGACAGGCGGGCATTGGCGTTGGCGTCATCCCGATCGTACAGCTTGGGTTTCTGGGTAGACTGCGCGCCGAAAAAGGCCGCGAAATCCGTCCCCTTGCAGTGGCACAGCGTGATAAAGCCCAAATCGTTGAGTTCCTTTTCGCGCCGGTCGGTGACGGCGATTTCCGTCGGGCATTTCAGCGCCACATCCCCCTCGTCGGTCTTGAAGGTATGCGTCGGCAGTCCTTCGACCAGCCCGCCTCCCTCCACGCCGCGGATCGTCGCCAGCCAGCTGTATTTGGCGAACGACTCGGTGATTCGCGTGCCGAAAGCATAGGCCGCGTTGGTCCACAGATACTTGCTGTGATCGGTGCCATCCACGTCTTCTTCGTAGTTGAAGGCCTCGACGGGGCATGTTTGCTGGCCGTACGGCAGTCGACCAAGGACATGCGGAAGCGTAAGGCCCACGAAACGCGAGTCTTCAGAATCGCGGAAAGACTTCCACTTGGCATACTCGACCGTGTCGAACACCTTGGCCAGATCGCGCGGCCGGCCGAGTTCGGTATAGCTGTCCATATTGAACAGGTCGGGCGCCGCGGCCGAGATGAACGGAGCGTGGGCAGAGGCGGCCACGTTCGAGATCCGCTCCAGCAGCGCCACGTCCTGCGGGTGCTTGCCGAATTCGTAATCACCAATCAAGGTTCCAAACGGCGCTCCACCGAATGTGCCGTATTCATCTTCGTAGACTTTCTTGAACAGCGCGCTCTGGTCGAATTCAGACGCCCG
>CAIPEB010000506.1 GCA_903863885.1 uncultured Planctomycetaceae bacterium | reverse complement strand
TGATCTGTGCAAGCAGCGACAGGGCGGCCACATTGTCCGAGGGGAGCGATTCGGCGACGGTTCGCGCCCTGCGGAGGATCTGAAGAATCTGGCGGCTGTTCTGCGGGCTGGGTGTGCGGGCGAGCATCTCGACCCATTGCAGGTAGAACCGCACGAGCGCGACGGCGCACGGCCCCTTCGGACTCATCGCGACCCCATCGCGGAGAATCACTTCGGCCTGTTCCGTCTGCCCGGACAGAGCGCAGGCTTCGGCCCAGTGCATTCGGGCTTCGGCGTTGTTCGGTTCGTCCTTGACCTGGGCGGCGAACATATTCGCGGCGGCTGCAGCCTCGCGGCGTGCGTTGTCAACCTTGCCGGTGAGCGCACTGGTGCGGGCCAGGCTGAGCTGCTGCTGGCCGGTCAGGTTCGGCAGGCGAATCAGCAGTTCGCGTGCATCCTCGACGCGACCGGACACGAGGTAGAGTTCCGCGAGTGTTGCGTCCACGAGGTTGGCCTGAGCCGGCTCCTGCCGGGCCCGCATGAGATGCGCAAAGGCAAGGTCGTAGGATTCACGCGTGAGGGTTCCCGCCTTGAGGATCTGGGCGGCAATCCAGAGATGGGCCGGCGCATAGCCTTGTTGATCACGGGGCGCCAGCTGATTCATCAGGGTCTCGCAGCGGGGCAAATTGCCTGTTTTCTCGCAGGCCAGCGCCAGATCGTACCGCCCTTGCTGCGACTCGGGATCGGCGTCGCAGACGCGTTCGGCCCCGATCAGCGCGCGATCCCATTCCTTGTTGACATACGCCGATTGGAAAATGACCTGGTAATGGTCGCGGGTCACACGAGGCGGCTTGGAACTGGCTACCACGGCCAGCGTGACGCCGCCGATCAGCGCGAATATCGCGGGCAGGCCGAGCAGCAGGTCCCGCACGGGCCGAAAATTCCACCAGGCCGCGAGTGCTGCGAAGACGGCCTTGGCAACCGTTGCGATCCCGTACCGTGCCGCCCCGAGCAGGTTCATCGTGGCAGCGAATACTCGGTATCCGATGACCCGCAGCCGGTAAATCCACATGTGAATCCAGTTCATGAGCCCTGCTTCTCCTGCGGGAGCGGTTGGCGTTTCGAGGCGGTCCAGTAGGGCAGCAACTGGTCGTACATCACTTTGAGAAAACGGCCCGACTGCTCGCGTTCCTTGTCATTCAATTCACGGAATCCGCGGCGAAAGACCTGCAATTGCACGGTTTGGCGCGGGCTGTGTTTCTCGCGCAACCAGGCCAGCAACGATGTGGCCTGGCCGCGGAAGAGTCGGTTCCAGGCATCGCGCCACGGATTGAAGCCCGGCGGATCGGCGGGGGCCCCCGTGCTGCGACAGAGGCTGAAGGCAACATCTCCGTATTCGTCACCGTGCGGCGACCGCAGTTGAAGGTTCACCACTTCCGCCTCGTTCTTGCCGAAGCCGCTGACGCGCGTCGCTCCGCGTTGCTGGACGTGCCATCCCTGGTTGGCGTAGCAGGCCGACAGTTCGTGCCATTCGAGGAACGGATAGTCGATGGAAGCGGTGATCAACGAATCGCCGCACGCATAGTCCCAGGATTGCGAGACCGCGCCGAAATTTGAGTCAGTTCCCCGCTGTTCGGTGCGGAAACCGGTCTGTTTCCAGTCTTCCCAGGTTCCGGGCAGGGTTTCCGCGACGATGCCGGCGATCGGTTCGCGGAGCGTTGGAGCGGCTTCGAGCCGGGAAGCGTTGACCAGCACAGCGACCTGAACCGTGGCAAACAAGGCCGTCGCGACGCACATCGCGGGCGACGCGAGCGTCCCCAGCCAGGATTTCCACGGCAGCTGGAGTTTCTGCCGATCATCCGGATCCTCCGAAGACTCGTGTTCCTCGGACGACGCGGTTTCGCCTTCCGGATTCGTTTCGTGTTTGCCGTAACCGCCCGTGATGTAGCGAAGCGCGCAGTTTGCGCTCAGGATCAACAGCACGGCCAGTGCGAACGACGCAAAGCCGATCGTTTCGTGCAGCACCCCTTTGTCCGCCTGAATCTCGTACACCACCAGGAGCAAAGTGACGCTGACCACTCGAGCGACGTTGGCCACAATGACCCAGACAGGCAGGGTAACCAGCAGCAGGATCGAGCGAATCCAAGGCGAACGCCACCAAAGCAGCATGAACACGGTAAAGGCCGTGGCCGAGAAGAGGGAATGCACGCCGCTACACGCTTCCTCGACGAGCAACTGCTTGCCCGGAATCTGGACGATGGTGCCGGACACGCGATGCACCACTCCGATCAGGTCCAGAATCTCGCCGCTCATCTGGGCGGTGATTCTCTGCAGGGAGAGGATCAGAATGGTGTCCCACCGCATCGGCAGCGAGATGGCCAGCCACAGCAGCACCCACGCCGGCAGCAGTCGGCGAACCAGGGTCCAGCCGCCGGCGCGATAGATCAGCGCCAGCAGCATCAGCAGGAACGACACGGCTCCCAGCCAGGGCGAATTCAACAGGATCGCGACCAGGAGCATTCCCATCGGCGGGATCGAAAGCAGCAGCGACAGCTGCCGGCTCCCCGGCTCGCTCTCCACCCCACTGGCAAGCCGCCGCCTTGCCAGCAGCGCCGCGCCGACGATCACCATCGGAAAATACTGGTAGTGCGGCAGAGCCCACAGATGTGTGGCATAAACGACCAGCAGCGGCAGCCATGCCACCGCGACCAGCGTCAGCGTAATAGCGCCGATACGAAAGCGTTTTTCGTTCGGCTCGGTAGCGAGAGTTACCATGATTCTTCCTGGGGTTAGCGCAAACCGTACGTTCCGCGCGTGGTATCTCCAGAAGGAACCTTAGCAAATAGCGGGGTTTTCGCCAACGCGGAAACGGGGAGGGGAGGCCACGGACGGGCACGGATTTTCACGGATAAAGGCATTTCCCATCCGTGTTTCATCCGTGAACATCCGTGGCCTCCTGATTTGTGGGGTATCCTTGCGGAGAGGTCCGTCCGATTCCCCACTTTCTCCGAGGTGTTTTGCCGTGGCCGACTATTCCTGCAGCCCGTCGGGCGAAAAGTTCGTTCTTCCCGGTCGTGACGATTACGGCAAGGAATTGGATCGCATCAAGCTGCTGGTCGAGCAGGCGCGTGCGGAAGGCAAGGAAATCGTCGTGGTGATGGGCGTGGGGTTTGTCGGTGCGGTGATGGCGGCGATCATCGCGGACACGGTGGACAAGCAGTCGGGCAAGCCGAGCAAGTTCGTGATCGGCTGCCAGCGGCCCAGTTCGCGCAGCTTCTGGAAGATCCCGCTGCTGAATCGGGGCGAATCGCCCGTGAAGGCCGAAGATCCGGAAGTCGATCCGATGATCGCTCGCTGCGTCAACGACAAGAAGACCTTGATCGCCACCTACAACAGCGACTGCCTGGCCCTGGCCGACTGCGTCGTGGTAGACGTCCAATGCGACTACACCAAGACCCAGCTCGGCAACATGCGCACGGGCGAGGCCGAGATGAACGCGTTGGAAGCCACGATGCGAACGATCGGCGAGAAAGTCCAGCCGCACTGCCTGACGCTGATCGAGACGACGGTGGCCCCGGGCACGACCGAGTTCGTGGCCTGGCCGATCATGAAAAAAGCCTTTGCCGCGCGGGGTATCCACAGCGAACCGCTGCTGGCACACAGCTTCGAGCGGGTTATGCCGGGGCGCGAGTACGTTTCGTCAATCCGCGATTTCTGGCGAGTCTGCTCGGGCTGCAATCCGGAGGCCCGCCAACGGGTCGAAAAATTCCTGCACGAGGTGCTGAACACCGAGAAATTCCCGCTGACCGTGATGGACCGGCCGATCGAGTCGGAAACCACGAAGATCGTCGAGAATTCCTACCGGGCGACGATCCTGGCGTTCCTGAACGAGTGGAGCCTGTTCGCGGAACGCAACGGGGTCGATCTCCTGAAGGTGATCAAGGCGATCAAGATGCGGCCCACGCACAACAACATGATCTTCCCCGGCCCCGGCATCGGCGGATACTGCCTGCCCAAGGACGCGGGACTGGGATACTGGGCCTACAAGCACATCCTCGGCTTCGAGGACGGCGACAACGTCTTCAAGATCAGCCCGATTGCCGTGGACATCAACGACACGCGATCGCTGCATGTCGCCGAACTGACGCGCGACGCGCTGCGGAACATGGGACGCTACATCGCCGGCGCGGAAGTGCTGATCTGCGGAGCCAGCTATCGCCAGGACGTCGGCGACACGCGTTACAGCGGATCCGAAATGGTGGTCCGCAAGCTGACCGAGATGGGCGCCGACATGCGGGTGCACGATCCGTACGTGGACCACTGGTACGAACTGGAAAGTCAGGACGTCTATCCCGCGCCGGGTCAATCGTGGGCGCGGTTCTTCCGCAACCAGGACGGGCTGACCGGCGTCCGCGTGCACAAGGAACTGGGCAAAGCGCTCTCCGGCGTCGAAGCCTTGATCCTTGCCGTGCCTCACGCTCAGTATCTGCAGCTCCGTCCCGAAGACGTAGTCAAAATGGCCGGCGACCCCATCGCCATCATCGACTGCTACGGCATCCTGAGCGACGACGCCATCCGCCGCTACTTCGAGCTGGGCTGCGAAGTCAAAGGACTTGGCCGCGGCCACATTCAACGCATCAAAGAAGAAGCTCGGGCCGGAATGAAGGGCACTGGAGGGGAAGCGTGATGCCAGATGCCGGTAGGCGGTAGGCGGTAGGCGGTTCGGTATTTGTCTTCCTCCGGACTCCGGACTCCGGACTCCAGACTCCAGACTCCAGACTCTCAGGGATCCGCTCGCTTCTGGCCCCTCACCCCCGCCCCTCTCCCCAAAACAAGTTTGGGGCGAGGGGAGAGAATGTTTTTGTGGGATAGTTCGGGCTCGATGAGTTGGTTTCGATGCCTGCCGGGCGCAGGGTGCGAGGGGAGAAGAATATTCTTGGGAGATCCGTCGGGCTGGACGAGTTGGTTCTGATGCTGCCCGAGGCAAGGTGCGAGGAGGAGAACGCATCGCAGGGATGTTCGTTTCATTCCTCCGTTCGCCTTGGCACCAGGGTGAGGCGTGAGGGCGAGAAGAGAGTATTGCGAGCCCCCCCAAGAACAAAATGTCTCTCCCCTCGCCCTCAGCTTGCTGGGGGAGAGGGGCGGGGGTGAGGGGGTTGAATTGCTCGCCGACCAGGTCGATCGCGGATGCCGGATGCTTGAACAATTCGTCGTCGAAGCGACGTTTGAAGGTAGAC